>NZ_JBHINT010000015.1:0-148010 GCF_042195145.1 Bartonella sp. CL434QHHD | reverse complement strand
TCCGATAGCGATGGAAGAGAAACTTCGTTTTGCTATTCGTGAAGGTGGTCGTACTGTTGGTGCCGGTATCGTCTCTAAGATTATTGAATAAATAATGCTTGTTAAAGGGGTGTTAAAAGTGTTTTAGTTTTGAGAGTTAGGGGTATAGCTCAGTTGGTAGAGCGGCGGTCTCCAAAACCGCAGGTCGCGGGTTCAAGTCCTGCTGCCCCTGCCAAAGGGGGGGATTTTACATATAAGGGAGTGGATTTTGCTGCCTTTTTCGCTTTTTTTGATATGGGGCTTGTTTTTTTGTGTGTGAAACGGTATTGAATAGAAAGTAAGGAAATTGCATAAGTCTGAAAGTTGGCTTTTGCATTTTTTCCTGTTTATTTTGTTCTATAAAACACAATAGGACTAGAGAGAGTATAGTGTGACGATGGCATCTAAAACCAATCCGATTACCTTTTTGAAGCAGGTTTATGCAGAAACAATTAAAGTGAAATGGCCTACACGTCGTGAGACGGTTATTTCTACTATTATGGTTTTGTTGGTAACTGCATTGGCTTCAGCTTTCTTTTTTATTGTGGATCAGGTTATGCATTTTGGTGTTTGGCGGGTTATTGATCTTCTGAAATATCTTTTTAGTTGAGAATGTAAGGAAGTGTGACTGTGGCAGCTCGTTGGTATATTGTTCAGGCATATTCAAATTTTGAAAAGAAAGTAGCGGAAGCTATTGATAAGGAGGCAAAGCAAAAGGGACTTGATCATCTTTTTGAAAAGATTTTTGTTCCAACAGAGCGTGTTGTAGAGGTTCGTCGTGGACGCAAAGTTGATACTGAGCGAAAGTTTTTTCCTGGTTATGTTCTTGTTCGTGCTGAGTTAACAGATGAAGTTTATCATCTTATTAAGAACACGCCTAAAGTGACAGGTTTTTTAGGGTCGGATGCGCGTCCTGTTCCTATTTCTGATCGAGAGGTTGAGCAAATTCTCAAACAAGTTCAGGAAAGGGTTGAGTCTCCAAAGTCCTCTGTATTGTTTGAGGTTGGAGAGCAAGTTCGCGTTGCTGATGGTCCTTTTGTTTCGTTTAATGGAATTGTTCAAGAGGTTGAAGAAGAGCGCTCTCGTCTTAAGGTTGAAGTGCTTATTTTTGGGCGTCCTACGCCTGTTGATTTGGAATTTGGTCAGGTTGAAAAACTCTGATTAAACTTAGAGTAGTTTTAATTACTTTAAGGAAGGAGTGGGAGGTGATTTATAGCTTTTGTCGGCTTAATGATCCGAACCACGTGACTGCAGCGGGTAACGGGCAAGGTGAATTGTCAGTATACCAGTGAAATTAAAGGCAGATTGTTATGGCAAAAAAAAGTATAGGTCAGCTTAAGTTGCAGGTTCCTGCAGGAGCTGCTACTCCATCTCCACCGATTGGTCCAGCTCTTGGGCAGCGTGGTATTAATATCATGGAGTTTTGTAAGGCGTTTAATGCAGCTACACAAGAAATGGAAAAGGGGGCACCGATTCCAGTTGTTATTACGTATTATCAAGATAAGTCTTTCACATTTTCTCTCAAGACGCCTCCTGTATCATTCTTTTTAAAGAAGGAAGCAAACCTGAAATCTGGCTCAAAAGAGCCTGGTAAAGTGTCTGTAGGAAGCATTTCTCGCGATAAAATTCGTTCGATTGCGGAATCAAAGATGAAAGATCTTAATGCGAATGACATTGAGGCAGCAATGCGTATGGTTGAAGGTTCTGCTCGCTCGATGGGCTTGGAAGTGGTGGGCTAATATTATGGCAAAAGTAGCAAAAAGAATAAAAAATATCCGAAAAGATATTGATTTTAATGAACTTTACGCTTTAAAAGATGCCGTTTCAATGGTTAAGGAGCGTGCTGTTGCTAAGTTTGATGAAACAATCGAAATTTCAATGAACTTGGGTGTTGATCCGCGTCATGCTGATCAAATGGTTCGAGGCGTTGCTCATTTGCCTAATGGGACAGGGAGAAATATTCGTGTTGCCGTTTTTGCTCGTGGGGATAAGGCTGAGGAAGCTAAGGCGGCAGGAGCTGATATTGTGGGTGCCGAAGATTTATTTGAAAGCGTTAATAGAGGGACTATAGACTTTGATCGTTGTATTGCAACGCCAGACATGATGCCTCTTGTTGGTCGTCTTGGTAAGATTCTTGGTCCACGGAGTTTGATGCCAAATCCGAAGGTTGGTACTGTAACACTTGATATCGCCGGTGCTGTCAAAGCTTCTAAAGGTGGTGCTGTTGAGTTTCGTGTGGAAAAAGCTGGTATTGTGCATGCTGGTATTGGTAAGGCTTCTTTTGGTGTTGAAAAAATCGTAGAAAATATAAAAGCCTTTGCAAGTGCAGTTATTAAAGCCAAACCGCAAGGTGCAAAAGGTGAATATATTAAACGCGTTGCTGTTTCGTCGACTATGGGAGTTGGTGTTAAAGTTGATCCAGCAACGGTTCGTTCAGAGTTAATGTAAGCTGATTTATGATTTTGTTTTTTGGGGTATGGGAATATCAAAATTGTATTTTAAAGTGCTGGTTTTGATCAGCATTTAGCTATCTAAGCTTTATAGGGCTTAGGTTGTGCCGGGAGAAATTCCGGAATATCCTGTCCGAGATTGTAGGTGATACTTTTAAGTATCTTAATCAAAAAAAACCTGCATGAGACTGGGGTAAAAACTGAGAGTTAAAAGACTTAAAGGGTTTGAGCCAAGGTTGCCTTTGAACGCTGTGCGTGAAAAAGGGGACAGGATCCTCATCGGTGACATGAAGTATTTTATGTTATCAAAGGTAACCAACAGGTTTGTTTTAAGTAAATCTGTTAAATGGAGAGAGACAGTGAATAGAGCGGAAAAACGCGAATTTGTTACATGGCTTAACGAGGCTTTTCGGAAGTCTGGTTCTGTTGTTGTTGCACATTATTCCGGTCTGACAGTTTCACAGATGAATGATCTGCGTTCGAAAATGGGTGAAGCTGGCGGTGCCGTTAAAGTCGCCAAAAACCGTCTTGCTAAAATCGCTCTTCAGGGCACGGAATCTGAATCGATAGTGGGTTTGTTTACTGGGCAAACACTTATTGCTTATTCAGAAGATCCAATCACAGCACCGAAAGTTGCTGTTGATTTTGCGAAAAGCAATGACAAATTTGTCATACTTGGCGGTTCAATGGGTGCAACAAGTTTAACTGTAGATGCTGTGAAGTCATTGGCTTCATTGCCTTCATTAAACGAGTTGCGTGCAAAACTTGTGGGTATGATTTCTACCCCTGCGACCCGTATTGCACAGGTTGTTAATGCCCCTGCTGGTCAGGTTGCACGTGTCATTGGAGCATATGCTCAGGAGGATAAGGCGGCTTAAGGCTGTTTGTATTCACGTTTATGGAAGAGCCTTAATGCTTTTCTGTTTTTTTGGATAAAATTTAATAATGGTTCAAATCTTTTAATTGAAGGAATTTAAAAATGGCTGATCTAGAGAAGATCGTAGAAGACCTTTCTAATCTAACCCTTTTGGAAGCCGCTGAGCTTTCTAAGTTACTTGAAGAAAAGTGGGGAGTTTCGGCTGCTGCTCCTGTAGCTGTCGCTGCTGTTGCTGGTGCTGCTGCTCCAGCTGCTGAAGAAAAAACAGAATTTGATGTTATTCTTGTTGAAGGTGGCGCACAAAAAA
This sequence comes from Bartonella sp. CL434QHHD, assembly GCF_042195145.1. Lineage (NCBI taxonomy): Bacteria > Pseudomonadati > Pseudomonadota > Alphaproteobacteria > Hyphomicrobiales > Bartonellaceae > Bartonella > Bartonella sp. CL434QHHD. The sequence continues at coordinate 144,358 of NZ_JBHINT010000015.1, read as the reverse complement.
TTAATGTTATTAAGGAAGTTCGTGCTCTTACTGGACTTGGTCTTAAAGAAGCTAAAGATCTGGTTGAAGGTGCACCTAAGCCTATTAAAGAGGCTGCTTCTAAAGAAGAAGCAGAAAAAATTAAATCTCAACTTGAAGCTGCTGGTGCTAAAGTGGAACTTAAGTAAATTTAATTTTATCGGCGGGCATTTATGTTCGCCGATTTCTTTCTCTTAATACAAAGAGGGAAAATAATGAGTAAAAAACCTTTTCCTAATGGTTTCGTAACAGGAATGGGATAGGTTTAGATTACTTACTCCTTCATCATAGAGTCAAAGAGATAAATGGCTTATGTTGGTGGGGAAAGTTAATGATGCTCATTATTGAGTGTCAAGTGAACTGGTCTGCATATGCAGGTTAATGATATAAGGCTTTCAAGGTTGGTCTACCTTGAAGAGTAAAGATCAAGGAGCGACGATGGCTCAGACTCACGCAATGATGTCTCAATTCAATGGTCGTAAGCGCGTACGCAAATTTTTTGGTAAGATTCCTGAAGTAGCAGAAATGCCGAATCTTATTGAGGTTCAAAAAGCGTCATACGATCAGTTTCTCATGGTTGAGGAACCGAAAGGTGGACGACCAGATGAAGGTTTGCAAGCTGTTTTTAAATCTGTTTTTCCTATTTCAGATTTTTCCGGTACAGCTATGCTTGAGTTTGTAGGTTATGAATTTGATTTACCAAAATTTGATGTTGAAGAGTGCCGTCAACGTGATTTAACTTATGCTGCCCCATTAAAGGTCATATTGCGTTTGATTGTTTTTGATGTTGATGAGGATACTGGCTCCAAAGATATCAAAGACATTAAAGAGCAAGGCGTTTATATGGGCGATATGCCTTTAATGACGACGAATGGTACCTTTGTTGTTAATGGTACGGAGCGTGTTATTGTTTCTCAGATGCATCGTTCTCCTGGTGTCTTTTTTGACCATGATAAAGGAAAGTCCCATTCATCAGGAAAGCTTCTTTTTGCTGCTCGTGTTATTCCGTATCGTGGTTCTTGGCTTGATATTGAGTTTGATGCTAAGGACATCGTTTATGCGCGTATTGATCGACGGCGCAAAATTCCTGTTACAAGTCTTTTGATGGCATTAGGTATGGATGCGTCAGATATTTTATCAACGTTTTATGATAAAGTGACTTATGAGCGTGATGGAGAAGGATGGCGAGTTCCTTATTCTGTTGATCGCTTTAAAGGAATGAAGCTCATTTCTGACCTTATAGATGCAGATAGTGGTGAAGTCGTTGCGGAGGCTGGTAAAAAATTAACAGTTCGTACTGCGAAGTCTTTGGCAGAAAAAGGACTTAAAGCGGTTAAAGTTAGTGAAGATGATTTATTAGGTTGTTATCTAGCCGAAGATATCGTCAATTACGAAACAGGTGAAATCTACCTTGAGGCTGGTGATGAAATTGACGAAAAAGTATTAAAAATTTTGCTTGATGTTAGTGCTGATCAAATCAATATTCTTGATATTGATCACATGAATATTGGCGCTTACATCCGCAATACTTTGAAGGTGGATAAAAATGAAAGTCGGCAGGATGCGTTATTTGATATTTACCGAGTAATGCGTCCAGGTGAGCCTCCAACAATCGATACAGCAGAAGCAATGTTCCATTCATTGTTTTTTGATCCAGAGCGTTATGATCTTTCTGCTGTTGGGCGTGTTAAGATGAATTTGCGTATGGATCTTGATTGTCCAGACACAGTTCGCATTTTACGCCAAGAGGATATTCTTGCTGTTGTTAAGATGTTGGTTGAATTGCGTGATGGACGTGGTGAAATTGATGATATTGATAATCTTGGCAACCGTCGCGTTCGTTCCGTTGGGGAGTTGATGGAAAATCAATATCGCATTGGTCTTCTTCGTATGGAGCGTGCGATAAAAGAGCGTATGTCATCGGTTGAAATTGATACAGTTATGCCACAGGATTTGATCAATGCAAAGCCTGCTGCAGCAGCAGTTCGTGAGTTTTTTGGGTCTTCACAATTGTCGCAGTTTATGGATCAAACCAATCCATTGTCGGAAATTACCCATAAGCGCCGTCTTTCTGCTCTTGGTCCAGGCGGTTTGACTCGTGAACGTGCGGGTTTTGAAGTCCGTGACGTACATCCTACGCATTATGGTCGTATTTGTCCGATTGAAACACCAGAAGGCCCCAATATTGGTCTAATCAACTCCTTAGCAACATTTGCGCGAGTTAACAAATATGGCTTTATTGAAAGTCCATATCGAAAAATTATTGATGGAAAAGTTACAAAAGAAGTTATTTATCTTTCAGCGATGGAAGAAGCAAAGCATTATGTCGCTCAGGCTAATTCTTCATTAGATAGCGAAGGTCGTTTTATAGAAGAGTTTGTTGTTTGCCGTCATGCTGGTGAAGTTTTAATGGCGCCGCGTGATCATGTTGATTTGATGGATGTTTCACCAAAACAGTTGGTTTCAGTTGCAGCAGCGCTTATTCCTTTTTTGGAAAATGATGATGCGAATCGTGCACTTATGGGATCGAACATGCAGCGTCAGGCAGTTCCTCTTGTACGCGCTGAAGCACCATTTGTTGGGACGGGAATGGAATCCATAGTTGCGCGCGATTCAGGAGCTGCTGTGAGTGCAAAACGTAGTGGTGTTGTTGATCAAGTTGATGCTACCCGTATTGTTATCCGTGCAACAGAAGATTTAGATCCTTCAAAATCAGGCGTTGATATTTACCGCTTACAGAAATTTCAGCGTTCTAATCAGTCCACTTGTATTAATCAGCGTCCTCTTGTAAATGTTGGTGATAGGGTAGAAAAAGGTGATATCATTGCAGATGGTCCATCCACGGATCTTGGTGATTTGGCTCTTGGGCGGAATGTTCTCGTAGCCTTTATGCCTTGGAATGGATACAATTATGAAGATTCTATTTTGTTATCCGAGCGCATTGTTGCTGATGATGTGTTTACTTCAATTCATATTGAGGAATTTGAAGTTGCGGCACGCGATACAAAACTTGGGCCTGAGGAAATTACGCGCGACATTCCTAATGTTGCGGAAGAAGCGTTAAGAAATCTTGATGAAGCTGGCATTATTTATATTGGTGCTGAAGTTCAACCGGGTGATATTTTAGTTGGAAAGATTACCCCAAAAGGTGAAAGTCCCATGACGCCGGAAGAAAAGCTTCTGCGTGCGATTTTTGGGGAAAAGGCATCCGATGTTCGTGATACTTCTATGCGTATGCCTCCTGGGACTTTTGGTACTGTTGTTGAAGTTCGCGTTTTTAATCGCCATGGCGTGGAAAAAGATGAACGTGCGATGGCAATTGAGCGTGAAGAAATTGAGCGTTTAGCAAAAGACCGTGATGATGAACAGTCTATTCTTGATCGCAATGTTTATTCGCGCCTCACCGATATGTTGACAGGTAAAGTTGCTGTAGAAGGTCCGAAAGGCTTTTCGGGCAGCAAAAAGCTTGATAGTACAGTGATGGGGCATTATCCACGATCCCAGTGGTGGCAATTTGCTGTTGAGGATGAAAAACTTCAAAATGAAATTGAAGCTTTGCGCAAGCAATATGATGAATCAAAGGAAGCATTACAACGTCGCTTTATGGATAAAGTTGAAAAGGTCCAAAGAGGTGATGAAATGCCTCCTGGTGTCATGAAAATGGTGAAGGTTTTTGTGGCTGTGAAGCGCAAAATCCAACCAGGTGATAAGATGGCGGGACGTCACGGAAATAAGGGTGTTGTTTCACGTATTCTTCCCGTAGAAGATATGCCATTTCTTGAAGATGGGACCCATGCTGATATCGTCTTGAATCCGCTTGGTGTGCCTAGTCGTATGAATGTTGGACAAATTCTTGAGACGCACCTTGGTTGGGCATGTGCGGGGATGGGCAAGAAGATTGGTGATTTGTTAGAGTTGTATCAAGAGACTGGGGATATATTGCCGCTGCGTCAGCGTATTGAAAATCTTATGCCTGATGATAATCATAATGAACCAGTCCGTCAGTATGATAATGAAAGCCTCTACAAATTGGCATTACAGATGAAAAAAGGGGTTTCAATTGCAACGCCTGTTTTTGATGGAGCACATGAGTCTGATATTAACATGATGCTGGAAGACGCAGGCTTAGATAGTTCAGGGCAGGTTACGCTTTATGATGGTCGTACTGGGGAGCCTTTTGATCGTCCAGTAACGGTGGGATATATTTACATGTTGAAATTGCATCACCTTGTTGATGATAAGATTCATGCACGTTCTATAGGTCCCTATTCACTTGTTACGCAGCAGCCATTAGGAGGTAAGGCACAGTTTGGTGGTCAGCGTTTTGGTGAAATGGAGGTATGGGCACTTGAAGCTTATGGTGCTGCATACACTTTGCAGGAGATGCTAACAGTAAAATCAGATGATGTGGCTGGGCGGACAAAAGTCTATGAGGCAATTGTGCGTGGTGATGATACATTTGAGGCAGGGATACCCGAAAGCTTTAATGTGTTGGTAAAAGAAATGCGCTCACTTGCTCTTAATGTGGAGCTTGATGATGCGCGTGAACTTATTGCACAGCGGGCATTGTCTGATACGGCAGAGTAATAATTCAAGGAGCGCACTGGAAAAAGGCTGCGCTCTTATTACTTTAAGAGGCTCAATAACCTTATTAAGGCTATACAGGTCGTTTTTAAAAGTAAATGTATTTTAAAAAAGATCTGTTATAAAATAAATGAGATATTACAACAGGTTCTAAGAATCTTTGAAGGAGAACAGCATGAACCACGAGGTCATGAATCTTTTCAATCCTCAAGCGCCAGCGCAGACATTTGACTCTATTCGTATTTCTATTGCGAGTCCTGAGAAAATTTTGTCCTGGTCGTATGGTGAGATTAAGAAGCCTGAGACTATTAATTATCGGACTTTTAAACCAGAACGTGATGGTCTTTTTTGTGCACGTATATTTGGCCCTATTAAGGACTATGAGTGTCTATGTGGCAAATATAAACGCATGAAGTATAAGGGCATTATTTGTGAAAAATGCGGTGTAGAGGTTACTCTTTCGCGCGTACGTCGTGAGCGTATGGGGCATATTGAACTTGCGGCACCTGTTGCACATATATGGTTTCTTAAATCATTACCAGGTCGTATTTCTACACTTTTAGATTTAACTTTAAAAGATATTGAGCGGGTTCTTTATTTTGAGAATTATATTGTAACCGAACCAGGATTGACATCTCTTAAGCTCCATCAGCTTCTTTCTGAAGAAGAATATATGCTTGCTATTGATGAGTTCGGAGAAGATCAATTTACAGCTATGATTGGCGCTGAAGCTATTTACGAGCTTTTAGCTAGTATGGAGTTAGATAAAATCGCTAATGATTTGCGTCTCGAATTAGCTGAAACAACTTCAGAGTTAAAGCAGAAAAAATTGATTAAACGACTTAAAATCGTTGAAAATTTTCTTGAATCTGGGAATAAGCCAGAGTGGATGATAATGAAAACAATTCCGGTTATTCCACCGGATTTGCGTCCATTGGTTCCGCTTGATGGTGGGCGTTTTGCGACATCAGATCTGAATGATCTTTATCGGCGTGTTATTAATCGTAATAACCGCTTGAAACGGCTGATTGAATTGCGTGCTCCTGGAATTATCGTGCGCAATGAAAAGCGTATGGTACAAGAAGCTGTTGATGCATTGTTTGATAATGGACGGCGTGGGCGTGTGATTACTGGAGCCAATAAACGTCCTCTCAAGTCTCTATCAGATATGTTGAAGGGCAAGCAAGGACGGTTTCGTCAGAACTTACTTGGGAAGCGAGTTGATTACTCGGGGCGTTCTGTTATCGTGACGGGTCCTGAATTAAAATTGCATCAATGTGGTCTTCCTAAAAAAATGGCTCTTGAATTATTTAAGCCTTTTATTTATGCGCGGCTTGATGCAAAAGGCTATTCATCAACGGTAAAGCAGGCAAAGAAGCTTGTTGAAAAAGAACATCCAGAAGTTTGGGATATCTTGGATGAGGTTATTCGTGAACACCCTGTTTTACTCAACCGTGCGCCAACATTGCACCGTTTGGGGATTCAGGCTTTTGAACCTATCTTAATTGAAGGCAAAGCTATTCAACTTCATCCACTGGTGTGTACTGCTTTTAATGCAGATTTTGATGGTGATCAGATGGCGGTTCACGTTCCGCTTTCTCTTGAAGCGCAGCTTGAAGCCCGTGTTTTGATGATGTCCACCAATAATATTCTTCATCCGGCCAATGGTGCTCCCATTATTGTTCCCTCACAGGATATGGTTCTTGGTCTTTATTATCTTTCAATTGTTTCTGAAAAAGAACCAGGTGAAGGAATGGCCTTTTCTGATATAGGTGAGCTTCATTATGCCTTGGAAAATAAGGTTGTAACGCTTCATACGAAGATTAAAGGCCGTGTTAAGAATATTGGGAAGGATGGAAAAGAAGTTTCTAAACTTTATGATACGACACCTGGTCGTTTGATTATCGGTGAGCTTTTGCCAAGAAGTGCGGATATCTCATTTGATATTGTCAATCAAGAGATGACGAAAAAGAATATTTCTAAAATGATTGATCATGTTTATCGGCACTGTGGACAAAAAGAGACGGTTATTTTTTGTGACCGTATTATGCAGCTTGGCTTTTCTTATGCTTGTCGTGCAGGAATTTCATTCGGTAAGGATGATATGGTTATTCCTGATAGTAAGTCTCGTTTAGTTGCAGAAACAGAAGCTTTGGCTAAGGAGTACGAACAGCAATATAATGATGGTTTGATTACACAAGGTGAAAAATACAATAAGGTTGTAGATGCTTGGGGTAAATGTACAGATCGCGTTGCAGATGAAATGATGAAACGTATTCAAGCCGTCGATTTTGATCCTAAAACAGGTCGTCAACGGCCGATGAATTCGATCTATATGATGTCGCACTCTGGTGCTCGTGGTTCTGCTAACCAGATGAGACAATTGGCCGGTATGCGTGGATTAATGGCAAAACCATCGGGTGAAATTATTGAAACGCCCATTATTTCAAATTTTAAAGAAGGTCTAACTGTTAATGAGTACTTCAATTCCACGCATGGTGCACGTAAAGGACTTGCTGATACTGCGTTAAAGACGGCGAACTCTGGTTATTTAACACGGCGTCTTGTTGATGTTGCACAGGATGCTATTATTTCAGCAGTTGATTGTGGTACCGCAAAAGGGCTTACCATGCAGCCGATTGTTGATGCAGGACAAATTGTTGCCTCCATTGGGCAAAGAATTCTTGGTCGTACAGCGCTTGTTGATATTCTACATCCTGTCTCTGGAGAGGTTATCCTTGAAGGTGGAGCAATGATTGAGGAAGCTGATGTTGCGAAGATTGAAGCAGCTGGGATTCAATCTGTTCAAATTCGCTCTGCTTTAACATGTGAAACACGTCTTGGTGTTTGTGCAAAATGCTATGGTCGTGATTTGGCGCGTGGAACACCTGTTAATCAGGGAGAAGCCGTTGGTGTTATTGCTGCTCAATCCATTGGTGAGCCGGGAACACAGCTTACTATGCGTACTTTCCACTTAGGAGGAACTGCGCAGGTTGTTGATTCATCGTATTTAGAGGCATCTTATGAAGGTAAGGTGGAGATTCGTAATCGTAATGTGGTTCGTAACTCTGAAGGCCAATTGGTTGTTATGGGGCGTAATATGGCTATCCTTATCAAGGATGAGTTAGGAAAAGAGCGCGTTGTACATCGTGTTAGCTATGGTGCTCATATTTTTGTTGATGATGGTGATGTGGTTAAACGTGGCCAACGTATAGCAGAATGGGATCCTTATACACGTCCAATTTTAACGGAAGTTGAAGGTTATGTGGGTTTTGAAGATATGATTGATGGTTTATCTGTCACTGAAACAGCTGATGAATCTACGGGTATTACGAAGCGTTTAGTGATTGATTGGCGCGCTAATCCACGTGGTGCGGATCTTAAACCAGCCATTATTATTTACACAGATAAAGAAGGTGAATCCATTGCTAAATTGTATAAGGGAGGTGAAGCCCGTTATATGATGTCAGTGGAAACTATTCTTTCTGTTGAGCTTGGTGCTCATGTTAAGGCTGGTGATGTTATTGCTCGTTTGCCAATGGAAAGTGCCAAGACGAAAGATATTACGGGTGGTTTACCACGTGTGGCTGAGCTTTTTGAAGCGCGTCGTCCAAAGGATCATGCGATTATTGCTGAAGTAAGTGGCACGATTCGATTCGGCCGTGGTTATAAGAATAAACGTCGTATCATTATTGAACCAAATGATGAAACTCTTGAGGCAGTAGAATATTTGATTCCAAAAGGTAAGTTGTTTCATTTCCAAGAAGGCGATCAAATTGAAAAGGGAGATTATATCCTTGATGGTAATCCAGCACCTCATGATATCTTGGCGATTAAGGGGGTTGAAGCTTTGGCATCTTATCTTGTTAATGAGATTCAGGAGGTTTATCGTTTACAGGGAGTTCTTATTAATGATAAGCACATTGAAGTGATTGTTCGTCAAATGTTGCAAAAAGTTGAAATTACTGAATCTGGAGATTCTGGTTATATTCCAGGTGATAATGTTGATCGTATTGAACTTGATGAAATCAATGATAATTTGATTGCAGAAGGGAAGAAACCAGCATCTGGTAATCCCATTCTTCTTGGAATTACAAAAGCTTCTCTTCAAACGCCTTCTTTCATTTCGGCGGCATCGTTTCAGGAAACAACACGTGTTCTTACTGAAGCAGCAGTTTCTGGTAAAATTGATACTTTGCAAGGACTTAAAGAGAACGTTATTGTCGGTCGTCTTATTCCAGCAGGTACAGGCGGTACGATTTCTCAAATCCGTCGTATTGCTGCGGTTCGTGATGATTTGATTGTAGATGAGCAGCGTAAGTCTAGTAATAACGAAGTGGCTAAGGCTATGTTGACAAATATGACAACTGGGGCCGTTGCTGAATAATTTAAATACAACATCACATAATATAAAAACGTCTGAATAGAAAGTTCAGACGTTTTTTTATCTCAAAATGCGAAAGTTACATATTTTCTTGAAAATGTCAAAAATTATAAGGCGACAGTTATTGGGAACGTCTTTAGTAGCTTATTATTTTGTAATGATGTTTATCTTTTTTGTTACTTTATTTTAAAGTTTCTTAATTTCTAAAAGCAGTATAGAATTTTTTCAAAATATGTAAAACTCAAAAGCCATATTCAAGGAAAAGAGTGATTATCTACAAATCAAATAATGATTGATTTTGAATTTTAGGAAAATTTTTGATTGATATCTTCTATAAAGATTTAAAAGGACTTATAATGAAAGGTCAATAGTCTTTTCTGTAATCTAAAAAATAATTGATTCTCTACTATACAATGCTTGTATGATAAGAATGTATTTTCTTATAAATTAGAATGCAGGAAAGTAGAGATTAGGGTGCTTACTAAGTTTTTTATAAAAAATAGACACATTTCTTATAACAATGTGATCTATGCAGACAGAATGATAAAATGTACGAATATTATTCAATTGGAAAATTAACACGTGAGTTTTCAATAACAGCTCGAACTTTGCGTTATTATGAAGAAGAGGGACTTCTTAGTCCTTTTCGGCGTGGAAGTACACGGCTTTATACACAAACGGATCGTCATAAGTTAAAGCAAATACTGCGTGCTAAAAGAGTTAAATTTTCGTTGTCTGAAATATCTGATATGTTGACAATAGTTGGAAAACCACCAGATGATGAGAAAAAGCTTAAGAAATTAATTGCAGGAATTCATAAAAAACGAGCTGATTTAAAGCAGATGCAGCATGATGTTGATGATCTTCTACAGGATTTAGAACGAATTGAGGAGAGTTTTTTTGAGAGCTTAGCGGAGTTGGGGGTTAGTTATTGATTATAAAATTTATTTTGTCTACTTTTAGACAATTTTCTTTCTCTTAAAAGGGATAGGTTATACTATCTCTAAGGGGGATATTTAACACTGCGTGAAATGTGTAAGTCATTTAAAGAAATAGAGTGTTTGAAAAAGCTGCAAAGGTATTTTCGCAGTATATTGTCCTTGATAAGAAAAAATTATTTTTCATAAAGAAAGTAAAAACAATGACAGTTTCTCCTATGAGTGTTTTTCAATCTATTTTGTCACGAAAGTCAATTCGCGCTTTTACTGATCAGCCAGTTAGTTTGGAAACAATCAAAGAAATCTTAAAACTTGCAGCACGTGCACCATCTGGAACAAATATTCAGCCATGGCAAGTGATTGTGCTTACAGGAAGTGTATTACAGAAAGTAGGGCAAGAGCTTTCACAACTTGTGCTTTCAGGTGTAAAAGGAGAGCGTGAATATAGTTATTATCCACGTCAGTGGCGTGAGCCTTATATTTCAAGGCGTCGAAAAGTTGGTTTGGATCTTTATCAGAGTCTTGGAATTCAAAAAGGAGATAAAGAAAAAATACTTCATCAAAAGGCGCGAAATTTTTTATTTTTTGATGCACCTGTAGGACTCTTATTTACAATGGATCACGACATGGAAATGGGGAGTTGGCTTGATTTGGGTATGTTTATGCAGACCATTATGTTAGCTGCACGTGGATTTGGATTAGATACCTGTCCTCAAGCTGCTTTTGCTGATTATCATAAACAGATTCGTACGCTTTTATCTATTCCTTCTGATCGCCATATTATCTGTGGTATGGCACTTGGTTATCGCGATATGAGTGCTCCAGAAAACAAGTTTGAGACAGAACGAGAATCGTTAGAAAACTTTGTACGTTTCATTGAAACATACCCATAAAATATTTCATACAATTAAGCATACGTTTTGAAGAACTTAGTGCATTATGAAAAATATTTCCGATAAGATTTCTCATCCTTATTGAATTTTAATATTGCATATTAACACTTATTTTACTACGCTTGGAACATTAGGAGTGGTGACTCTAGGGGCATTGCCCGTTTTGAAGGTTGGCTAATGGAAAACACTATAGAAAGAAAGTGTTGGGTGGTAGCAAGACGAGCGACATTCGTGTTTATTGCTGTTATTTTTTTAGTTTATCTCGCAATTTGATTTTAAACGGGAGAAACGTTATGAAAAAGCATATATGCTCAAACTGTACTATAGTTTTGAGGTGATACGTGTTTCTATCTGTTTTTGAACTTTTTAAAATTGGGATTGGTCCTTCTAGCTCACATACGATGGGACCGATGACAGCTGCTAATATGTTTTTGCAAAAGATAGGAGATTTTTCTCAGTCGTCTGATATTCAAGTTTCTCGTATACGTGTTTATCTTTATGGTTCGTTAGCTTTCACGGGTATTGGTCATGCAACAGATAGGGCTATCATATTAGGACTTTTAGGAGAAAAAGCTTCTACTGTTGATCCTGATAGCATGGGGTTTCTGTTAGAAAAAGTTATACGTGAAAAAAAAGTGCAACCAGAAGGCCATCCCGCTTATCAGTTTGATGTGCAATGTGATCTTATTTTTGAACGAAAGCAAATCCTCCCTGGACATACAAATGGACTAGCCTTTGAAGGACTTAATACTGATGGGAATGTTCTGTTGCGGCAGATTTATTATTCTATCGGTGGTGGCTTTGTTGTGACTGAGGATGAATTAAGCCATATGAATGATAATATACAACCAGAAGCATTTGAGGTACCATATCCATTCGATTCTGCTTGTACAATGTTATCAATGGCAGAAAAATCAGGACTTTCAATTGCTGAAATGAAGCGCTTAAATGAAGAAACAAAGATAGAGCGTTCTTCTCTTGATGTAGGGCTTGATGAAATTTTTTCAGCGATGACAAATTGCATTGATAGAGGTCTTTCACAAGAAGGTGAGTTGCCTGGTGGATTGCGTGTTCTAAGGCGTGCTAAAAAGCTGCATGAAACGCTTTTGGAAAATCAAAGGAAAAATCACAATTATCCACTTTGGGCAAATGATTGGCTTTCGGTATATGCTATAGCAGTCAATGAGGAAAATGCAGCAGGTGGTCGTGTTGTTACAGCACCAACAAATGGCGCAGCTGGTGTTGTCCCAGCCGTTTTGCGTTATTATCTTCAATTTAATGATGATTCAGATCGAGAGGGAATACATAATTTTCTATTAACGGCAGCAGCTATAGGCGGTGTTATCAAACATAATGCCTCTATTTCTGGTGCAGAAGTTGGGTGTCAAGGTGAAGTTGGAACGGCATCTTCAATGGCCGCAGCAGGGTTGACCGCAGCATTAGGTGGAACACCAGCTCAAATTGAAAATGCGGCAGAAATTGCGCTTGAACATCATTTGGGAATGACATGTGATCCTGTTGCAGGTCTTGTACAAGTTCCTTGTATTGAGCGTAATGCAATGGGAGCTGTTAAGGCGGTAACGGCTTCTTCTCTTGCATTATATGGTAATGGAGATCATTTTGTTTCTCTTGATGCTTGTATAGAAACAATGCGCCAGACTGGTCATGATATGAGTGAACGCTATAAAGAGACAAGTAAAGGTGGTCTTGCAGTCAATGCAATATCTTGTTAAGAGCTAGAACATTTTTCAATCCATAACTGGACGTTTTGGAGAAGAATCATATTTCCTGATAAAGCTTATGTTTTTTGTTCCTTATAAATCAAAACTCCAAATTAATTCAGCAGCATGCTTAAAATAAATTTGAGATGGCTCAGTGCTTTCTTAACGAATAGTAGCTGTTGATACAAGTTTGGAGAGAGCGTATTGTTGATATATGTTTGATTTGTCCTAAAATGGAAAAAATAAAAAAGCGTAAAGTAAAATTAGTGATCAATTTACCATTATTTTTTTAGCTGGGTTTTATGGTTTTAAAAAGTTTCCATAGCCATATCTTTTAAGTAATGGAAGATTATACCTGAGTATCCAAGGAAAATTTATTTTAAATCTGAATAATTATGATAAAGAGAGATTTTTAAAGATTTTAATTTTTTAAAAGTGAAGTTTTTTGCTACCTATATGGTAAAAAAATATCTTGAAAAGAAACACTAATTTACAATAATTAAAGATATATTGGGAATATCTTTTTTATTTATAAATTCTGTACCGACAAAAAAATTAAAATAAATAATAACGTATACATTAGGAAATATTTATAAAAATTTTCATGAGAATAGAATGCACACGATAGAACATTATCGTGTTACTTGTTCGTGAGTTCGTTTAAAAAATATCTCTCAACGCTCCTAAGCTCATTTCGCGATGGCACCCGTGAATGATATAATAACGGTAAATCCATTGAGCTGTCCCATCTTTATGCTTAATAAAAAGAGTACGCTGGGCATGATTGCACACTTTGCCAAGCCCCCCCGTACAGGGATCAAAGCCCTTAGCATTTGAAATGGTTCATTATAGGTATTTTGAGTATTTTGGGTACAGTTTTACGCCACACACTAATCTCGCCCATAACATGCAAGAGAACGGTTTTTATTAATTCAACATAAACAAGTTTCAAATGAGAGAATCTTACGATATTCGAGATTATCATCTAACATGCAAAATAATGAATTATCTTTATAAATCAGCATCTTGAATATGAGTAGTATAATGTAAGTCATTCCATGAATGGTATAAAATCTATAGAGTATTAGCATCTTTATTTATAAAGGGAGAAAACCAGCACTATCATCCTTTTTTCAACGTTCAATGTTACAAAAGATCCTCGTACTTGAAATAATTCATAAGGGATATTTGATTCCTTTTTTAAATAGTTTATATGCCAATCTTTCTCGTGATGAGCAGGCGGACGATTTTGACTGATTCAATATAAGAAGGAAAATAAGAGAATTTTACGAAAATCTCTTATTCAATATGCAAAAAATAAATTATAATTATAAATTAAAATCTTATGGAAATCGTTATCATAATATTTAATCTGATAATTTCTTTTACGTTTTTTCATCGGTAGTATTTTTATTTTCCAATTTGCTTTGTCTGTTGAAAGAAATGCAAGTAAGAGGAGTGAGATTATTTTTTACAGCGTTTATGTTGTCAGGGGAGCATTAGTAAGAGGGACTTTCTTTATTGAACGTTTAGAATAATTCCTAAAATGATAAGCTTTCATCCAATGAAGCTATTCATTTTTCCAAAAAGATATCAAGGATAATTTTTTATATTAAATCCAAAAGTGGAAAAATATTGGATGTTTTTTATGTTCTTAACAATGGTTTTATTGAAGGCTTGGAGATATTGGATAGTTGGAAAAGCTGTCAAAACAATTCCACAATTTAAGAAAAAAGTATGTTTATCAAAGGGTTTTCTAAGGCTATAGATAATGGTTAATAATAAAATAGTTTTTTAGAGATGGTCTGTAGAATTAAATATTTGTTGCTCCTAGACGGATTTTAATAGGCACATTACCAGTTTGGCTCGCAACGCGTAAATGAATACGTACAGGAGGCATTATGAGACGACGGTTGCGCATTGTTTGGCAAATGAGAAGGTTAACAAGAGATTGTGTATCTAATGCAGTCGAATTATATTTTAAACCAGTAAGTTTTGCAGCAGCATCGTGAAGAGAACGCAATGAAAGGAGGGATGATTGCTTCAATAAAATTTCTTTTTTATGGAATGAAGCAAAAGCATTATCTGTCATAATACTATCCTTAACGCAGAATTCAAAATTTTTTAGTAGGCTACAGTATAGCAGTTAAAATTTGCTTTCTTTAATGTAGAACAAGCATCAAATGCAGCTTTTTTTGATTGAAACCCTGTAAAGCGCGCCCGGTAATAACGCTGCCCATTCTTTTCAAACAGTTGCATATGTGAAGATGCGTGCTTTAAAGTAGAAAAAGCTATATTTTTTGCTTTTAAAAGTAGAGTTTTTGCTTGTTCTTCACTAGGAAGAGAACCTATTTGGATAGCCCATCCGGCATTTTCGGACAAAGAGGCTGTTACAATTTTATGAGTCTCAACCGGTATAGTTTTTTGAGGGTTCGGTATTGGTATAATTACCTTATTTACAGCCGTTATTGCGATGTTGGAGTTTTTAGGTTGTTCTGCAAATGCTGTCAACATAGTCGAAATTTCATCGTCAAAATTACTTAAATCATCTTTAATGGTTGGTATAGGAGTATTGGCGCCAGTGGGTAAGTGATAGCGTACAGAAGCTATTAAATGTTCACCACTTTTCATTTGGCTTGCTTTGGGCAAATATTGATTCAATAAGCTAGCCATATGCTCGTCACGTGCAGTAGATGATTTACCTCCCATAACAACAGCGACAATAGAGCGCCCCTCAAGACGCATCGAAGTTGCTAAATTAGAACCTGACATTTGTGTGTATCCTGTTTTAATTCCATCGACACCTTTCATTATTTTAACAAGTTTATTGTGGCTGTTAATTTTATGTCCACGGAAATTAAAACTTTTTGTTTTGAACAATTTATATTGTTTGGGAAAATGTTTACGTAAAGCTAATGACAAAGTCGCTATATCTCGTGCTGTAGAATAATTGCGCACATCCGGAAGTCCTGAAGCATTTGCGAAATGTGTATGTTTCATGCCAAGTTTATGAGCTTTTGCTGTCATCATTTGAGCGAATTTTTTTTCACTACCTCCAAGATATTCTGCAATGGCAGCAGCAACATCATTTGCAGATCTTGTAATGAGTGCTTTAGCTGCTGATTCTGCAGAAATTGTTTGGCCTGCTTTAAACCCAATTTTTGTCGGTGGACGCATTGCTGCATAATGTGAAACAGGAATTGGTGTATTGGGTGTCACACGACGCATCTGCATAGCTTCAAAGAGTAAGTACAATGTCATCATTTTTGTTAAAGAAGCAGGATAACGTTTCAGTGTTGCATTGGCTTGAAATAGAGTTTTTCCCGTAGTAGCATCTATAACAATAGCCGCATACTTATCAGGATAGGCGCCTTGAGGTGTGGCTGATGCCCAACAGTAAGAAAAAGCTAACACAACAAAAGAAATTGCTATTGTTTTACAGTAGCGCATAATTTTTTGATAATTAATATACACTTGCAGTATCCTATTTCTCCATTTATCCTGAAAAACTTCTATAAAGCTTCCTTTTCTGTAATTTGTTGATGTAATTTAGACGAATGGTATTACTAATTTGTTTACAGAAGTTATTTTATGAGTGAGTGATTGAAGTCTAACCATAGAGGGAAATTTTTTTCTAATACAAACAGGTATTGCAATAGTTATGAAAGAATTTAAAATTAATAAAAAATGTGCTGCATGGAAAACGATAATGGGACAGACGCTCATAATAAACTCTATAGCTCATATTATGCATAATGAAAAGGGCAAGAATTGGGATGAAGGTAGGCATGGTGCGGTTATAATGCCTAAGGCTAGAGAAAAACTCGAAAAACCTAAATTATGTCGAGTTTTTTTGCTTAATGATGATTACACACCTATGGATTTTGTTGTTTTTGTTTTGAAGAACTTTTTTAAAAAAAGTTTCGAAGAGGCAACGCGGATAATGTTAAATGTTCATCACAATGGGATAGGAGAATGTGGGACTTATACTTATGAAGTCGCTGAAATGAAAATATTACAAGTGAGAGAATGTGCGCGTCAAAATGAACATCCGTTACAATGTGTAATGGAATGGAAGTGAGGAGCTATGCCATCTTTTACACCTAGTCTTGAAGAGGTTTTACATCGTGCATTAACAATTGCTACTCAAGCACGGCATGAATATGCAACATTAGAGCATCTTCTACTTGCGCTGTTAGATGATGCCGATGCAAATTCCGTTATTCAGGCTTGCCAAGTAGATGTGGAGGAATTGCGAGAGCGCTTAACCAATTATCTTCGCTCAGAGTTAGATGAACAGATTAGAGCTGATGAGGATACAAAGCCTACAGCTTTTTTCCAGCGTGTTATCCAACGTGCGGTGATTCATGCACAATCGGCTGGAAAAGATGAAGTATCGGGGGCAAATGTTCTTGTTGCAATTTTTTCTGAACGTGAAAGCCATGCAGCATATTTTCTTCAAGAGATGGGAATGACACGCTATGATGCTGTACGTTTTATTTCACAGGGTGTCACGCGTGATGATGGGTTATCCATGTTACTTGAAGGACTTGAAGAGCAATTAGATCAGCAGATTTCGGATAATGGTGAAAGAGGAACAAGTGCTTTAACGAATTATTGTGTTGATCTCAATTGTAAAGCACGTAATGGAAAAATTGATTTATTAATTGGCCGTGAAATAGAAATTTCACGCATGATTCAGATTTTATGTCGAAGGTCGAAAAACAATCCGCTTTTGGTTGGTGATCCTGGAGTGGGGAAAACCGCTATAATTGAGGGATTGGCAAAACGCATTGTTGATGGGCAAGTACCTGAAGTTTTATCAAATGCAACAATATTTTCTCTTGATATGGGGGGACTTGTTGCAGGTACACGTTATCGCGGTGATTTTGAAGAACGCTTAAAGCAAGTTATTAAAGAGTTTGAGCTGTATCCAGATGCTATTTTATTTATTGATGAAATTCATACCTTAATTGGAGCAGGAGCGACATTAGGGGGAAATATGGATGCAGCAAATCTTTTGAAACCTGTATTATCTTCTGGAACTATGCGATGTATTGGTTCGACGACTTATAGAGAATATCGCAAATTCTTTGAACAAGATCGTGCTTTAGAGCGTCGTTTTCAGAAGATTGATATTAATGAACCTTCTGTTACAGATGCGATTAAGATTTTGCAAGGGATGAAGCCTTACTTTGAAGATTTTCATCAGATTAAATATACAGATCAGGCGATGAAGGCATCTGTAGAATTATCTTCACGTTATATAATTGATCGTAGGTTACCTGACAAAGCAATTGATATTATTGATGAAAGTGGCGCAGCGCAAAAGCTTTTGCCACAAAAACAACGCAAGAAGAGTATAGGTGTTAAAGAAATTGAAGCGACTGTTGCTACAATTGCAAGAATTCCACCAAAAACAGTTTCCCGGAATGATCAGAAGATACTGAGTAAGCTTGAAAGAGAACTCAAACATGTTGTTTATGGTCAAGATCAGGCAATTTCCATCTTAGTTTCATCCATAAAATTGGCGCGAGCAGGTTTACGCGAACCGGATAAACCAATAGGAAGTTATTTATTTTCAGGACCAACAGGTGTAGGAAAAACTGAAGTTGCAAAACAGCTTGCATCATCTTTAGGCATTGAATTATTGCGTTTTGATATGTCAGAATATATGGAACGGCATACGATAGCACGTTTAATCGGAGCACCTCCAGGTTATATAGGGTTTGATCAAGGAGGTCTCCTTACAGATGCCGTTGATCAGAAACCTCACGCAGTTCTATTGCTAGATGAGATTGAGAAAGCGCATCCAGAGTTATTTAATATTTTATTGCAGGTAATGGATTATGGTAGATTAACAGACCATAATGGTAAGAAAATTGATTTCCGCAATGTTATTTTGATTATGACGACCAATGCTGGTGCTTCAGATATGGCAAAATCAGCTATTGGATTTGGGAAAGTACATCGTGATGGTGAGGATATAGAAGCAATCAATCGGTTATTTACACCAGAATTTCGTAATCGGTTAGATGCAATTATTCCGTTTGCACCTTTATCTCATTTAATCATCAATCAGATAGTGCAAAAATTTATTTTTCAGCTTGAAGCACAATTAGCTGATCGGGGAATTTGTTTTGAATTAAGCCCTTCTGCAACTTTATGGCTTTCCAATAAAGGATATGATTCTCAGATGGGAGCACGCCCATTAGGGCGTGTTATACAAGAATATATTAAAAAGCCATTAGCTGATGAAATTTTATTTGGAAAGTTACGCAATGGTGGTACCGTTCGCGTATTGACACAAAAATCAAATGGTAAAAAAGAAAGCTTACAGTTAGAAATTTCATCTTCCGATATATCTGTAAGTTCAAAGAAAAGTAAAATGGAAAATTTTACAAAAAAACGTGTAGGAAAAAAAAGCTCAACAACTTAAGAGTGTGTTATAAGGCAGCACGGATTTTTTTTGCATTCTCTTCAAGTATTTCTGTAGGTGTTATCATATCATTATGAGGGGTAAGTTCTATTCCCTTCATACGTGGTATAATATGAAAATGGAGGTGATAAACGGTTTGTTGACTAGCTGCTTCATTAAATTGCATGACAGTTATGCCATCTGCCTGAAAGGCTTTTTTGACGGCATTTGCAATTTTTTGAACAGCTTTAATAACAGGAAATAATGTTTCAGTATCTGCATCAAGTAAGTTTCTCGAGCCTTTTTTAGGAATGACCAGCGTATGACCTGGTGCCTGTGGCATGATATCCATAAATCCAATAACATCATCATCTTCGTAGACACGAACAGAAGGGATTTCATTGCGAATCAATTTAGCAAAAATATTGTTATTGTCGTAAGCTTGTTTCATACAAATATTTCCTTTTATTGTAAGTTTAAGATTCTAATTTAAAAACGAAAAAATGCAAGGTTTATCAGAGTGTAAGACAAAGAAGTATTTTGACTTCAGTTATATTTAGGATGGTGCACTGTCTTAATGAAGGTTTAGATTTCTATGATAGCTTCAACTTCTACAGGAACATCCATAGGAAGAGAGGCAACACCAATAGCAGAACGGGCGTGTTTTCCAATTTCACCAAGGATATTGACGAATAAATTAGAAGCTCCATTGGCAACAAAAGGAATATCGGTAAAATGAGAATCTACAGCCACAAAAACAGTAATTTTTACCACACGTTTTATTTTATTTAAGTCACCCAGAGTTGCCTTGAGTTGCGCGAGAATATTGAGAGCGCAAGCTTCGGATGCTTTTTGGGCTTGTTCG
The DNA here is from genome assembly GCF_042195145.1 of Bartonella sp. CL434QHHD. NCBI lineage: Bacteria > Pseudomonadati > Pseudomonadota > Alphaproteobacteria > Hyphomicrobiales > Bartonellaceae > Bartonella > Bartonella sp. CL434QHHD. Next base: position 124,537 of record NZ_JBHINT010000015.1, on the reverse strand, counting down.
GTATTCACAGTTGCACCAACTTTACCGATGGCTATTGGTTTTCCATTAATAAGGGGGAGTTGTCCAGAAATAAAGAGCTGATTGCCACTTTGTGAAGTGGTGATGTAATTGGCAAGGGGGGAGATTACTTCAGGAAGAGTGATTCCGAACTTCTCTAAGTTTTTTTCAATCATATTGGTCATAATGTTAACTCCATAGCTACTCTATAATATATTCATTGCATAATCTATTTTTTGATTTAAGAAAATGTGTGGTTAATTGAGAAATTAGCCTTTTTTGCCTTATTGTATGATGTTATGCAACGGGGATAAAGTTCGGAAGTTGGGAATGATTAGATCATTATTTATAATAATTTTATATATTGTTTTTTTATGTACTGCGAGAGCTGAAGAACCCATTTTTATTGTGCCTCATCGAGCAATTTATGATTTTCATCTCGATAGTGTTTCTCATGAAATGACAATTTCTGCGATGTCAGGACGAATGGTTTACGAGCTTACTGGTTCGGCATGCCAAGGCTATAGCACACGTTTTCGTTTCATTAGCCGTGTTCACATTGAAGATATGCCAGTACGTTTGACTGATCAACAGACGACGAGTTATGAGACAGGAGACAGCCGTACATTTCGTTTTAATATCACAGATCAAGAGGGAGAAGAGGTTGTGCATCGTGCCGAGGGGGTTGCGGAGCGTACTCAAGATGGTATTACAGTTACCTTAAAAAAGCCAAAGGAAAAAGAGTATAAGCTTGCAATGGCTGAATTTCCAATAATGCAACTAAAAAATATTATCCGCCATGCAAAAGCAGGAGATCATTTTTACAATGTTACTGTATTTGATGGGACAAATAAAGCAGATAAAGTTATAAAAGAAAGTATCGTCATAGGGGAAAAGAAGACGCTTTTATCTGATAGCGAAACGGAAAAAGTAAGAAAATTGGATGAAGAAGAATATTGGCCTGTTACAATTTCTTATTTTGATGATGGAGAAAATAAAGATGGTTTGCCGGTTTATCGTAGCAGTTTTCTCTTACATGAGAATGGTGTCATGCGTGATCTTCATATAGATTATGGAACTTTTTCAGTGCGTGCAAAATTGAACAGTCTCGAATTCTTGGAACTTGGAAAAGATCTTAATCAATGTGAAAATGCAAATATTAAATGATTAAAGAAAATAACTTGAAAAAGAATCAAATATTAGTATGTTTGCGCTATTCCACACGCGGAGTCTGGGTGTTTGCAAATGATCTGTGAGAAAATTCTAGCAAGCATCCGCCGGTAGCAGGTCTTCCTGCTTTTTCCGCGGAGGTTGAACCGGAAAGGATAAGATTTATGGCACTACCCGATTTTACTATGCACCAGCTTTTAGAAGCCGGTGTGCATTTTGGTCACCAGACTCATCGCTGGAATCCCAAAATGACTCCCTATATTTATGGTCAGCGTAATAATATCCATATTATTGACCTTGCTCAGACCGTTCCACTTTTACACCAAGCGCTTAAACTTGTTTCAGATACTGTAGCGCGTGGTGGTCGTATTCTCTTTGTTGGTACGAAACGGCAAGCATCTGACATTATCGCAGATGCGGCGAATCGTTCCGCCCAGTATTACGTTAATGCACGTTGGCTTGGCGGCATGCTCACAAACTGGAAAACGATTTCCAATTCGATCCATCGTTTGCGGAAGCTTGATAAAATTCTTGCTGCTGAAGCGCAAGGCTTTACCAAAAAGGAACGTTTAAATCTTGAACGTGATCGTGAAAAGCTTAATCGTGCGCTTGGTGGTATTAAAGATATGGGTTCTGTTCCAGATCTTATCTTTGTTATCGATACGAATAAAGAAAATATTGCACTCCAAGAAGCAAAACGTTTAGGTATTCCAGTGATTGCTATTATTGATACCAATTGTGATCCAGATGACGTAACACATCCAATACCAGGTAATGACGATGCTTCACGTGCAATTTCTCTTTATTGCGATCTTTTTGCCCGTGCTGCTCTTGATGGTATTGCACGCCAGCAAGGAGCAATGGGTATCGATTTAGGAGCTCAAGTTGATGCACCTGTGGAGCCTATTTTGGAAGAAAATGCAGTTTCAGAAGTTTCTGAATAATATAAAACGCCTAATTAAGGTACTTTTATTGTCTAAAGAAGAAGTTATAGGCGTGCAGAGGGATTTTGCACGCTTTCACTGTTACAAAATAAAGAGGCAAATATGAGCATTACTGCTGCACAAGTAAAAGAACTTCGAGAACTATCTGGCGCTGGTATGATGGACTGTAAAGCCGCTCTAGCAGAGACTAATGGTGATATGGAAGCTGCTGTTGATTGGCTTCGTAAAAAAGGAATAGCTAAAGCAGATAAAAAGGCTGGTCGTACAGCAGCTGAGGGATTAATCGGAGTCGTATCAAAAGATTCACATGCAGTTTTGGTTGAGATTAATTCTGAAACAGATTTTGTTGCACGCAATGATGGATTCCAAGACATTGTGCGTAAAGTAGCAACTGCTGCCTTAGATACGCCAGGGGATGTTGAATCTGTTTCTGTTTCTCTTTATCCAGGCTCTGAGAAGACTGTAGAGCTTACGATTAAAGATGCAATTGGTACAATTGGCGAAAATATGACATTTCGTCGTTCCGCTAAATTGTCTGTTGAGAATGGTGTTGTTGCGACTTATATACACAATAGTGCGGCTGATGGGCTTGGAAAACTTGGTGTTTTGGTTGCAATTGAAACAACAGGAAATAAGGAAGCTGCTCTTGCTTTTGGTCGGCAGGTCGCGATGCATATTGCGGCAACCAATCCATTAGCACTTACAGCACAAGATGTTGATGCTGCTGCTGTTGAGCGTGAAAAAGCAATTTTTTCAGATCAAGCACGTCAGTCTGGAAAACCTGAAAATATCATTGAAAAAATGGTAGAAGGACGTATGCGTAAGTTTTTTGAAGAGGTTGTTTTGCTTTCTCAAGCTTTTGTTATGAATCCTGATATAACTGTTGAGGCCGCTTTAAAGGATGCTGAGAAATTAATTGGTGCTCCAGCAAAAATTACAGGCTTTATTCGTTTTGCATTAGGTGAAGGTGTGGAAAAAGAGGAGTCTGATTTTGCTGCAGAGGTTGCTGCTGCTGTAAAAGGCTAGTTATTGCAAACTCTTGAACAGAGATTTAAAGTCATATCGTTGGTTGTAGAATCTCTGAGGGGAACAATGTAATTGTTGAGAGGGCGTCACGTGAAAAAAGTGGTGCCCTTCGTGATGTCAAAAGCAAAAAGTAAATGGGCTTTTGGGGAGATTATTAATGGCATTAGCACTTCCGTATAAACGTATTCTTTTAAAGGCTTCTGGTGAAGCTCTTATGGGAGGGCAGAATTTTGGCATTGATGTTTCTGTTGTAGACCGTATTGCCGCTGATATTGCAGAAGTGCGCACAATGGGGATAGAAGTTGCGGTTGTTATCGGTGGGGGAAATATTTTTCGTGGCGTTGCTGTTGCTTCGCATGGTGGGGACCGAGTGACAGGTGATCATATGGGAATGCTTGCAACTGCTATTAACTCTTTAGCATTGCGAACATCTTTGACAAAATTAGGGGTTGAAACTGTTGTACTCTCTGCGATTGCTATGCCACAAATTTGTGAAAGTTTCTCGCAACGTAAAGCAATAGCTTATATGAATCAGGGAAAAGTTGTTATTTTTGCAGGTGGTACAGGAAATCCATTTTTTACCACTGATTCTGCTGCTACTTTACGTGCAGCAGAAATTGGTGCGGATGTCCTTCTTAAAGGAACACAAGTTGATGGTATTTATTCAGCAGATCCAAAAATAGACCCTACGGCTAAGCGTTTTGACCAATTAACACATGTTGAAGTTTTGCAATGGGGATTATCTGTTATGGATTCAACGGCGGTCACTTTAGCACGTGAGAACAATGTACCGATTATTGTGTATTCCATTCATGAAAAAGGCGGTTTGGCTAAGGTCTTGAATGGAACAGGACGCTTTACAATAGTATCGGAATAAGGGTAAGCTTCAAAGGACAATTGAAGGAGGCAGAAATATGAATGTTACATCAATTATGGATGATCTGAAACGTCGCATGGATGGTGCCATTACGGCTTTTAAACATGAATTAGGTGGTTTGCGGACTGGACGTGCATCGGCCAGTTTATTAGAGCCGTTGACCGTTGAATCTTATGGTTCTGTTGTGCATATAAATCAGGTTGCTAATATTTCTGTTCCCGAACCTCGGATGCTTTCTGTTTCTGTATGGGATAAAACGATGGTCGGAGCTGTAGAGCGCGCTATTCGCGATTCTGGTCTTGGTTTAAATCCCATAACTGATGGTACGAATCTACGTATTCCTTTGCCTGAGTTGAATGAAGAGCGCCGTAAAGAACTTGTAAAAATTGCGCATCACTATGCAGAGCAAGCGCGTGTTGCTACACGTCATGTCCGTCGGGATGGTCTGGACAATTTGAAAAAGTTAGAAAAAGATGGTGAAATTGGACAAGATGAAGCCCATAGTTTGTCTGAAAAAGTTCAAAAACTCACAGATGAAACTATTGCTGATATTGATAAAATTTTAGCCGTAAAAGAATCTGAAATTATGCACGTTTAAGATGGTTTTGTCGCTAGAAAAAGGATGTTATACTCCCAAGCCTGTAAATTGTTTCTAGGGATAATAGGAGGGGTGGTGTGTTCTGTGATAGCAAGGTGTGATGCAGGAAGGTATTCTATCATTTTGATATGGGAGAGACTGACTTGAAAGGGCAGATGTTTAAATTTTTTAATCTGCGTGGTAAATCATGCCCTTTGCTGGAAGACACTATTTAACAGCATAGTGTGGGCTTTTAGTTGAGTACGTCTTTGTTAAACTGCATAATGAAAGCATTATTAGAAATTATTCAAATATTCTAAGATGAAGGTTGGGGAAAGAATATTAAGCCTAACCTTTCTCTTATTTCTCATTATAAAACATGTGGGTATGATCGATCAAGCAGATGTTATGTGGCGTAATTCGTTTTTTAATGACGAATAGTTGATAGAAAAGTGTTTTTATACGAAACCTATATTAGTTAATTTGTATGGGGCAGAGGTAGCTGCTTTTTCATTTTATATTTGAGAAAATATTAAAAAATATTTAGGATTAATCTTGACTGAGATTTTTGAAGCTGTTTTCATTGATTATTAGTCTCATAAGCGCTATCTTAGTAGACTGAATTATTTATGATAAATTATAAGAGAAATTATACAGGTATGAGATAAAAACACTGCGTAGGGGAATTTTTCTTGCGTTAATTTCAGGGCTTGTATTTTCTATTTTTATTGTTTGGATGTTGTTTTGTCTAATTTGGTTTATCGTATTCTGACAGCTTTTGTTTTTGGCGTTATTGCGTTGTATCTAACATGGTTGGGAGGAAACTTCTTTTTTTTATTTGTATGGTGTATTGGCGGTTTTGTTCTTTATGAGTGGATGAGTATTACTAAAGAGAAGTGGTGTGTTTTACAAAAAATATTAGCAAGTATCTTTTATTTAATCTTTGGCTTTTTTTTAGTGTTGAGTGTATCTGCTTCATTGATTTTTTGTGTTTTAATCGTTTTGGCTGCGGTGTTGGCTATTATATCTATAAAAAAGAGTGGTTGGGTTTTTTGTGGTTTTTTATATGCATCTTTTCCTGTTGTTGCTTTATGCTTTCTACGGGATCATGAAATGTTGGGGTTCCAAGTTGTTATTTTCTTATTTACGATAGTGTGGGGAACAGATATTGGTGGTTATTTTATCGGACGTGCATTAGGGGGCCCTAAATTAGCACCACAATTTTCTCCTAATAAAACATGGTCAGGAGCACTTGGTGGTACATTTGTCGGAGTTTTCGGTGGTATATGGGTTGCTTTTGGATTTTTTGATATAAATTTAGCTAGTTTTTTTGTGCCACTCCTTACACTTGTTTTATCAATTGTTTCACAATTGAGTGATTTAGGGCAATCGTGGCTCAAAAGACGGTTTTCTGTTAAAGATTCTAGTTCTTTATTGCCTGGACATGGTGGTTTTATGGATCGTATAGATGGATTGGTAGGGGCAGCTTTTCTTCTTTATTTAATTGGTTCATTTATGTCTGATATGGATGCGCCTTTTAATCTTTTTAGTATGATCTAATTGGGAGAAGATCGTTTGGAACTTTTAAATCATATCGTCACTATGGGTGATTTTCTTTTAAGAAGTTTGAGTATTCTTTTCATCATTATGATTATCATTTTTGTGCACGAATTTGGGCATTATCTCATTGGTCGGTGGTGTGGTATTAAGGCGTTAATTTTTTCGCTTGGATTTGGACCAGAAATAGCGAGTTATACAGATAAGCATGGCACGAAGTGGCGTTTAGCACTTATCCCCTTAGGAGGTTATGTAAAATTTGTTGGGGATGAGGAAAAAATCGATACGGAATCATCCCAATCATCTCTGATTGTTGATGGTTCATTTGCTAGTGCGCATGCTTGGAAAAAAGCAGCAACTGTTTTTGCCGGTCCTTTCTTCAATGCCCTTTTTACTGTTGTTATTCTAACATTTTTTTTCTTTATCTATGGTCGTGTAGCCATTGAGCCCGTTGTTGGTTCTTTGGTAAAAGATAGCCCTGCTCTTCAATCCGGTTTGGAATTAGGTGATCGTTTTGTTGAAATGGATGGACGACGGGTTGAAAGCTTTGAAGATTTGATGAATTATGTAGCTTTTCATGGAAGAGAACCCATAGAGTTTAAAATAGAACGCATGGGGCGAGTCTTTACAACCATGATTACCCCGAAAGTCGTTGAGCGAGATGATGGATTTGGTAATCGAACACGAAGTGCTATGATAGGTGTAGGTGTTCCTGTTGATTTAAATAATCCAGCACATTTAGATCCAACTTATATAAAACATATTCGCTATGGTTTTGTAACAGCTGTAAGAGAAGCGTCAGACCGTACTGTGTTTATCGCCACTCAAACCGTTCTTTTTATGAGTCGTTTAATAGGAGGCAAAGAGGATCGTTGTCGGCTAAGTGGACCTTCTAAAACCGTTAAAATTGCTTGGAAAGTGAGCGAGACAGGTTTTATCTCTTTGTTGAATTTGGCAGCTTTTCTTTCAATAAGTGTTGGGCTTATTAACCTTTTTCCGATTCTACCGCTTGACGGTGGGCATCTTTTATTGCATGTCATTGAGGTCATTACTGGGAGAAAAATATCTGCCAAAATTCAGGGAATCGTTTTTCGTTTAGGTTTTTCCATTCTTCTCCTTTTTATGATCTTTGTCTTTTTTAATGATTATTTTTGTTGGTTTAGCTAATTAAATTATGGAAAACGCTTTATAAATTAAGTAATAATAGCAAAAACAAATTGAAGGTTGTTTACCATGTCTACAAAATGTTGTGGCGTTGTAGATTATAATGAGTAATTAAGGAATGAAAAGTCTCGCTGTAAAAAGGTTGTTATGGCAGTTAGCTTTTTAAGGCATCATGTCCAAGGAACGAGAGTAAGGTAAAAAAGCCAATGACTACGAATTCAAAGTTTTTAAATGCAGCATCTGTATTGGTGTTAAAGATGGGGATGATTGCCCCAGCAACGGTTTTTATGTCAATTGCTGCGGTCGGAGAAATACAAGCGTCTGTAGTCCGCTCTATTGAGGTTCGTGGGAATAAGTTTGTAAGTTCTCAGGCGATTCGAGACAATATGGGGATTAAGGTTGGGCAAGGTGTTTCCAGTGGTGATGTTGATAGTGCTGTGAAGAACCTTTTCGAATTGGGTTTATTTTATGATGTTAAAATAAATCCGGTGGGTGATAAATTGGTTGTATTCGTAAAAGAATATGAGGTTGTCAATCAAATATTGTTTCAAGGAAATAAATCTTTTAAAGACCCAGATCTTAAGCGGTTTATTTCTTTAAAACCGAATGAGCCTTTTAATTCTGCTAAGCTTTCTGCTGATATAAATACAATTCGTGAGGCTTATAAAACTCTTGGTCGTAATAATATCACTGTTAACGTTCAAACGATTAACCTTGGAAAAGGGCGGGTTAATGTGGTATTTAATGTCGTTGAAGGGAAAAAAACAAAGATTGGTGATATCACTTTTAAGGGCAATAGTGTCTTTGGAAGTCGCCGTTTGCGTGATGTGATTTCAACAAAAACTTCAGGAATTTTTTCGAAGTTGTTGGGAGGTGATGTTTACAGTGAAGAGCGCCTCGCTGTTGATGAAGAAGCTTTACGTCGCTTTTATTATAACCGTGGTTATGCAGATTTTCGTGTAGTCTCTTCTAAAGCAACTTTTGATGCAGCAAGCAATACGTATAAAATTTCTTTCGTTCTTGATGAGGGTGCGCTCTATAAAATTAGCGATATTCAGGTTGAAAGTGATGTTGATGGAATTGACGTTCAATCTGTGAAAAGGGTGCTTAAAACCCAGCCAGGTAATGTTTATAGTGCAGAAGATATTGAACAGTCTGTTGCAACTATTAATAACAAAGTTGCTGATTCGGGATATGCTTTTGCTAAAGTTGAACCGCGGGGAAATCGTAATTTAGCAAATCATACAATTTCAATTTTATATAATATTGAACAGGGTACACGTGCTTATATTCAACGTATTGATATACGTGGCAATGAGAAAACGCGTGATTACGTCATTCGCCGTGAGATTGATTTAAATGAAGGAGATGCTTACAATCAAACTTTACTACAGCGGGCGAAACGTCGTCTAGAAAATTTAGGTTTCTTCAAAGCCGTTAATATTTCAATGGTTCCCACAGATCAATCTGACCAAGTTGTTTTGGTAATAGATGTCGTTGAAGCTTCAACAGGAGATCTCTCTCTTTCTGGAGGGTATACAACAGGGGGAACAAGTCCTGGTATGTCACTTGAAGTTTCTGTTACTGAACGTAATCTTGGGGGACGTGGTCAATATGTTCGTTTAGGATTAGGTGCGGGGCAAGAAAAATCTCGTAATTATAATTTATCATTTGTTGATCCTTATTTCTTAGGATATCGTTTATCTGCTGGCGTTGATGTTTTTCGTAGTACTTATCGTGCTGATAAAGCCTATGATGTACGGCAGACAGGTGGATCGCTGCGGTTTTCGTTACCTATTAATAATCAATTATCTGCTAATGTAGCTTATTCTTATGTGCAGGAAGAATATGATTTTGGCGGAGAGTATGATTTTGACAAAGAGGGTGACATAATAGAATTATATGGGAAATATTCTGGGGCGATTGTTCAAGCTGCAAAACACAGCCCTTGGAAACGTTCATCAATTAGCTATGGTTTCACCTATAATACGATTGATGATATGAGATCCCCCCATGATGGGTGGTACGTGCATCTGCTTCAGGAATATGCAGGGCTTGGTGGGAGTGCAAAGTTCTTGAAGACCACGGGTAAGGCGATGATGTACAAGACTCTTTCTGACCAGAAGGATATCGTTGGTTTGCTTTCCTTTGGGGGTGGTTATATCCATGAAGTAGGCAAAGAAGGTGTTCGTATTTTCGATATGTTTAAAGTAAATTCTGATATGATTCGAGGGTTCAAATATAATGGAATAGGTCCGCGCCAGGTTTCCAGTAAGGGTGAGGTTTATTTCTTGGGGGGAACGACATATATGAATGCGACTGCTGAAGTACAGTTTCCTATCCCTGTTGTGCCTGAAGGATTCGGGTTGCGCGGTGCTTTATTTGCGGATGTTGCCACGCTTTATGGCAATAATTATAAAGCCGTTTTTCAGGGTGAACCGTCTGTTACCAATACCAAAAGTGCTTGGCGTTCATCTGCAGGTGTGAGTTTGATGTGGGATTCTCCGTTTGGTCCTTTGCGTTTTGATTATGCTTGGCCAATAACGAAGCAGGAAGGTGATCGTTTGCAACAATTGAACTTTGGTATTTCTACGAAGTTCTGATTTGAGCGATTTTAAGAAGGAAAAATTTGAAGAGAATAGCTTAAGCTGGGAGAGAAAGTGTTTTGATGGCGGATACATTTTTTTTTACGCCGTCCCGACGATTGACAGTTGCAAATGCTGCTGAGTTGACGGGTGCAAAGCTTCTTAATCCAGAGTTTTCTCATAAAGTTATCAATACTCTTTCTTCACTTGAGAGTGCGGTGGAAGGTTCACTTGTTTTTGTAGAGCATCGGAAGTTTTCTGATGCTTTACTGGACAGTTCTGCTGTTGCTGTTTTGTGTACGAATGAGATTGTTTTTAAAGTTCCCGAAACTATGGCAATTTTGGTGACATCCACACCACAGCGTGACTTTGCTCAGATTGGTCGTATTTTGTTTCCAGATTCTGTCAAGCCAATGCCTTGGTTGGGGCAGAAGGGGATTTCATTACATGCGCATATTCATCCAACGGCTAAGTTGGCACATGATGTGTGTATTGAAGCGGGAGCTGTTATTGGTAAAAATGTTGAGATTGGTGCAGGAACTCTTATTTCATCCACAGCTGTTATCGGTGAAAATTGCCGTATTGGATGTGACTGCTATATTGCTCCTAAGGTAACAGTTCAGTGTTCTATAATAGGTGATAAGGTTCAGCTTTATCCTGGCGTTTGCATTGGACAAGATGGTTTTGGTTATGTTGGAGGCGGAGTTGGAATCGAGAAAATTCCACAGCTTGGTCGTGTTATTATTGAGGATGGTGTAGAAGTTGGTGCGAACACGACAATTGATCGTGGGACATTTCAAGATACTGTTATTGGTGAAGGAAGCAAGATTGATAATCTTGTACAAATTGCCCACAATGTAAAAATTGGCCGCTATTGTCTTATTGCCGCTCAATGTGGCATTGCGGGAAGTACATCTATAGGGGATATGTCTCAGCTTGGCGGAAGTGTGGGAGTAGCTGATCACATCATAATAGGTAAATCTGTTCAGATTGCTGCTCGTAGTGGTGTTATGAATGACATTCCGGATGGCGAAAAATGGGGAGGTAGTCCAGCGCGACCATTTAAACAATGGTTTCGTGAAGTAGCGGCGTTGCGCAGTATGGGAAAAGTTAAAAAGGAGAAACGCTGATATGATCAGCAGTGAAAAAACTAAAAACTTAGAGGCTGTCGATATTGAAAAACTATTATCAATATTACCGCACCGTTATCCATTTTTATTGATTGATCGTATCGTTGATATTGATGGTGAACAAGAAGCGATTGGTATTAAAAATATAACGATTAATGAGCCACATTTTACGGGACATTTTCCCGCAAAGCCTGTTATGCCTGGAGTTTTGATTTTAGAAGCTATGGCACAAACGGCAGGAGCAATAGCACTTTTAAATTTAGGCAATAAGCAAACAAATTTAGTTTACCTTATGACGGTTGATAATGCGAAATTTCGTAAGCCGGTTATGCCTGGTGATCAGCTCAAGATTCATGTTCAGCTTTTGAAAAAAAGATCTGGTATGAGACGTTTTTCATGTGTTGCAAAAGTAGAAGATGTCCGCGTCGCTGAAGCAGAAATTGCTGCAATGATTGTCGAAGAAGAATAAACGATATTTGATGGGAATTTAAAAATGTCCGGTACGAAAATCCATCCAACTGCTCTTGTGGAGAAGGGAGCGCAGCTTGGTGAGAATGTACGCGTTGGACCATTTTGCCATATTAGTTCAGAGGCTGTTATTGGTGATGAATGTAGTTTGACAAGTCATGTTGTAATAATGGGAAAGACAACATTAGGAGCCAAGAGTAAAGTATTTTCTCATGCTGTTTTGGGGGCAGATCCGCAAAATAATAAACATAAAGGAGGAGCTACAACTCTTTTTATTGGTAAGAATTGTACGATTCGTGAAGGTGTAACAATGCATAGGGGTTCCGATTCGAGTGTAGGAATGACAGTTGTTGGTGATAATTGCCAATTTTTTTGTTATGCGCATATCGCTCACGATTGTTATGTAGGCAATCATGTAACATTTGCCAATAACGCAATGATTGCTGGTCATGTCACTGTTGGTGATTATGTGATTATTGGTGGTGGTGCTGCTGTTCATCAATTTGTTCGTGTTGGACATCATGCATTTATCGGCGGCGTATCTGCACTGGTTGGTGATCTGATACCTTATGGAACAGCTGTTGGTGTGCAGGCAAAACTTGCCGGCCTCAATATTATTGGCATGAAGCGTGCAGGACTTGAGCGTCAAGATATTCATGCACTCCGTCATGCAGTTGCCATGCTTTTTGATCATAGCAAACCATTTAAAGAGCGTGTTAGTGATGTTGCTTCTTTTTATTCTTCTTCTCAGTCTGTTTCTGAAGTTGTTAATTTTATTAAAGAAGAAGGAAAGCGTTTTTATTGTACACCAAAATTTGAAGGTGATAAAATAAAAGAACATAAGGATTAAAAATGCCTATTTGGGGAGCCAGAAGTTTTCTTTCCGGCCGTACTGCTATTATAGCAGGAAATGGTGTTCTACCGATTACTGTTGCGCAGACTCTTGAGAAGAATGGAGAAAATCCTTTTCTTGTGCTTTTGCATGGTGAGGCAGATTCTGTTCTTTATCGCTATGAGCATTGCGAGCTATCAATTGTAGAGTTAGCGCGACTCGTTAAAATTTTAAAAGAGGCTGGTGTATATAATGTTGTTTTGGCAGGTGGTGTGAAAAAGCGTCCACTTCTTAAACAATTGCGACTGGACTGGACAACATTTTTAGCTCTTCCTAAGTTAATCGGAGCTTTGAAGAGGGGAGACGATGCGTTATTAAAAGCTTTTATACGGGTTATTGAAGCACACGGTTTTTGTGTTATCGGTGCTCACGAAATAGTCCCAGATCTTTTAGCTCCCATAGAATTTAATTTAACAGTACGGCGCGCTACTCCAAAAGAGAAAAAAGATATTTTTTTAGCAGTAGAAGCAGCAAAGCTTTTAGGTCAATTAGATATCGGGCAAGCCGTTGTCGTTGTCCAAGGAAGGGTGGTTGCTCTGGAGGGTGCTGAGGGAACTGATAATATGTTGTGGCGTGTTTGTGAAATGCGAGAAAGAGGGCAAATTCCCCTTAAAGGTGGCATTCTTGTAAAATGTGCAAAACCACAACAGGATAATCGCGTTGATTTGCCATCAATTGGGCCAGCGACAATAATGAATATTGCAAAGAGTGGTTTATCTGGTGTTGCGGTGGAGGCAAATAGAAGTCTAATATTATCGGTGAAAACAACAATAGAAAAAGCCAACAAATATTCTCTATTTATAGAGACATTTGAAAGGTTTGGTCATGAATAATTGTTTCTTAAAGATTGCTGTGGTTTCAGGTGAGGAATCTGGTGATTTACTTGGGGCCGATTTAATTACTTGTTTATCACAACAGATAGGATGCAATATTCATTTGATTGGTGTTGGGGGGAGGCATTTAAAGGCATTAGGTTTAAAAAGCTTTTTTGATTCCCATGATATTGCTTTAATAGGTTTAAAGGAAGTATTGAAAAAACTACCATTGTTGTTGCTACATATTCGCAATTTATCCAAATTTATTGCACAAGAACAACCTGATTGTTTAATTATTATTGATAGTCCTGATTTTACACATCGTATTGCAAAAAAGGTACGTGCTTTAGCGCCTTCTATTCCTATCATTAAATATATTGCACCAACCGTTTGGGCATGGAGGCCAGAGCGTGCAAAAGCTATGCGTGGATTTGTTGATCATGTTTTAGCGGTTTTTCCTTTTGAAGAAAAGATTATGCAAGATTTGGGAGGTCCTGCCACGACCTATGTTGGACATCGTCTTTTGACATATCCTCCCCTTTTGAGAGTTCAGTCAGAAAAAAAAAGCCAATTAGAACAAAGAAATTTGATCGATACACAAATATCATCGCCTACATTAGTTATTTTGCCAGGATCACGCAATTTAGAAATTCGTTCCTTAATGCCTATTTTTCGAGAAACAGTAGAGATTCTTGTACAACGTATTCCTCATTTACGTATTATTTTACCAACCTTACCTCATTTGGTAGATAGAATCCGTGATTTTGTGCAAGGCTGGAAAAGCAAGATAGAAATTGTCGTTGGTGAAGATGAAAAATGGCGTGCTTTTGCACAAGCAGATGTTGCTCTTGCGGCACATGGAACTGTTTCACTTGAATTAGCCTTAGCAAAAATTCCTATGGTTCTTTGCTATAAACTTGATCGTTTTTCTAAATTATTTATTTTTCCTAAAATGATGTTATGGAGTGCTGCTCTTCCAAATATTATTGCTGATAAGCCTATTGTTTCGGAATATTTGAATGAATTAATCCGTCCTGGTATGTTAGCAAGACAAGTAGAACAACTTTTGGCTAATCCTTTATTGCGACAGGCACAACTTGATGCCTTTGAGATGGTAGAACAGAAAATGAAAACTGAAGTACCATCGGGGGTTGTTGGCGCACAAACAATTATCGCTCTTTTAAAAAACAAGAATAAAATTGTATAAATAAAGCAATATTTTAATGATTAATATTTAATTTTAGCAAGAAAATTACAAGCACGTTGGCTTTTAGGATTGGTAAAAAATTCTTCAGAGGCTGTATCTTCAACAATTTTTCCATTTTCTAGAAAGAGTATTCTTTCTGAGACTTTACGTGCGAAGCCCATTTCATGGGTAACACAAAGCATTGTGATCCCTGTATCGGACAATCGAGCCATCACTTCCAAAACTTCTCCCACACTTTCTGGATCAAGAGCAGAGGTTGGTTCATCAAAAAGCATGACTTCAGGTTCCATACAAAGTGCACGGGCAATCGCAACACGTTGTTGTTGCCCACCAGAAAGTTGTAAAGGATATTTTTCACAGTGTTTTTCAATACCAACATGTGTTAAGTAACGAATTGCCCGTTCTTGTGCTTGTTGTTTGGAAAGCCCTTGAACGGTCATAGGTGCTAAAATACAATTTTGTATAACGCTCATGTGGGGAAATAAATTAAAATTCTGAAAGACCATTCCTATCTTACGAAGAACTTTTTTTTGCTGTTGTATAGGAGCGGTATGGATATCAACGTTATGGATACAGATTGAACCTTTTTGTGCTTGTTCTAATTGATTAATACAACGAATTAACGTTGATTTTCCTGATCCGGATGGTCCACAAATAACGATATGTTCACCAGCTTGAACATTAAAGTTGATATCATGTAGGACCTGAAAGTTTCCATACCATTTATTTAGATTTTGAATAGAGATCACTGGTTTTTTATTGGGAGAGATCGATTTATTATTTTTCAAATTCATCTTATTTTATTCTTTCATTGATGAATAACGTGATTAATTCAACATTTTGGTTTGGTAAAGTTTTTTATGATCATTTTATTTAACGTAAATATCGAGTGAGGCGCTGTTCGATAAAAACAATAAAACGATGAATGAGTTCAACGATAAAGAGATAGATAAGAGCAGCCCAAACGTAAACTTGAAAATCAAAAGTCCGTGAATAAGTGAGTTTAGCAACTCCCATTAAATCATAAACAGTAATAAGTGAGGCAACAGCACTGGATTTAATCATTAAAATCAACTCATTTCCTAGGGGGCGTAATGCTACAATCATTGCTTGTGGAAGAATAACTCTAAAAAATGTGACAGAGTTACTTAAACCTAAAGCTTTTGATGCTTCACGTTGTCCAGTTGTTACGGATAAAAAACTTCCTTTAAAGATCTCAGATTGATAGGCAGCAGAATTGAGTGTAAAAATAAAAAGACAACAATACCACGCGTTTTGAAAAAACCACCATAGTCCCACCTGTTGCCAAAAACTATTCATTGAACCAAGCCCATAATAAAAAAGAAAGAGTTGAGCTAATAAAGGAGAGCCACGGAAAAAATAGACATAAGCATTTGCAAAATATTGTAAAAATGTATTCTTTGATAGACGAGCAAAAGCGATAAGCATACCAAGAAAAAGACCTAGAGAACAAGAGATAGAAACAAGCTCAACAGTAACAATAAAGCCATTAATAAATTTGGGTCCATAATGGCTTAAAAGATCAGGATTAAAAAGGAAATAAAGCCACTCAGGAATCATTGACCTAGCACCTTTTTATAGCCTATTTGAGTGTATGTTTCCAAATGGCGTAAGATTGCAGTAAAAACCGCTGAAAATAACAAATAGAGTAAGCATGCTACAAAATAAAATAGCATGGGTTTATTGGTAGCAGCGACAGCTAAATTCGTTTGTCGCATGAGGTCAACAAGCGCGATGGTAGAAACAAGGGATGTATCTTTCAGTAAAGTAAGCCAATTATTAGAAAGTCCTGGCAAGGCATTTCGGATGAGCTGAGGGAAGACAATACGAAAAAATGTGGTTGACCGTGAAAGTCCTAAAGCTTTAGCCGCTTCATATTGACCTTTATCAAAAATATTAAATGCTCCAAGCCAAACTTCACAAGAAAAAGCTGCAAGAACCATACTAAGGGCAAGAACACCAGCAACAAATGCATTGATACTGAACATGATTTCAAAATTAAAATAGTCAAATAAATTTTGAATAAGGCTTTGTAATCCGTAGTAAACTAAAAACAAAGTTAAAAGCTCTGGTAGCCCACGGAATACTGTTGAAAAGAGGCGTGCCATAGCTTTGGCCATCTTAATATTGGATCGAATCATCACTGCATTGAGAAGTCCTAGAGGAAATCCTAGAAAGCCACAACATAATGCCAATGACAAAGTCATTCCTGCACTGGAAAGTATAACCACTCCCCATCCACCATTGCTAAATGATAGCAATGCTAAATTTTCAATCATTCCTGTGTTCCTCATGAAAGAGTTCGATAATATTTTTTAGCAATAACCAGTAGGTTTCATTTAAATATCATATCGATATTTAATAAACATCACCTGTAAAATACTTTCTCATAATTTTTTCATAAGTTCCATCCAAACGGATTTCTTTTAGCGCCTTATTGAACTTATTTTTAAGTTCATTATTATTTTGACGGACTGCAATTGCAATAGGAAATCTTGTTTCTTCTAGAGTTCCCAAGAGGAGACAGCAATCTTTTCCTTCATTTTTAAGCCAATTTAATGCTTGTAATTTATCAACAATAATCACATCAAGTCGATGATTTAAAAGGTCACGATTCACTTCTATTGTGGAAGGGTAGAGTTTGATTTTCACCTCTTTAGAAGCATAATGATCTTCTGCATAGAAAGCTTGTGTTGTATTTGATTGCACACCAAGATTTTTACCTCTAAAGTCTTGTGTCGAGATTTCTTTAATTCCCGAAGCTTTGGTAACGATAACAGCCAGTGCTGTATCGTAGTAAGGATCTGTGAAGTCAATTTTTTGTAAGCGCTCTTGTGTGAGAGAGAGGGAAGCAATGATAGCATCATATTTTTTTGCAATAAGTCCAGGGATCATTCCCTCGAAGTCTTGTGTAACAATAGTACACTCAACATTCATTTTTTTACAAAGTGCATAAGATATATCAATATCAAGTCCCTGCAATTTATTATTTGAGTCAATATAACTAAAGGGAGGGTAGGTGCCTTCACTCGCAATTTTTAATGTTTTCGCATCAGCCAATTGGGTGAATAGTACGGCGCTTATTATAAGAGCTCCTGCTAATAATTTCATGATGTTCTCCTATTGGATAAGCGGGCAAATATGAAATCATTATGTTTTTATAATCTGTAAGCTTTTTTGGAGCAATTCAAAAATTTATTAATGCTTATTTTAGATCATTATGTTGGGCATTATTATCAAAAAAATAGATTTTGATACGATAAAAATACAACTTTATCGTTGTCATTAGATTCTATAAAGTGTTTAAATATTGAGGAACAATTAAAAATTATTTTGATAAATGTAAATTTTCTTATAGAAATGCCGAATTTCCAATTATACCTGCATGTCCAATAAAGAGTTAAAGATACTCCTTAAATATACAGATTGAATTTTAATTCATAGTGAGATCTAATCGATATCGAAAGTAAAATATTTTCTCATAATTTTCTCATAGGTTCCATCGGCGCGGATTTCTTCTATTGCTTTATTAAAACTGTTTTTAAGATCATTATTATTTTGACGGAGTGCAATTGCAATAGGAAAATTTGTTTTTTCTAGAGTTCCCAATAGGAGACAGCAGTCTTTTCCTTCATTTTCAAGCCAATTTAATGCTTTTAATTTATCAAAGATGATGATATCAAGCCGATGGCTTAAAAGATCACGATTAACTTCTGCTGCTGTAGGATAAAGTTTGATATTAACTCCTTCAGAGGCATAATGATCTTCCGCATATGCAGCTTGTGTTGTATTTGATTGTACACCAAGGTTTTTACCTCTAAAGGCTTGTGTTGAGATTTCTTTAATTTCCGAATTTTTGGTAACAATAACAGCGAGTGCTGTATTGTAGTAAGGATCTGTAAAATCAATTTTTTGTAAGCGCTCTTTTGTAGGAGAAAGGGAAGAAACAATAGCATCGTATTTTTTGGCAAGAAGACCGGGAATCATCCCCTCGAAGTCTTGTGTGACAATAGTACATTCAACATTCATTTTTTTGCAAAGAGCATAAGATATATCAATATCAAACCCTTGAAGTTCGTTATTTGAGTCAATATAACTAAATGGCGGATAAGAAGCATCGCTTGCAATTTTCAGCGTTTGAGAATTAGCCGATAGGGTAAATAGTGTCGCGCTTATTATAAGAACTCCTGCTAATAATTTCATTATGTTCTCCTATTAGATAAGCTGGCAAATATGAAACCATCATGAATTTTTATAATCTGTAAGCTCTTTTGGAGCAATGTAAAAAATTTATCTGTGGTCATTTTGCTATCATTATGCTGAATATCATTGTCAAAAAATAATTTCTTTTTATCAAGTATGGGAATAAAAAATACAGGAAAGAAGGACACCTCTATTGATTATATGATTTAATGATTTTACTTAAAAAATCAATAATTTATCTTTAAAAGAAAAACTATTAACTTAAATACAAAGAAAATTTCAGCTCTTAACAGGACAAAATGTAAAGTATTTTTATTCGAATCTATTTGAAGAGGGATAAGAAGTTTTGGCATCTTAGAAAAGCACTTAATGTAAGCCTTTTGCAATTTTATCTGAAGAAGATAGAAAGAAAAATTCTGACATTGCTAGATTTTAATATGTAATAGGGCTTTTAAACATGGGGGAATGATAGAGAATACATTTCTATTAAAGATAATGAGGATTATAAGGTAAAATTTTCAATTTCTTTTTGCTAAATGTTTGGCTAATTCGCAGAAAAGTATTCTCAATTTCTTTACAGAGCTAAAACTTAGAATTTTTTAGTAAATTTTTATGATGATGTTATCTCTGTAGAAAGAGTTTTAAAATCACGTTTTATAAAAATTCTTAAAGGATGTTTTTTGATTACTCTCAATAAAGCTTCAGTAAATTGAAGCTTTATTGATCTCTTTTTTTAATTTGCACGTTCATCTATAGGAACATAGTCACGCATAGCATAGCCTGTGTAGAGTTGTCGAGGACGACCAATTTTTTGTGCAGGGTCTTCAATCATTTCTTTCCATTGTGCCACCCACCCGACACTGCGCGCCAATGCAAAAAGGACAGTAAACATTTCAGTTGGAAAACCTAGAGCTTTTAATGTAATGCCGGAATAGAAATCAACATTGGGATAAAGCTTTTTCTCAATAAAATATTCATCACTTAAGGCAATTTTTTCAAGCTCTATTGCAATATCAAGAAGAGGGTCATCTTGAATGTTGAGTTCTTTTAAAACTTTATGACAGGTTTTTTGCATGATTTTTGCACGTGGATCATAATTTTTATAGACACGGTGCCCAAAGCCCATAAGGCGGAAAGGATCATTTTTATCTTTTGCACGTGCAATAAATTCAGGAATTCTTTTAATAGAACCTATTTCTTGTAGCATTTTTAGGCATGCTTCATTGGCACCACCATGTGCTGGTCCCCAAAGGCATGCAACTCCTGCTGCAATACAGGCAAACGGATTAGCACCTGAGGATCCAGCAAGACGTACCGTAGATGTAGAAGCATTTTGTTCATGATCTGCATGAAGGATAAAGATTTGATCCATCGCCCGAGCAAGCACAGGGTTTGTTTTATATTCTTCACAAGGAACTGCAAAGCACATATGGAGGAAATTTGCAGCATAATTAAGATCATTACGTGGATAAACAAATGCTTGTCCGATACTGTATTTATAGGCCATAGCAGCAAGCGTTGGAACTTTTGAGATAAGACGAACAGAAGCAATCATTCTCTGGTGAGGATCTGTAATATCAATAGAGTCGTGATAGAACGCAGACATAGCGCCAAGGCAGGCAACCATGACGGCCATAGGATGAGAATCACGACGGAAGCCATGGAAGAAGCGTGCAAACTGTTCGTGTACCATGGTATGCTGCATAATACATCGATCAAATTCATTTTTTTCTTGCTGTGTTGGGAGTTCACCATAAAGTAAAAGATAACAACTTTCGAGAAAGTCTCCTTTTTCAGCCAATTGATCAATAGGATAACCACGATAAAGCAATATACCTTTATCACCATCGATATAAGTAATTTTTGATTCACAAGAAGCTGTTGAAGTAAAACCAGGATCATAAGTAAAAATATCGGTTTTTTTGTAGAGAGAAGCAATTTCAATGACTTCAGGTCCACTCGTGCCTTTACGCAAGGGAAGCTCTACTTTTTTATCATTCACAATAATATATGCGTTATTCTCAGACATTCGGTATTCCTTTCAGATCCTTCACTTCTAAAAATTAAGACTCTGCTTCATCAGAGTGGGGGATGTATAACTGAAGCTTTTCTTACTTATATTAAGGGTAGATTGCCTCTAAAAGTGAGTACATGCAATCTAAAAATATTTCCTTATTGATCATTATTACTCAATAAGAAATGTATTTCAATGATATAACATAAAAAACTCTTTTAAGGCGCGTTGAGATATCTGTATAGATCCTTATTTGAGGAAATATACTCAGTGCACATCATGGGCATATTGTTGTGATAAGTTGGTCCTTGATGCGATGAAGGGATTCATCGCGTCCTAATAAAATAAGAATATCCAAAACACCTGGTGATGTTGCACATCCTGTAAGAGCTGCGCGAAGTGGTTGGGCGATAGATCCAAATTTGAGATTCTGTGTTTGGACACAAGAGCGAAGTGTTTCATCTAGAGTTTTTGTATCCCAAGAGGGGCACGCTTTCAGAGCAAGATAAAGATCGTTTAAAATGGTTTGTCCATTTTTATCTAAGAGCATTTGAGCTTTTTCATCAAGTTGTAAAGGTCGTTGCGTAAAAATGAAGGAGGCATTGTCAATCAGTTCGCACAGTGTTTTTGAACGTTCTTTCAAATGCGGGATTGCTTTTAAAAATTGAACACGGCGTTTTTCATCAAGTTTTTCAATAATTTGTGCTCCCCTATCGGTTTCTGGTAGAATATTAAGAGCGGCATCAAAAAGTTCTTGATCATTACTCATACGCATATAGTGTCCGTTGATGGAATCGAGCTTTTTGAGATCAAAACGAGCAGCACCTTTGTTAATATCCTCAATATCAAACCAAGAAATCATATCTTTAAGTGACATCAGTTCGTCATCACCATGACTCCAACCTAAACGGACAAGGTAATTGCGCAAAGCAGCAGGAAGATATCCCATTGTTCGGTAGGCATCAACACCGAGCGCACCATGTCGCTTTGATAATTTTGCACCGTTTTCACCATGGATAAGAGGAATATGGGCCATAACAGGAATGTCCCATCCCATTGCTTTAAAGATAATCGTTTGTCGGGCTGCGTTGGTAAGATGATCGTCACCACGTATAATATGTGTGATGCCCATATCATGATCATCAACGACAACAGCATGCATATAGGTAGGCGAACCATCAGAACGCAAAATAATGAAGTCATCGAGATCTTTATTGGGAAAACGGACATCACCTTGAACACGATCATGTACAATCGTTTCTCCATCTTGAGGGGCTTTGATGCGAATAACAGGCTTAACACCTTTAGGAGCTTCAGAACTATCACGGTCGCGCCAACGTCCATCATAACGTGGTGGGCGCCCTTCTGCACGGGCTTTTTCACGCATTTCAGCTAACTCTTCAGGTGAAGCATAACAATAATATGCTTTACCATTCTTGACCAACTGTTCAGCGATTTGGCGGTGACGTTCTGCACGTTCGAATTGCGAAATAGGGGCGCCATCGTAACTAAGACCCATCCAGTGCAAGCCATCTATAATGGCTTTTACAGCTGCTTCTGTTGAACGCTCTCGGTCTGTATCTTCAATTCGTAAAAGCATTTTTCCACCGGTATGTTTTGCATAAAGCCAATTAAAAAGAGCAGTACGAGCACCACCAATATGAAGGAAGCCAGTGGGTGAAGGGGCAAAACGAGTAATAACAGACACGAATATTTTCCTTTAAACTAAGATATTACTTATGGAATTTTATAGAAAAGTCATGTTAGCATAAGTGATGGGGCGTGCAATAGCCGTATTGCGAGTTAAAGTGGGGGACTGATGTTTTATAAAAGTAAAGAGGGTTTATCCGAAAAATCTGTTACAGAAGGAAAAAAGCCATGTCAGATAGGGCAGAGTGTTTTTTCTAGATATGATGATGCAAAGAACGGTAGCTATAACCAACAAAAACTTTTTTTATTGACACTCTTAAAAGAAGTAATCATTTTTTTTCGCAAATGGTTAGAAGATTGTATCAATAAAGAAGTTTCTTTTGGTATCCTTTTTTCGCTGATTTTAGTCTTTTTTGCCCTAGGAATCATTTTCTATTTTCATTTAGAGTGGGAACCAAGTTGGGGACAATTGGGGGCGTTGGTCAGTATTTTTCTGGGAATATTCTATGTTGCACGTTTTTATCGAAAAATATGGATTCCCGTGGGGTTTCTGTTTTGTATTATATTGGGTGCTTTAGCGGCAAAAATAGAAACGTGGCGTATTGCAACACCCATGCTAAGCAGTGACATTGTCACTACATTGACGGGAAGAATTGTTTCTATTGAGTCAGGTGCCAAAGGAGGATTTCGTTTAGTTTTGGAGATTTTGAATACAGAAAATCCTGTATTACGCCATAGTCTTCATCGTGTTCGTTTATCGGCAAGATATTTGCCATCTGGCTTAGCGATTGGTGATGGACTGCATGGAAAAGTTAAGATTCGTGCATTCTCTGGGCCTGTGCGTCCAGGAGGCTACGATTTTAGTTTTCATAATTATTTTAAAAGAATTGGAGCACAAGGCGTTTATTTAGAAAAACCAAGAAAAATATTCGTTTCGCAGCCTGATGGAATATTCGCTATCATTCTACAGAAAATTGAAAATTTACGCACGAAGATGACACAAAGAATCCATATAGCCCTTGAAGGAGAAAAGGGGAGTGTTGCAGCTGCCCTCATAACAGGGCAGCGTGCTGGTATTTCAAATGAGACAAATGAAGCATTACGTACAGCTGGATTAGCTCATATTTTATCAATATCAGGTTTACATATGGCGTTGTTAAGCGGCATAGTTCTTTTGAGTATCCGTAGTTTTTTAGCATTTTTTCCAGTTTTTTCTTCCTATTATTCCAGTAAAAAATTTGCTGCTATCGTTGCTTTTATGATAACAGCTTTTTATTTGTTATTGTCGGGCTTAGCAATATCAGCGCAAAGAAGTTTTGTGATGATTGCTGTTATGTTGGTTGCTATATTGTGTAATCGCTCTGCTATAACAATGCGTAATTTTTCCATTGCAGGGTTGATAACTCTAGCGATGACACCCCATGAAATATTAGGTCCTAGCTTTCAAATGTCCTTTTCTGCGACTGCTGCTTTGATCGCTTTTTTTGATTGGTGGAGTGGAAGATCATTTTTTCGTAAAAGAAAAACAACTCCCTCTTATGTTGGAGGAGGAGTGATAAATTTTGTTTTCTCATCGATGCTTTCAACATGTGCTTCTTCCTTTGTTGCAGGGAGTGCAAGTGGAATTTATGCTGCTTATCATTTTTCTAATATGGCATCTTTGAGCATTATTAGTAATGCTTTTGCTTTGCCTGTCATTTCAATTTTTGTCATTCCCTTTGGATTAATCGCAGTTCTTGCAATGTTAGGAGGATTCGAATGGCTTCCTCTTCAAATTATGGGTTTTGGAGTTGATCTTGTAATAAAGATTGCACATGCTATCAAGGCTATTTCTCCTGATTTGAATCCTGGTTTTATGCCGTTATCAGCGTTAGTTTTATTGAGTATAGGCTTGGTTGGACTGACTTTTTGCAAAACACCCATCCGGCTCTTTTTTAGTTTGTTTATTTTGGCAGGTATTTCTATTTGTGTAATGCATTCACCTGTACAACTGATTATAGCAGATAATATGCGTCTCGTGGGCGTTATCCATGATAAAAAATTATATATTGATCGTTACCATATTTCTAAGTTCACGACATCCATATGGAAAAAGTCATTTCGTGTGAATGAAACGATTAAACCAACAAAATATGGTCCTTCGTTGCACGGACAATTTATTTGTGATTATCATGTATGTACATCTTTATTGGATAATGGATTAAAAGTGATCGTTTTACAGAGAGAAACAGATCAATGTGTAGAGGCAGATATTCTCATTCAGACATTTATGATGCATAATCCAACTTGTTACAAGAAGGCAAAAATAATATTTATGCCTCAACAATTGTTATCACGAGGAAGCGTTATGATGACCAAAGGTGGAGATATTATTTGGTCTTCTCTAGGGTTTCATAGACCATGGAATATGCACAGACAGCATTCATAAAAACATATAATCGGTCATATTTTGCTTCACATTTGGATAATGACAAAACAAAAAATAACAGAAGACTTTTCTCATAATATTTTACGGTATTTAGATTGGTAATTTTATCAATGTCATTGAAACGAGATAATAATCTACAGTTTTCTAGAAATAGATGATTTTTTATATCTGATCATTTTAATTTTTTCAAAAAAATTGATATGTGCATCTTTGTGCATCCTATTGATAGCACAAGATAAATCAAAAATTCTTATTGAATGAAAAAAATGCTAACAAATCTTCTCAAAGAAATAAAAAAGATAATTGTTGATTATTCTATTTTATTCTTATCATATATTTCTATAACGGGTAACATCTCTTCAAGCAAAAGATGATGGTAAATTTAAATAGATTGCGTCAAGAGGTTATCTTTTATTATCATTATTATCGGTGGTAATAGGGGTGATAAATGCTGCTTATACGGATAGAAGGCAAAGTCATTCATGAATGTTCAGCAGTTAAAAAAAATGGCAGCTATTAAAGCGCTTGAGTTTGTTGAAGATGGTATGCGGCTTGGTATCGGATCTGGTTCGACAGTCAATGAATTTATTCGTCTTCTAGGTGAGCGTGTTGCGGATGGTTTGCGTGTGACTGGTGTTGCTACTTCAAGATATTCTGAACAACTCTGTCATAAGTTTGGAGTGCCTGTTAGCACTTTAGAACAAATACCTGAGCTGGACCTTGATATTGACGGAGCAGATGAAATTGGTCCTGAGATGATGCTCATTAAAGGGGGAGGGGGAGCATTGTTGTATGAAAAAATTGTAGCATCGGCATCTCGTGCAATGCTTGTCATTGCGGATGAAACAAAGGTGGTAAAAAGACTTGGTGCTTTTGCACTACCAATTGAAGTTAATCCATTTGGTATCCACACAACATGCAGAGCCATTGAAAAAGTCGCTGATGATTTAGGGCTTTCTGGGAAAATTTCATTGCGAATGAATGGAAAAGATCCTTTTGAAACAGATGGTGGCCATTTTATTCTTGATGCATTTTGGGGCTGCATTTTGCAACCAAAACCATTATCGGATGCACTTCTTGCTATTCCTGGTGTTGTTGAGCATGGCCTTTTTTTGGGGTTGGCTTCACGTGCAATTGTCGCTATGGCTGATGGTCAAATAAAAGTTTTAGAACCGTTTGATTTTTAGAAAAGGCATTTACATGATGATATGTTAGCACAGTAAATAAAGGGTCTTAAAGATTTTAGGTAGAATAACGAATTAAAATTATAATTAGCTATCGGGGTAATCATTAAATGAAAATAATATTTTCTTTTCAGCGTTTTGTCGTATATTTTGGTGTAATTGCTATTTTTTTTGTAAATGTTGGAACGGTTTATGCACAAGGTGTGAGTGATCAACATTTGGATTCAGCGCGAAAGGCAATCAGAGCTATTCATGCAACGGATCAATTTGATAGTTTTTTACCAAATGCGGTCCATGATTTCAAAAATGAACTGATCAGCGATGATCCGAATTTAGCAACAGCTATTTCTGATATTGTTGATAAGCAGGCGCTTGCTTTAATTAAAAGGCGCTCTGATCTAGAAAAAGAGATTGCTCATGTATATGCAAAATATTTTACTCAAAAAGAGCTTGATGCGATAACAACATTTTATAATTCTGATACCGGTAAAAAGTTTTTGACAGAAGTCCCCAATATTGCACGTGATTCTTATTCAGCATTTGATATATGGCGTACTGCTCTTATGCGGGATCTTGTAGAAAATGTGAAAAAAGAGATGTCTGAAACACTTAATTTGAATAATTCTACTATGCCTACAAATATGCCAATAAAATCAGAATCTTCAGAAAATAAAAAATAGCTTGATCGATATCATGACAACAATGGGCAATTTCTGATTTTTTTAATAGCGGCGGTTTTCCCGCCGTTTTTAATATTTTAATGAGAGTAGGTCTTTTTAGAATACTGCTTTATAAAAAATGCTTCTTCAAAAGAAAAAAAGACTTTCATTTGATAATAAAAGACCTTAGCCTACTCTTGCAGCTATATAAGAAGGAATAATTCGTGGGCTCTTTTGATTTTGATTTATTTGTTATTGGAAGTGGTTCTGGTGGAGTGCGTGCAGCACGGCTTGCTGGAGGTCTTGGCAAGCGGGTCGCTATAGCAGAGGAATATCGTATAGGGGGCACTTGTGTTATTCGTGGTTGCGTTCCCAAAAAACTTTATGTTTATGCATCACAATATGTAAAAGAATTTAAGAAAAGTGTTGGTTTTGGGTGGGAATATGCGGATCCAATTTTTAGCTGGGAAAAGTTGGTTGCAGCTAAAAATAAAGAAATATCAAGGTTAGAAGGGCTGTATCGTAAGGGATTAGAAAATAACAATGTGCATATTTATGAAAGTCGTGCTACTTTTATAGATGATCACACATTAGAGCTTTCTGCCACGGGTGAGCGGGTAAGTGCAGAAAAAATTTTGATTGCAACGGGAGCAAAATTTGCACAAAATACTCCCATAGAAGGTGGTGAATTTTGCCTTACTTCTAATGAGATTTTTGACCTTGATCAACTCCCAAAATCAATAGTCATTGTTGGTGGAGGGTATATTGGTGTTGAATTTGCTAATATTTTTCATGAATTAGGTGTAAAAACAACACTTCTCCATCGGAGTGATTTAATCCTTCGTAATTTTGATCATGATTTGCGGCAATTGCTCAGCGATGCAATGATTGAAAAAGGGATTTCTATTCTCTACGGAATAACAATTTCTAAAGTGCAGGCTGCAGAAAATTGTTATGAAGTTGTTTTATCAAATGGGAAAATAATCAGTGCCGATCAGATTATGTTGGCTACGGGGCGTGTACCAAATACAACGGGTTTAAGACTTGATAGGGCAGGTGTTCAAGTGGATGAATTTGGTGCAGTTGTTGTTGATGAGAAAATGACAACAAATATCCCCCATATTTGGGCTGTTGGTGATGTAACAGGTCATATTCAATTAACACCTGTTGCGATTCATGATGCAATGTGTTTTGTTAAGACAGCATTTGAGAATATTCCCACAACACCTGATTATGATTTAATTACAACAGCAGTTTTTTCACAGCCAGAGATTGGAACGGTTGGTCTTTCAGAAGAAGAGGCGGTAAAGCGTTATAAGCGTCTTGAAATTTATCGTACAGTTTTTCGTCCTATGCGTAATGTTCTTTCTGGTAGTTCAGAGAAAATGCTTATGAAACTCATTGTTGATGGTGAAAGCCGTATTGTTGTGGGCGCTCATATTTTAGGGGAAAATGCTGGTGAGATGGCACAGCTTATAGGGATATCTCTCAAGGGTAAGCTGACGAAGGATATCTTTGACGAGACGATGGCAGTGCATCCAACGATGGCAGAAGAATTGGTAACAATGTATAAACCAAGTTATATATATGAAAATGGGAAGAAAATAGAAAGTTAAACAGCATATATTATGGTAAAAAGTTTTTGAGATGCTAATCTTTAAGCTTAATCTTTAGAGAGAGTGTAATGATAAAAGAATGGGCGCCTGACACTTGGAGAACAAGGCCAATTAAACAAGTTCCGACTTATCCGGATAAGTCTATGTTAGAAGATGTTGAGCGAAAACTGAGAAGCTATCCTCCTTTAGTTTTTGCCGGTGAAGCACGTGATTTAAAAAATGAATTAGCAGCCGTTGCGAAAGGCCAAGCTTTTTTATTACAAGGTGGTGATTGTGCCGAAAGCTTTGCAGAACATGAAGCTGATAATATCCGTGATTTTTTTCGCGTATTTTTGCAAATGGCGATTGTTTTAACCTTTGGTAGTTCTAAACCGGTTGTTAAGATTGGTCGTATTGCTGGTCAATTTGCAAAGCCTCGCTCTTCTGATATAGAAAGAAAAGAGGGGGTTGAATTTCCTGCTTATCGTGGGGATATTATTAATGGCATTGAATTTGAAGCCGGTTCTCGTATTCCAGATCCGCAACGGATGTCTATGGCTTATCGCCAATCTGCGGCAACACTTAATCTATTGCGTGCTTTTTCACAAGGTGGCTATGCTAATTTAGAAAATGTTCACACATGGATGTTGAGTTTTGTTTCTAACAGTCCGCAGGGGGAACGTTATGAATTATTGGCAGAGCGTATTTCTGAAGCAATTGATTTTATGCGTTCTATAGGGATTACATCCAAAACACATTCTTCATTGCGTGAAACATCTTTTTATACCAGTCATGAAGCACTGTTGCTTGGTTATGAAGAGGCTTTGACTCGGATTGATTCAACTTCAGGAAATTGGTATGCAACATCTGGTCATATGCTATGGATTGGTGACCGTACGCGTCAGATTGACCATGCTCACGTTGAATATTGTCGCGGCATTAAAAATCCTATAGGATTAAAATGTGGTCCTTCCATTGAGTCTGATGAGCTTTTAAAATTAATTGATATTTTAAATCCTGAAAACGAGTTGGGGCGGCTTACTCTCATTACGCGCTTTGGTTATGATAAAGTTGAACGTTATCTGCCTAAACTCATCCGTGCCGTTGAACGCGAGAAGCGTGCGGTTATATGGTCATGTGATCCAATGCATGGCAATACAATTACTGCCAATGGTTATAAGACGCGTCCCTTTGATTATGTTTTAAAAGAAGTAGAGAATTTTTTTGCAGTGCATCGTGGAGAAGGAACTTATCCAGGGGGCATTCATATTGAGATGACAGGTCGTGATGTTACTGAATGTACAGGAGGGGCGCATGCCATTTCTGTGGACGATCTATCTGATCGTTATCATACGCAATGTGATCCTCGGCTAAATGCAGATCAAGCGTTAGAATTGGCTTTTCTTGTTGCTGAACTCCTTAAAAAAAATCGTGCGACTGACTCGTTAGCAATTGCTGCTGAGGGGTAGGCAAAAATTTACTTAATATTTTTTTTAGGTCATTATGGCAGAAGAGAATTTTTAAAAAAGTGATATTTCCGATGATGAGGAATAAAGTTGTGGTTGCTAAACTGATGAAATGATACAAAGGCTTATGAAAAATGATTTTCGGGTATCAATTGCCCAATTAAATCCTATTGTCGGTGATATTGAGGGGAATTTTTCTTTAGCTGTCATGGCGCATCAAAAGGCCAAAGAAGAGGGGGCTGATCTTGTTTTATTCACGGAACTTTTTATAAGCGCTTATCCGCCGGAAGATCTTGTTCTAAAACCTGCTTTTACAAAAACATGTGAAGAGACTGTTGAGAAATTAGCAAAGATAACCGTAGGCGGACCAGGAATTGTCATTGGTCTTCCATTAAGGCGCAATGGTAATATTTACAACGCTGTCATGGTTCTTGATGAAGGGAGAGTCATAGCCGAAAGTTTGAAGTTTGATTTACCTAATTATGCTGAATTTGATGAAAAGCGTTTATTTTCTTCAGGTCCACGTCCTCAGCCTATTGTCTATCATGGAATCAAATTAGGAATAGTCATTTGTGAGGATCTTTGGAATGATTCCTCTCTGAGTACAGAGCTTAAAGATAAAGGAGCGGAAATTATTCTTGTCCTTAACGGATCTCCCTACTATCGTAATAAAACTTTAAAACGTATAGATGTTATTCATACGCAAGCTCTACAATCTGGAGTGCCAATTATCTACGCTAATCAAGTAGGTGGTCAAGATGAGCTCGTTTTTGATGGTGGGTCTTTTGCCTTGAATGGACAAGGCAAAAAGATATTTCAAATGAAACACTTTGATAGCCATATTGCTTTAAGCCATTGGCAAAAAACAACGACGGGATGGCACTGTATTTCAGGTCCTAATGAAAGTCTTCTCAATGGATTAGCGGCTGATTATCAAGCTTGTGTTTTGGGGTTGAAAGATTACGTTAATAAAAACGGCTTTAAGGATGTTATTCTTGGTCTTTCAGGAGGAATTGATTCAGCCCTGTGTACGGCAATGGCGGTGGATGCTCTTGGTGCTGAGAGGGTTCGCACCATTATGATGCCCTATCATTATACTTCGCAAGAATCATTAAAAGATGCCAAAGAATGTGCACAACTTTTAGGATGTCGTTATGAAATCATACCGATTGAGCAAGCTGTTGAAGCTTTTCTTGAAACAATGGCACCTCTTTTTTTAGGGTTACCCCCTGATATAACAGAAGAAAATCTTCAAAGTCGTATACGCGGTACAGTTTTAATGGCGCTTTCAAATAAATTCGGTTCAATGGTGGTAACGACAGGCAATAAGTCAGAAATGGCTGTGGGATATGCAACACTGTATGGGGATATGAATGGCGGGTTTAATCCTATAAAAGATATTTATAAAATGCAGGTTTATGCATTAGCTGAGTGGCGCAATAAAAATCACTTGCATAATTTAAGAGGACCAGAAGGGATTGTCATTCCATCCAATATTATAGAAAAAGCGCCTTCTGCAGAGCTGCGAGAAAATCAAAAAGATGAAGATTCTCTTCCGCCTTATCCTATTCTAGATGATATCTTACAATCTCTTGTAGAAAATGACATGAGTATTTGTGATATTGTTAAACGTGGACACTCACGAGAAACTGTTGCGAAAGTTGAACAGCTTCTTTATGGTGCCGAATATAAAAGGCGTCAATCTGCGCCTGGTGTAAAAATCAGTTACAAAAATTTCGGACGCGATCGTCGCTATCCCATAGTCAATCATTTTCGCGATAAAAATTGAGTATTATTTTATGGTTAAAGTTCGTTTTGCTCCCTCTCCAACAGGTTATATTCATATTGGCAATATCCGTATTGCGCTTTTCAACTGGCTTTATGCGCAAGCGTATAAGGGAGAATTTATTTTACGCTATGATGATACAGATATTGAACGTTCTAAACAAGAATATATCGATGCTATTGCTGTTGACCTTGAATGGCTTGGTATTCAACCAGATGCAATTTATTACCAATCCAAGCGATTTAATCGATATGATGAAGTGGCAGAAATTCTCAAACAACGTGGTCTTCTTTATCCTTGTTATGAGACAACAGAGGAATTAGAGCGGCGTCGTAAAATCCAGCTTTCACGCAAATTGCCTCCTGTTTATGACCGTGCAGCATTGAAGTTGACAACAGAAGAGAGAAAAAACTTTGAATCACAAGGTCGTAAACCCCATTGGCGTTTTCTTCTTCCTAATTTTGAAAGTGATCCTTTACACACAAAGCGAACAGAAGTTTGCTGGAATGATGCAATAAAGGGAAAGCAGACGATTGATTTAGCTTCTCTTTCAGATCCTGTTCTTATTCGTGAAGATGGAACCTATCTTTATACATTGCCGTCTATTGTTGATGATGTAGATATGGCTATTACGCATATTATTCGTGGGGATGATCATATTACAAATACAGGCGCTCAAATTGCTCTTTTTAAAGCTCTTAATGCAGAATTACCGGTTTTTGCTCATACCAATTTATTGGCGACAGTTTTAGGAAAAGGATTTTCAAAACGTAATAATGATCTTTCTATTCGTTCTCTACGGGAAGAAGGATTTGAATCTATAGCTGTTCAATGCCTTG
Organism: Bartonella sp. CL434QHHD; assembly: GCF_042195145.1. Classification (NCBI taxonomy): domain Bacteria; kingdom Pseudomonadati; phylum Pseudomonadota; class Alphaproteobacteria; order Hyphomicrobiales; family Bartonellaceae; genus Bartonella; species Bartonella sp. CL434QHHD. The sequence continues at coordinate 92,283 of NZ_JBHINT010000015.1, read as the reverse complement.
CCGTTTTGATTGGGACATCGCAAAATGTGCATCCCTATCCCAATCAAGCTGCGCTTTTAGAGCATTTTAATCTCCAAGATACGTCAAGATCCGTTGCAAAATTTGATATTGCTGATCTTCTTGCTTTGAATAGTCATCTTGTCCATGAGTTAACCTATGAGGAAGTAAAAATGCGCCTTAAAAAACTTTCTATTGAGGGAGATAAGGCGGAATATTTCTGGAACGCGATAAGAAGCAATATTAATAAAGTCAATGATGCTGTTTTTTGGTGGAAAATCATTCATGATGAACAGAATTTTGATACAGTAGCACTAGAGGATCGTGCTTTTGTGCACCAATCACTCGATTTCTTACCTGAAGGTGCTTTGAATGAGGAAAGTTGGAAAATTTGGACAACAGCATTAAAAGAAAAAACAGGTCGAAAAGGAAAAGCTTTATTTATGCCATTACGTCAGGCACTTACGGGCATGGATCATGGACCTGAAATGGGAAAAATTTTGCAGCTTTTAGGGCGTGAAAAGGTAACGGAAAGGCTCTCTAGGAAATAAGAGCGGATTTTTTAAAAGTATTTCGTTCATTTCACTCTTAAAGAGAGTAAAGAACGGGTTTATTTACACGTTTTTATAAGCATGAAAGCAGGAATATCATCACCAAATCCAATGGGTGTGTAATTCTTATTTTTTCGTGAGCGTTGTTGCTCAGATGGCTTCTCCTTATTATTTGCATTTTTGATATATTCTATTTTATTCTCTTCTACAGATTTTTTAGTGTGAACAACAGGCTCTTTTGGAGCAGTTTTCTTTGATGGTTTTGAAGATTTTTTCTTTACAACAATATCTTCTGTTTGATCATCAGCTATTAAAGTTGAGAGATCTCCATTGAGCCATTCAATTTTTTCATTACTCATTTCTTCGATGGCATTGATATATTTTTGATCAGCTTTTGTGACAATTGTAAAAGCTTTTCCGCTGCGATTTGCACGCCCTGTACGACCAATTCGATGGATATAGTCTTCAGCATGTGTAGGAACATCATAGTTAAATACATGACTTACAGCTGGAATATCGAGTCCACGGGCAGCAACATCAGAAGCAACAAGAAGTGTAAGTTTATTATTTTTAAAATCAGCTAGGGTGTTCATGCGCGAATATTGGTCCATATCTCCATGAAGTGCCCCTACATTAAAGTTATGTTTAATGAGCGATCTAAAAAGTTCAGAGATATCTCTCTTTCGATTACAGAAAATGATTGCATTTTGAAGCTCTGCACCTTCATTTTGGATAAGCTCTCGTAAAACCGCTCTTTTATCCCATGATTTATTTCCAGATTTGACAAGCCGCTGTGTAATTGTGGTTGCAGTTGAGGATGCTTTTGTAACTTCAACAGATACAGGAGAATGTAAAAATTGTTTCGTTAGTTTTGTAATTTCTGGCGCCATTGTTGCAGAAAAGAACAAAGTTTGACGCGTAAAAGGAGTTAGCTTACAGATGCGTTCAATATCAGGAATAAAGCCCATATCCAACATGCGATCAGCTTCATCAATCACAAGGATTTCAACGCCCATCAGGAGCAGTTTACCGCGCTCGCAATGATCAAGAAGGCGCCCTGGTGTTGCTATAAGAACATCAGCTCCCCGTTCAAGTTTGCGATCTTGGAGTTCAAAAGAAACTCCACCAATCAAAAGAGCAACATTTAAACGATGATTTATTCCGTATTTATCGAAATTTTCTTCAACTTGAGCTGCAATTTCTCTTGTTGGTTCTAAGATGAGCGTACGGGGCATTCGTGCTCTTGCACGACCTTTTTCAAGGAGAGTGAGCATAGGCAATACGAAAGAGGCAGTTTTACCTGTTCCCGTTTGGGCGATTCCTAAAACGTCTTTTCTTTGAAGGACATGCGGAATTGTTTCGCTTTGAATGGGTGTTGGAGCTGTATACCCCGCTGATTTCACCGCATTAATAACCTTTGCGGAAAGACCTAAATCATCAAAACTGTTTAAAGATGGTATCATTTTTTTATCAACTGCTCTGTGATTTTAACTGCGTTATCTAAATGATAATTATAACCAATATTCTACACTCTTTAAAAGTGTTAAGATGTTTTTACAAAAAATTAACTATAACAATCATATACACATAAAACGCATAATACAATCATTAATAGCGAAATTGTTCTGATAAAATGCGCTCATCCCATGAATGATTTGAGTCAAAAAGGATTGAAGCTGTTACTTCTGTTGCCATTGAAATAGTAACTGAATGGACAGATTTAACTTCAATATTATCTGCAGCAGCGTTTACAGGGCGTTTGTCAGGTTCAAGCATATCAAAGCGCACTGTTACTGTATTGGGAAGCAAAGCTCCATGCCAACGCCGAGGGCGAAAAGGGCTAACAGGAGTGAGGGCCATAAGGGGAGCCATAAGAGGTAAGATAGGTCCTTGTGCTGATAAATTATAGGCGGTTGATCCAGCTGGTGTAGCGACGAGGACACCATCACAACTTAATTGTTCCATGCGTACGTTGTTATCAATGGTGATGCGAATTTTTGCGGCTTGATAAGATTGCCGAAAGAGGGATACTTCATTAATTGCAAGCGCCTCGATAGAATCTTGACATTCAGATTTTGCGATCATGCGCAGGGGATGGATTTCTTTTTTATGTGCGGCAGCAATACGATTGGGCAATTTTTTTTCATGAAATTCATTCATAAGAAATCCTACAGAACCTTGATTCATGCCATAAATAGGTTTGCCTGTGTTCATGACGTCTCGTACGGTTTGTAACATTGTCCCATCACCACCGATTGCAACAACAATATCAGTTTCTTCCAGAGAAGAATGACCATAAACGGAAATTAATTTATGGGTAGCTTTGATAGCCTCCTCAGTTTCTGCGGAAATGAAATGAAAGCGACTTGGTAATGTAGCCATTTAAAAATTGTCCTGATACTTATAATTTATGTTGTAACTTATTTATGAGAGTTTTGAAGTTGTAATAAAAGCTCTTTTTATAATAAAAAGAGCATTGAATAAAGAGAAGTTATTTCAAGGTAAAGTATCATTAAAAAGTAAAAGGAGTGCGTCGTTAGATAAATCACAAACAAGTAATTTTTTTATTAGAATGATAATTTAGCATTGAAGCTAAGAGTATGATTAGTTAAAAGACCATAACTGATTTTAATAATCAGTGTGAAGCACCCGTAGCTCAGCTGGATAGAGCGCTGCCCTCCGAAGGCAGAGGTCACAGATTCGAATTCTGTCGGGTGCACCAAATTTTTCAACTTCATATTATCCTAAATAACAATATTACCTAAAAAGAAGCCAATTTCCTCTTTTATGAAAATGGTTATTTGAGTTGTTTATTAAGTTTTTTAGCGAATAAGCAAATGATTTTAAGAGAAGCAAAATTTACGGCTGCGTATATAATTCTTCGGTTAGTCATTTTGAATATCGAGATAAAAAACAAGATTATCTAAATATGCTTTCAATTTAACTATAAACATTTATAACATAAAAATACATATTAATTCAATATGTTATTGTACAACTGATCTGGCGATGTTGATAGTAGATCGCTAAATATATTGTTTTGAGCATTAAAATAGATAGCTAAATTTTCTTTTATTCTATTTTTGGAGCTAAAGGCTGTTATGGTGAGATGGAACGCGGATGAGAAATATCACCAGTTAAAGGAACAATAAGGAGGAAAAACAACCTTCAAGATTTGAATTGTTTCAAAATGCTGTATTCGGTATGGTTTTGATATGGGTATCTGGTGATTTCTCTATACACCAATATTGCCAGTTATGTTGGATGAGGGATTGTTTACCTTTAATCAACGTTCTTATATACCAAGCGCTAATTATGATGGTTATTTAGTTGGGAGTATGTTCTTTACGTTTGGCAGAATTTGGAATATATTCCTTGCTCCTCGTATGCTATCTTATACAGTATAGTAATGAGTGCACTTAATTATTTCCATGGCGTTAATACTTAGTTCTTTTGATCCGTTTTGCTGCTGGTGTTGCGAGTGTAGCAATGATGGTTTTGGGTTCTATTATAGTCATACAGCATAGCCATATGGGCTGGGTTATTGCTTCGCTTTATGCAGGTGTAGGAGTTGGTATTCTACTACTAGGTAATGAATATGTTATTATTAGTTTGAACAGAGCACTTGATTCAACAAACATTTGGTTTGGAGTTGGCTTAATGTCTGTTCAAAACTTTTAAAAACATATAGGCTTAATTATAACAACTATATTAAGAAACACCTCCGTTATTTCTTCCATTACAAATGAAACCGCTCCTGTTAATAAGAAAAACCATCCAAAATATGAATTGACCAATCAAAAGGATTTCGTAACTGGCATTATATCGCATTCGTACTTTAAGAGATTTTGGTGATGTAAAAAAGGCGATCTAGATGCTTTTATTGAAATTGAAAGCAACCTCTCTCATGATGGCAATTGCTGGGTTGCTGATAATGCCTGTGTTGTAAAATCTGGTCGTGTTTATGAAAAGACAAGGGGCTATGGCAATACTGCCATTGGGGGCTATGTCTATGGCAATACCCTTATATGTGATAAAACCTATGTGTATTTTGGTGCTCATGTTTATGACAATGCTCATCTTTTTTATAACGGTTGAGTTTATCATTATGCGTGGGTTTATGGGAATGAAAAATTATCCGGTAGTGTACGTATTTATAGCAATGCCGCGGTTTATGATCATGCGGTTGTTTAGGCAAGGTTTAGGGCAATGCTAGTGTGGGGTGTCATACTAAGGTCTACGGCTCTGTTTATGGCAATGCCAAGATCTCCTGATTATATCGTGATTAGAGGTAATGTATATGGCAATGCAAGACTTGTTGTGATGATAGTATCTACATAATGTCTGCCTATCATTTACTAACTTTTTAGTAAGTGGTGCTTTAAAATTGACTTGTCTTTAAATCCTTTTATGTGCCCTTAATGAATTAAAACCTATCTTATGATAGTTTCAAATGATTATTTTTTTAAGGTTTAGCTCAAAAAAAGAGTAAACCCCATACCATTCTTTAAACGCATGCAATTTATGTTTATCGATAATTTCAAACGATTACGTTTTTAACAATACGATTTGTGTGTGATAAAAACGTATCATAAAATTTATGAACTGTTATGAATGATAGCTGCTTTTCACTTCATTTGAATGTTTACATGCGTTATAACATTTGCATCATGATTTGCTTTTTGTGGTCTATTCATACATGGTAATTGTTTATAAAAAATGGTCAATTAAATCACGTATAAAAGTGTAGATTTTAAATGGGATTTATATAAAATAATTGCACAAAACCTATTGACTTTATTGTGTTTTTTTATGAATAAGATTCCATCTCGTTTAGACGTTGCAAAAGAAATCACCAAAGACCTTATTGATAAGATTCTTCTCTTACACGGCGTTATCACTTTTGTTTGCAAAAATCTGCTTCGCTTTTGACTTTTGATATGGATACAACCTCTTTTGAGGTAGAGCAAAGAATTTTTTCATCATGGAGAGTACAACAGTGCTCTTCAAAAATCTTGATTGGTCTGTTGAAAAATTAAAGAGGTAGATAATTATTCAGCACGTTACCAACTACCAGATTGTGAAGTACAAATTCTTTATAATGACGCAATTATCAAAGGTTATCCGCAATTTGATTTTGGAGTTTCGATTACGACTGGTATTTTAGCTGCTGCCTGCGTGGTAATTGATCCCTATCAATTCTCAGCACTTACAAGATCTACAGCTTGATTTTGATAAAAAGGGGTGGAGAGTTTGTGAAGAAGAAATATATGCAGATTGGTTGGAATTAAGCTTGATTATGTCTTGAAATAGGCGATAGAAAAAATTGATCTTCATAAATGCTTTTATTCCAGATATGGAGCACCACCTTGGCGATAGAGTGAAGTTGGAGGCACATAAAGGTTATCAAGGTATATGATGCAGATTATAGCTTACTTCATATTGGTGCACTGTCTTTATTAGGTGATGTTGCAACCTTACAATCTTATTATCAAAGTTTCAGTGCAGAGGATCATTTAGGCTTTGATGAAAATACCCAACAGATTCATCTGAACGTGCATTGGCTTTAGTCAAAGAAGTGGTGAAATCTAAGCAGCTCAGCTACGCTTTAATTAAAAAGTAGCAAAAATATGAGCTATCTAGAAGAAAAACAAAGTTCTTAATAAGGGCCTTTCCAGAGAGGTTGAGTCTCATTCTTGGAAGGAAAAAAATAGCTAAATTTATCGAAACAAAAGATAAGGAATAGCTCCTTAAGAAATATCAAGAAGATCTAAAAAGATTATAGGAGCCAGAGTCTGGTTTAAAGATGCCATCATCAGTTGAGTGAACTCAACAATGGTGGAGTTTTATCCATTGGCGGAAATCTGATGTTTGAAAGAGGCTTTCTTGATATAAAGGTAATATTGTAATAAATAATTATTATAAATCAATATGTTGTATATATTCATTGTTTTTTAGATTAATGACCATTGACAAATAATTTTGCACCATTTTTTCTCTTCCAGCTTTTCGTCAATCATCAATGAAAATTTTTTATAATGGAAAGTTCATTGATATATAACTTTTGTATGTCATTATTTTACGCTTAAAAAAATATAAAAATAATGAAATGCAATTGAGTTATCAACTGCTTATTCTTTTCAATTTTTAATCATAAAAAAATCTTTTTATTCATTTTGCTGATAAAAAGAATTAGTTTTTTTCTGGTGATACAAGTGGAGAAATAAGGATTTTAGATATGTTTCGGCGTTCCATTTCAATCACTTTAAAGTGTAAACCATCAGTTTCAAAGCTTTCTCCCTCATTTGGTAAATGACCAAACTGCCAAAGCATAAAGCCTGCCAGAGTCGTATAACGATCTGCTTCATCCACAAGGTTACGCCCAAGATAACCACTTAAACGGCGGATATCAGCATATCCCTCAACAAGAAGACTGCCATTTTCAAGTTGTTCTGCGATCATGAGTTCTTCATCGTCATCAGGAAAGTCTCCTGCAATAGCTTCAAGAATATCGGTTGGTGTTGCAATTCCTTCAAAAGATCCATGCTCATCAACAATAATTGCAAGCTGAATCGAAGAATGACGTAATTGCTCCATCAATCGTAAAACACTTGTGTTTTCATGAACAACGAGGGGTTCTCGCATAGCTTTTTTCCAATTAATCTTTTTCCCCTCAGCCAAATTCAAAAGAAGATCTTTTGTCAACGCAACGCCAACAAATTCATCCACTTTTTCACGCGCAAGAATTAAGCGGCTATGTTTAACCTTTTGTAATTCTTCACGCATTTCATTTTCATCAGCATTTAAATCTAACCATTCAATTTCATTACGCGGCGACATGATAGAGCGAACAGGGCGATCAGCTAAATCGAGAACACCACGAATCATCTCCTTTTCTTCTGGTCTAAACAACTCAGATGCTGCGGCCTGTTCAGCAATAACATCTACAGTCTCAGCAAGGTGACTATCTTTGCTTCCTCCTCCTAAGAGCCTCAAAACAGCATCAGCTGTTCTACTGCGTAGATCATTCGTTTTAATCATTTTTTCACGGTTACGACGTCCAATTTGATTAAAAACTTCGATGAGAACAGAAAAACCAATAGCAGCATACAAATACCCTTTTGGAATATGAAAACCAAATCCTTCAACAATGAGAGTAAAACCAATCATCATCAAAAAACCAAGACAAAGGATTACAATGGTGGGATGACGATTAATAAAACGCATAAGAGCACCAGATCCGCACATCATTACTCCCATAGCAGCTATGACTGCGATATACATAACTGCTGCCTGCTCTTTTGCAATCATACCTGTTGCGGTAATAATACTGTCTAGTGAAAAAACGGCATCCAGCACCACGACTTGGACGATTACTTGCCAAAAAACAGCATAACCAAGGCCTGTTTTTCTTTCATGTGATACCCCTTCTAACCTTTCATGTAATTCTAGCGTTCCCTTTGCTAGCAAAAAGGCTCCACCACCGATTAAAATAAAGCTATGCCAACTAAATACAAAAGATGAAAGTGAAAGAATGACCCTATCGAGTCTCATAACCCATCCAATAACTGTAAGAAGGAAAAGCCGCATAATTAATGCTAAAGTAAGACCTATAAAGCGTGCGCGGTCACGCAAATGCAGTGGCAATTTTTCAGCTAAAATTGCAATAAAGATAAGGTTATCTATTCCTAAAACAATTTCGAGAAAAACCAGCGTGATCAAACCAAACCACGCATGGGGATCAGTGATCCATTCCATCATTCCTTACCTTTTATAAGCTTAAAAGCGCGCGATTGACAAAAAAAATTCATAGGCTTTTATTCGTATATTGGATCATGAACATTGTATGTAAGAAAACTTATATTCAAAGAAAAAAACAACACAATATTGCTTGAATGCATGTGATTGCTGATAAAACAAAATGATGCCCCATCCCGCTTACAACCACAAGAAGGTCCCTCTAAATTTTGCTCGGGCATTATGCTCGATAATCCTCTAACTATAGGTTCTGTGTAACAATCAGAACATTTATTTATAAAGCTTCTTATAATGGGTTTATTTTTATATAAGATCAAGTGGTGAATATCATATTTTTAACCTTACAGACAATGAGTTTATATAACAAACAACAAAATATCTGGACATCCATCCTTAGGAGCGTTATAGAAACGCTCATTCTCGTCTTTTGAGAAGCTTATGGGTGATTAGCTCAGTCGGTAGAGCAGCTGACTCTTAATCAGCGGGTCGTGGGTTCGATCCCCTCATCACCCACCATTCTATTTTATACCGTAAATAACTCATTGATTGCGTAAATTTTTTTTAAGATACGAGTTTCTAAATAAAATTGGGCAGTAGGATTTCCCCATATCTGTTTGTTTAAAAGTGAAGATTGTTGATATAGCTTAGTCATCGGTTTTTGTACTTTTTAGGGGACACAAAAAACTTCCAAAGGACATTTAAAGATCTTTTAATGCGTATTGTTTCTTTTTTTAAAGTCGCAATTGGTAAGGAGAAGCTTCTTACCGACAATTATCTTATTTAAAGGGGTATAAAAATCAACAGTTTTCACTTCTTTTAATATAAATTGATTAAATTTTTTTTGGATTTTTAGCATATTGTTTAAAGACAGAAGAAACTTTGCACTTTAGTTGTATTAGCAGCGTGGATATTTTTTGATAACTCTCCCGCTTAAACAAAAAACTTCTGTAATAATCATCAGTATTCTAAGAGGGTAAATCAAGATAAAATAAAGTATTTAGCGGACATAACAGGAATAAAATTAGATCAGTTTAATTGTTTAAAACTAGTACCTGTTAAACGAAAGACAATAGGCTTTAATGAGGCTTCAAGTTTAAAAATATTAAACTATGAAGTTATGCTATGCTGTCTTTCCGTTAGCTTAACCTCTAAAAATATAAATATTAAGAAAGCCGCTCAGAATCATTATAATATATTGATTTATAATGATTAATTATTATTTTTTTAAACTTTACTATCATAAACTTCTTTTGTTTCAATCCCTCTTATAATGAATCAATTAAAATTATTATTTTTGCATTATAAATGGGATTAACGTGCGGATAAAGACTATTGAAGAAAAGCATAAAAATGATTCTTATTAACGTTCTTAGGCGCCAAAAGTTATCACAACATTGGGAAAATAGTATAATGGTGCAGGCTTACTCTTTTATTAAGTATAAAGATGATGTTGCAACAATGACTTTATTATTATACCATTCACGGGTATTGTTGTGTAATGGGGAAGAGCACTGAGAGAGTTTTCTTAAAAAAAATATGTAAATTGGTAACACGATGGTGTCCTGTTCTTATATAGGCACACAAAAAGAAGTAATTGATAACCTTTTATTTATTCAGGTGGTGTTTTGGGGGCTCTTTTCCAATATTGTTGCGCTTCAAAAATGGCGACCACAAATAATGAAATGATGAGCGGTATAATCAAATAAAACATTCTAAAGACAATAAGTGCTGCAATAACATCGGTTGGATTTATATTGGGCATGCCTGTGATGAAGAGAGCTTCAAGAACTCCTACTCCTCCTGCTGGAGCATTAGAGAGAAGAGTTATCGTAAAAGATGCTAGGAAAACACCAAGAACAGAGATAAAATGAATATCTGCGTTGTGTGGGAGAACAGCATATATAATTCCTGCTGCTCCTAAAAGTTCTAGAGGGCTAATGAGAAGCTGTTGAATAACAATTTTCAGCCGTGGATAGGAAAGTTGAATTTTCTTACCCAAGCGTAAGGGTTTTAACTGAAGCCAGCTGCCAAACGTATAAAGTGCTATACAGCTGAGTAAAATTGCTCCAGCTGCTGTTCCTAGCCATTCAGGAAGTTCTTTATGAATGAGGGTGATAATTTCGGGTTGCAGCACCAAAACGATTCCCAAAAGTAAGATTGTACCGATTACAAAAGTAAAAGAGCAAAAACCTACTAATATTGCGATTTCTGTTCCGTTTAACCCTTTCATTTTATAGGCGCGATAGCGTACAACGGCACCAGAAAAAACTGAAGCACCGATATTGTGTGAAAGAGCATAGGTTGTAAATGAACATATAGCGATAAAAATCCAAGAAATTTTATGGCCTAGATGTTGCAAGGCAATTCGATCATATCCAGCAAGAGCAGCATAAGCTAGGAGAGAACATAAACAGGCTAATAACCAGTGCTGTGCATTTAAATTGCTCAAGCGCTCCAATACATCCCCAAATGAAATGGCAGAGAGCTTCATGTAAAGAATTCGAATAGATACCAGCATTGCTAAGATACCAATCAATGGCCATATAAATTGCTTTATTTTCACGATTCTGTATCCATTTTATGTTTTCTGTAAATTTTCATGATTGAGCATATTCCTTACAGATCTTCGTTCTGTTATATACTCTATAATGCCATTGGCAATTTCTTCATCATCTGTTACTACAACATCAGCACCTAAATCAATGAGATATGTTGTTTCTGTGTCGGATAATGCATGTGTGATTATTTGGATATCTTTCTTCATATCACGGATATTCACGATACATTCTCCTACTTCAATGGTACTTCGCATTGTAATAACAACTTTATGTGCATTATTTATATTTGCTGCGTTCATTATTTCTTGTTGAATGATATTGCCGCAAATAGCCTCAAAGCCATCTGCAATCGCTTTATCAGAGAGGCGTTTTGATTCTTCTACGATCACTATAGGTTCACCTCTATTTATTAAAGATAATGCAACACACTTACCGATACGACCATAGCCAATAATTACGATATGGTTATTTTTTAAGGTCATCGGTAAAAAATCTTGGTCAGGATCTTGTGGATCAATATCAATAATTGTTTGGGTATTTTGTGAAGATGCAGAATTTTTTTCTAAACGTTTTTTAATTTTATTACAGGCAATGAAAACAAGAGGATTAAGCAAAATAGAAAAAATTGCTCCTCCAAGAATTAAATCATGAGCGTCATTGTTTAAAAGTCCTAAGCTTAAACTTAAACCAGCAAGGATAAAGGAAAATTCTCCGATTTGGGCAAGGCTTGCAGAAATAGTCAAAGCTGTTGCATTAGAATAGCGAAAAGCCTTAACGATGAAAAAGGCAACAGCAGATTTTCCGATTACGATAATGAATAAGGTTGCTAAGAGAGGGAAAAAATGAGTTAAGAGTTTCTCGGGGTCAAATAACATGCCTACAGAAACAAAAAAGAGAACAGAAAAAGCATCGCGCAGTGGTAAAGATTCTTCCGCGGCACGGTGGCTTAATTCTGATTCGCTCATGACCATACCAGCAAAAAAAGCACCGAGAGAAAGGGAAACACCAAATAAATGAGCAGCTCCGAAAGCTACTCCTAATGCAATAGCAAAGACGCTAAGACGAAATAATTCACGTGATCCCGATTGTGCGCTCATTTTTAAAAGCCATGGGATAACGCGTCGCCCAATGACGAGCATAAGTGCAATAAATACAATTACTTTCAGGATGGTGAGACCAAAAATACCCCAAATACTTAAATCCAACCATTGAACAAGAGGATCCAACGCTTCTTTTTTGGTATTGCTGAGAGCACTTGCCAAGGAAGGGATGAGGACAAGTATAAGGACCATTGCTAAATCCTCAATAATCAACCATCCAACGGCAATGCGTCCTTTTTCTGTTTCAATAAGATGACGCTCTTGCAAAGCACGTAGCAGGATAACAGTACTTGCTATGGATAAAGCAAGACCGAAGATCAAACTACCACTGAAGCCCCATCCCATAATCAGACCAAGGCACAAGCCTAGAAAAGTAGAAAATGCCATTTGTGCAATAGCAGCAGGGACAGCAATAGCTTTGACAGATAAAAGGTCTTTTAATGAAAAGTGGAGCCCAACACCAAACATCAGCAAAATAATACCAATTTCAGCAAGTTGATTAATGATGACGGAATCTATTTTAAATCCGCCTGTATTGGGTCCCACAATAACACCAGCTAATAAATAGCCTACAAGTGGTGAAATACGTAAACGGCTCGCAATCATTCCCAAGAGAAATGCTAAACATAAGCCTGCAACAATAGTTGTGATAAGTGGTGTGTCGTGGAGCATGGATTATTTACTATTCTTGATCAAAAAGCGAATGAATGAAAACGACTATATTTCTATGAGAAGAGAGGCGAGATGTACCATACGCATTAAAGGGCATTTTTATTTCACTTTGATATTTGCACGATTATTTCGCTCACGCCACCAATTTCCTAGCAGGAGTAAAATAGGAGCAGCAATAAAGATAGAGGATGATGTTGCAATAATAATCCCAAAGACCATGGGTAATGCAAAATTATGAACAGCACTTCCACCCCATATCGCCATGGGGAGCATCGCAAGAATTGTTGTAGCTGATGTAAAAAAACAACGTACAAGAACCTGATTAATTGACAGATCAATCAGCTCGCGCAACGGCATTTTTTTATAAAGACGCATATTTTCGCGCATCCTATCATAGACGACAACTTTATCATTTATAGAATATCCAACAATTGTTAAGAGCGCAGCGATAGCCGTTAAATTAAAATCAAATTGAAATAAAGCAAAAAAGCCAATCATTTTTGTGGTGTCTAGAATGAGAGTGATAATTGCTCCAACTGCAAAGAACCACTCGAAGCGTAACCATATATAGAGAGACATGGCAATAGCCGCAAGAATAACAGCAGTAAAAGCAGCTGTGGCAAGCTCGCCTGAAATTTTGGGACCCACAACTTCTATTTGATCGAATGTGGTATCGGGATAGATATTTTGTACAGCTGTTTTAACCTTATCAATGGCGATGGTTTGTTGTGCTTCGCTACCGCTTTGTTTCTGCATGCGAATTAATACGGTGTTTTCGTTATCAATATTTTGCAAGGAAACTTCACCAACATTAAGAGTAGAAAGCTTGGAACGCAGAGTTGCTAGATCTGCTGGTGCTTTCGTGGTAATACTCATTTGGCTTCCGCCAATGAAATCAATACCAAAATTCAATCCAGGCTTAAAAAAGAGAAAAACTGAAGCCATTGATAAAACAATTGAGACGCCAATACCAATGAAGCGTGCTTTCATAAAGTGGAAAGTTGTGTTTTGTGGCATGATGTTGAAAGCAGAGTGAATATGCAACTTTTTAATTTTCCATTTACGAACGATCCAAATCATGATGATGCGTACAATGGTGATATTTGTAAACATGGAGATGATAATACCAAGCAACATTGTTACGGCAAAACCACGAACGGGACCGGTGCCGAACCAAAATAGTAAGACAGTCGCTATAATTGCCGTAACATTTGCATCAACAATGGTTGCAAAAGCGTGTTTAAATCCACGATCTAGGGCTGCAAAAGCACCCACACCTTTTCGACTTTCTTCACGGATACGTTCATTGATAAGGATATTAGCATCAACAGCAATACCGATGCCTAAAATAATACCAGCAATACCAGGCAGCGTAAGCGTAGCTCCCAAAAGACTCAGTGCAGCAAATGTTAAAATCGTGTGCAGAGCTAGTGCTATATTGGCAATTAATCCCCAAATACGGTAGAGAAGAAAAATAAAAATTGCAACAAGAATAAAGCCAATTATGCCGGTGTAAAGTCCCATTTGGATGGCATCAGCACCAAGATTTGGGCCTACGGTTCTCTCTTCAATGACCGTGAGTGGTGCGGGGAGGGAACCAGCACGAAGCAGAGCAGCCAGAGTTGAGGCTTCTTTGGGGTCAAAGTTTCCTGTAATTTGACCTTGTCCATTGGGAATGACACTATTGATGGTCGGAGCGGTTAAAACCTTATTATCCAGAACAATGGCAAAAGGACGGTTAATATTTTGTCGTGTTATATCGGCAAATATTTTTGCGCCAGCGGAATCTAGAGTAAATGAAATAATGGAACGTCCTGGTATTTGGGGGTCAAAACCTGCACGGGCATCTTTCAGGACATTTCCATCTAAAGCAATTTGATCATAAATTGCATAATGTTGTGTTGCATCAGTGTATCCAGGGAGAATAGAAACACCTATAGGGGGATTATTGGGATCCACATTAGAAGGAACAAGATGAAAACTCATCTTAGCGGTTGTTCCTAAAAGATCACGCAGTTGTTTTGGATCTTGTAGGCCAGGCAATTGGACCATAATACGATCATTTCCAACCTTTTGGATGGCTGGTTCTGAAACACCAACTTGATCTATACGACGACGGATGATTTCTAAGCTTTGTTCAATAGCATTGCTTACACGGTCTTTTATACCAGCTTCCGTTAATGTGACGCGGAGAGTTTCATTTTGAGCACTGATCGTGATGTTATGTTCTGTTGTGCCAAAGCTACTGTGTATGGGGGTTATTAATGTTTTCAAAGCAGAGAGTGCTTTTTCAGTTTGCGATGGGTCAGAAATAAGGGCAATAACGCTATCTTCAACGATACGCACACTTGAGGTGCGGATTTGTTTTTCACGCAATACATTGCGCACATTGCTTAAAACTATATGTAACTGATCGCGTTTTAACGTTTTGCTATCAACCTCGAGCAGGAGAGAAGAGCCTCCTTGAAGGTCAAGACCAAGTGCTACGCGGGTGTCGGGTAAGAATTTCGAGTTTTTAACTTGTTCTTGTGAAAATAAATTGGGTAAGGCAACATAAATGCTGCTTAAAAGAATAAAACAATAAAGGGTAGTTAACCAACCAGGTGTACGCATGATATATTCCGCTAATAGGCAATCTAACAGTTATTCAAAGTTAAAAGCACAAGTAAAATAAGATGATCGTTTTTATAATTCAAGGAAGAGAATTAAGTATGTTCATTGGGAGGAGCGCGTTTATTTGAGAAATATTGCGTTTTAACGTTACGAAATCGTGTGTCAACAGCTGGAATCTTTATTAAAAAGAAATCCAATGTTAGGATTCTTTGAACGGTTCTCATAAAAATAGATTCTGCATGGGGTGTTACAAGTTTTTTGTTTTCAGTTGTGGTAGCATTCAACTGATCACACTTATTTTGTAAATCAAATCTATTCGTTTTAATGATATTATTGGTGTGTGATTGTTTGATTAAGTTGGTGTGTGATTGTTTGATTAAGTTGGTGTGTGATTGTTTGATTAAGTAAGCACGCGTTCCTAAGGTACTCGTCAAGAATACACCTAAACTGGATAGAAAAATCCAGGTTGTCAAAGGAAGAAAATCTTCTTTTTTGCAATAAAGGTGCAAAAAAAACATGCTAGAGTGCCTTCGTTAATCTTATTGAGTTCATATTATTTATCATTCTTTTATCTTATTATCAGTATTATAGGATAAGGGAAAGCTTTTATAAGATTATTCTATAAAAGTTGAAAATAGCTGCTTTATACCATATTTAAAAGAGAGGAATAAAATCCTTTTTGTGCTTGTAAGGTAGATATGTATTCATTTTGTAGAAAAAACATCCACATACTTTTCCTTCTTTTGGGGATTATCTTTGTATTTAATTCTGGTGCATGGGGGAATCGGGGGGCACAAAGTACAATTGTCGAACAAACGATAGCTTCTTATTCAGTTGATGAAATTATTCAACAACAACTGTTGATTATTGAGACTCTTGAAGAAAATACTGAAACTTTAAAAAGAGATTTTGACAGAAAGCCAGAAGATGAGCGTGCTTTAGAAGAATTGCGGTTACGTGCACAAGATATCAGTGAACGTGCTATTGAGGCAGCATTTGTTTTGCGTCCTCCTCTTAATGAGATTAATACACTTCTTGATCAATTAACGGAGCTCCATCGTGACGTGAAAAAACTGAAAAGCTCAGTGAAGGAATATTCTTACTTGATAGAGCAAAAAGCTAAAATTAACAGTATCATGCTTCGTTTTGAAGCAATTTTCTTAGCAGCAAATAGAATAGCTGAACTTTCTATTTCTCAATCTCGGGAGCTTTTTAAACGCACGCTTACGTATAGGCTTGAGTTTTCGATTCCGATGGTTAAAAATCTCGCCCAAAAAACAAAAGAGGCTTCATCAGATTTTCTTTTGTTGTTAGATTCTTGGTGGAATTTTATATTTTATTTCAAGTTTTTACAACTATTTCTTTGCTTTTTAATTCCACTTTTTATTACTTTGGGTCTTTCGTATTTTTCTCAAAAAGTTCTTGTTCATGTGTATTGCCACTTTACGAAGTCTAATGAGGAAATATCTTATTTACAACGCTTATTGATTGCCTTTATTTCAGTTCTCTTACCTTCACTTGTATGTATTCTTTGCGTTTATCTTGTGTTGTTTTTGTTTCGTAGTTTTAACTTAGATCTAGGTAAGCTTACAACAGTTTTTGATATGATAGGTTGTCAAATTATTTTAGTATTTTTAATCAATCGCTTAGCGATTGTTCTTTTATCATCGAATATGCCCCATGTGCGTCTTCTCAGTATTGCACCATCATCTGCTTATCAATTAGTGATTTTACTCACTTCTTTAGGGGGTGTTTTGGCATTTGACGCTGTTCTTGATAGTATTTATGAAATCATTTCAGCGCCTCTATCTTTGACAATTGCTAAAAGTTTTATTGCTGTTTTTCTTGTAGCAATATTGCTGTTTATAATATCATTTGTACCTTTGCGGTTTAGACGTAGGCCTTTTCAAGGAGAAAAAAAAGAGCCATACTTTTGTCCATTTTACATACGCATTCCTCTTATTGGCTTGGGATTACTGCTCTTTGTATTGAATTTTTTAGGTTATGTTGGTCTTGCGCGTTTTATTATGCAGCAAATTATGATTGATGGAGCATTTTTAGTTCTCATGTATTTAGGAATACAAAGCGCTCAAGCACTTGGAACTAAAGACCAATTTATGAAAACAACGGTTGGTCACCTTTTGATGCAGAGGTTTCATTTAGAAGAAAAAACGATGAATCAATTGGGAGTTTTTGTGAGCGTTTTTCTCAATTTATTTGTTGTTATATTTTGTGCAATACCAATTGCTGTACAGTTTGGATTTTCCTATTCTGATTTAAAAGCAGTTTTGTGGCAATCGGTGACCGGTTTTCAGATTGGAAATATTACTCTTTCTTTGATTTCTCTTGTAACAGGAATGATTTCTTTTTGTGTTTGCTGGTTTCTTATTCGCCGATTTATTGGTTGGTTAGATAGTGTGGTGTTGGTTCATGGAGAGTTCGATTCTGGTATACGTAATTCTATCAAAACAGTGATAAGTTATGGAGGCATTGTTGTATCTGCTTTGACGGGATTATCAATGGCAGGTTTGGATCTTAGAAATTTCGCTCTTATTGCTGGAGGACTTTCACTGGGTATAGGTTTTGGTTTACAGAATATTGTCCAAAACTTTGTCTCTGGACTTATTATTTTAGTTGGAAGACCATTTAAAATAGGAGACTATATAGAATCTGGATCAGTAGCTGGTATTGTTAAGCGTATTAGTGTGCGTGCAACGGAACTTGAGACTATTCAGCGTAAGACGATTATTATTCCCAATTCAAGCCTTATTAATAATAATGTTAGTAATTGGACACGACGCAATAAAGTAGGACGAATTGATATACCAGTTATTGTATCATCTAAGGTTACTCCAGAGCATGTTGTTGAAATTTTGTTAGAGATTGCTTCTTCGACAGAAGGCGTTTTAAAAAATCCTATCCCACAGGTGAGTTTTACGGCATTTGATCGTAAGAGTTTTTCCTTTAATTTAGCTATTTATGTGCCTAATATTATTTCACCTTCTCATATAACCAACGCTCTTCGATTTAGCCTATATAAGCGTTTTGCTGAGGAAGGAATCTTAGAATGCTGAAATATACTTATGTTTTGATTACAGTTATTCTGTTAAGTATTTTTACCATAACAGCTTTTGCTGCAACAGTGAAGAATACTGATTTAAAGATACAATCTCTCATTGTTGTTGAAGGAAGTATACCTTCAAAAATTTCTTTAAATACTCATCAAACAATTACAATTTGTATGAAGGGATGTTTTATAACTTTTCCTAATAAAGACCGTTTTGCAATAAAGGCAGATGATAATATAGAAATCAATAGGGGAAGAGCAATTTTTAAATAAAATAATTGAGAATTTTTGTTTGGGGACAAGATTTAGAAGGATAATGATATTGTGCGTAATTAATAATCTCATCCTTTAGAAAATGGTAGAAAAAAGGTATGATTTTAGTATAAAATAGGTGTGATTTTTTATACTATGTAGAATCTACAGTTATGCATTTTTGATGTAAGATTATTGAGGTATTTATAATATTTTTAATGGATATCAATTTTCTAAAAATTATTACATCATTTTTAGAATTTTTTCTCATAAAAAATGCATAAAATGTACTATTTTGTGATTTTTTTGCAGTATTATTGGTACAAAATGTTTTATATTTTTTCCTTTTAAAAATATAATAGGTTTTTTTATTAAATATTTATTATTTGAAGTATTGATTATTATAATATTTTAAAATTTATTTGATAATATTAAATTTTGATGTAATGATATATTAGTATAGTGATAGATTTAAATGTAACTATAAAGGAGTACATGCGATTTTGCGGCATAAGATTTTATAAAACTTTGTTTTTCTAAATGTGATTTTTGATTATATTTAAATTTAGCAATGGGGTATAATTTTATGAATACAAAATTTATAACAGCATCTGTTTTTTCGTTAATTTCACCTTCTATAGTACAGGCTGCAGATGTGGTAGCTCACGAAGAGCCAGTACATGTTGCCTCAGAAGTTGTTGCTTCTTCACCTTTTTCTTGGGCAGGTTTTTATTTTGGGGGGCAAGTTGGGGGCTTTTCAAGTAAAATTTCTGCAATAACGCCTCATGTTGATATTCCTCTCCATCATACTGAGGAGAGTAAAAGTAAACCATGGATCCCCATCGAGAAACAGTATCTGCCCGATCTTTCTGGATTTATAGGTGGTTTTTATGCGGGTGTTAATTTTGATCTCGGTAATAATTTTATTATGGGGATTGATACGGATATCGTTTTAACGGAAAAAAAGGATACAAAAACAAAATTTCAGGCTGATGAATCGAGTGCTGGTGGGACTGATACTGATGGAAAGGACACTGAAGGATTGGGTACTAAAGAATCGGGTAGTGATACTGATGCAAGTACAGAAAAAAAAAGTCAAAAAAGGGCAAAACTTGTCAGGAGACAGGGTAGAGGCTTTTCTCGTTCTGCTACAGAGGCTAAAGAAGAGAAAGACAGTTTAACTTTTAATCATACGTTAAAACAAAAATGGACAGGTGCTACACGGGTGCGTGTTGGGTTTTCTGCAGGGCGTGTGATGCCTTATATTGCTGGTGGTGTTTCTTATGGACAGTTTCAAGATATTTTGTCGACAGTAATTACGGGAAGTGAGCCATTTAATAGGACATCGGATGTAACAAAAACGATGATGGGTTATACTCTCGGTGGTGGTGTTGATTTTGCAATGACAGACCATTTTGTTGTGCGTGCGGAATACCGTTACTCAGATTTTGGTAAAAAGAAATTTAAAGACGAGATTGAAGTTAAGTATAAGACGAATGATTTTCGCGCAGGAATAGCTTACAAATTCTAGTTTTGTAGGATAAAGGAGCTTAAATTTAAGAGGTCCTATTTCTTTGATAGGGCCTTTATTTTTTAATTTTATGCATTGCAAATACTATTTTATGGTGAAAAAAGGGAGCTTTGACTTTGAGTGAGAATGAGGAGGTAAGGAAGAGTTACTCAGATTCTTAATTGTTAAGAATGAAAAATTTTTAGTTCACGAGGTGTGGTTGAAATATTTGTTAGCAAAGAAGGATTAATTCGTCTTTCATATTATTACAGTTATCATTTTATAATATCGTTATAGAGTTACAAACAGTAAATTTAAAGAGAGTTTTTACTATCTAAGTAATGAGAAAATAAAGAAAATTCACATGGAGCGATGCGGGCGGCGTGCACGTTTGTGCACCAATTTTTTCTTCCCTTAGAACTCTCTACAATATCATCTGATAGCGCGGTTTATCTTTGTTCTATTTAATAACTAATTGTTTTTATTTATTTATTAAATTGCCTTTTATATATAATCTTTGTACCAGATGAAAGTGCTCTAAGTGCGATTCAAAAGATGGTTTTTAAAAGGTGGTTCGAAGAACAAGAACACGTGATAGACTGTCTGTCTTATCTGTATCTATCTAAAGGCAAATATGCTGACAAAGCTGGTTTATGGCTTATCAAAACTACACCAGATCAAGGATGATAGTTTTTTAGATTTTACCTCAATAAAAGACGACGAGAAATGGGATTAGGCTCTTGTAGCAAGATACCTTTAAAAGAAGCATGGTTCAAAACTTCAGCTTGTTGTGATCTTTTGGATCAAGGAATTGACCCAATTTGCCGAAAACAAAAAGAAAATTTGCGTCGGGCAGGGGAGGTATTTCTTTACGAGAAATTGCCTCCAGTGCGTTTTAAGCAAAAAAACGAATTGAAAAATGAAGGAAAAGCAGCAAGGTGGCTAATATCTCTTGAGTAACATGTTTTTCCTAAATTTGATGATACGCCAATTACTGAACTGACGCAAATTGATATAAAAGGATGCATTTCTCCCATTTGGAAGACAAAAAACGAAACAGCAAGTAAAACTCTATCCCACTTGAATATAGCTATAAAACATGCGGCGGCACTTGGTATAGATGTGGATATGCAATTAAAAGCAAAAGCTTTATTAGAAAAGTTTATTCAAAATACCAAAAATATCCAGCAATGCCATGGAAAAAATGCCTAAGTTTTTTCAATCTTAAAATGATGAGCTTGTATCAAATCTAGCCTTAACACTTCTTATTTTGACGGGGGGAGGGCGTTCTATTCCAATCAGGCATATTCGGTCAGAAGAGATTTATAGATCAATATGGATTATCCCAAAAGAAAATATGAAGAGAATTGTTGGAAAGGTTTCTGACTTTCATGTGCCGCTTACAGCTGAAGCGCTTGCTGTTATTGAAAAAGCAAAAAAATGTTTTTTTATTTGCTGAGAGTTCTGGAAAGCCTATATCGGATGTAGCACTTTCTAACTTCATGAAAGACAAAGGTTTTGATTATAGACTTCATGGTTTCAGATCGATTCTGCGGGACTGGATAGCAGAGACAACGTCAACACCATTTGAAATTGCAGAATCTGTTCTTGCGTATTCAGTTGAGAAGTCAGTGACAAAGGCTTACATGCTGACGGATTTTTTAGAACAGCGCCGTGTCCTCTTAGAACAATGGGCGTCTTTTATATCAGGAGAGGCTTGATAATATGTCTATTATCGAGTCAGGTGTCTAAGAAACACTTAAGCGATTAGCGGATAGATTACGATATAATCTCTCATTCCTTGTTTTAAAAGCGGGGAAGGGTAAAGCTTTCAGTTTTTGGTTAGTCACTGTTTTAAATGTGCACAGACATTGTCTATCACATCCATAAGACGAGCAAAATCAAGGATAAGCAAAAAGAGGATGAATACAATCCATTTTGTATAACGCGACATCACTTTTACACTTTTGTAGTTCATGATGATTTCTTGAAGTATTTCTTTTTCTGCTTCTGTAAGTTCTGTATCGTCTTGTGTTTTTTTTCTAGCCATGTTTCCACCCACACACGCGTTCACCTAGATTATTGTGCTTTAAGATCTCTCTTGCTAAGTTTGAACTGATGGCGTTCAGATCTTGCTGGCTTAAATAAATTGGCAACCAACCAACACAAGAAGAAGCATATTTATTTGTCGTGCAACCAGTCAGAGAGAGCAGCACGCACATCAGCATCACTTTTTTGATTAATTTCATTTTCTACCTCAAGACGGGTTGTGGCTGCTTTTAAAGCTTTTTCTGTTTGCTTTTGTTGCTCTGCTTTTTTCCCAAGAGTAAAAGCTCTTGCCAAGGCAATAAAAAAAGCGGCTAAAGCCGCACCTGTTACCATCAAGTTTCTTTTCATCCATAAGATCATAGACGATGCTCCTGAAAGCGTTTAGCAACAAAGAAAATACCAACACATGCGGCTAAAACCATAATGGTTGCCAAAGCCCATTGGATTGGTCCATTTCCAGCTAACAAACCACCAAGCCCAGAAAAAGAACCAATAATCGGTGCAAGTGCTTCTGCTTTGAAAAGCCCCGTTGGTGCTTGCGTTTCTACTGTTTGATAATTGGAGGAAACAAAAGCCCCTTTCGCCCATAAGCCTGTTTCTGCCGCACGCCGGTGTGCTAGACCTTCAAGACGCTTACCGCCTGCTTTGGTCCATTTCTGTAGCTCTGCAGGGACAGCTTCATATTCACCTTGATTGAGCTTTTTTAACAGTGTCGAGTTACAAAAGGCTCCTGTTCCTACATTATAGCAAAAGGACACTAACGCCACGAATTGTTCATCAGTTAATGAAACTGTAACCGCGCGTTCAACAGCATTATCAAATTGTCTTAAGTCTTGGCAAAGAAGTTCTTCTGCTTGCTTTTCAGGGATTGTCATGCTTTTGTGAACAAAAGGTTTTCCAGCACTGTTTGTATGTCCATAACCTATTGTCCACACCCCAATGGCATTTTTATAGGCGTTCAAACGCAAACCTTCCCATTGTTTAATAAGTGCTAGTCCTTCTGGTGATATTTTTTGCATGTGATTCTCCATAAAAAAAGCTCCGCAAAAAGCAGAGCTGGATTAAAAAATTGACATCTTTCTCATTCGGAAAGATAGCTTGTTAAAATCTATGTAGCATATAAACACAGATGTTTGTTGTCAAAAAAACACTATATTTTATAAAGTGGTTAGATTCATTAAAAGACAAACAAGCGCAAAAGAAGGTTGCTGCACGTATTTTTCGCCTTGAATATGGTCTTTTAGGTGATATGAAATATTTTCGTGAAATTGGAGAATTAAAACTAAATCACGAACCAGGCTATCGTGTTTATTTTTTCAAATAAAGATAAAGAGATTATCTTATTACTGAATGTTGGTGATAAATCTATACAACAAAAGGATATCGAAAAAGCTCTTCAATTAGTAAAGAAAATAAAACATGGAAATTACTAAATTTGATGCAAGTGAATATTTTAATACACCTAAAGATTTTAAGATTTTATTAGAGGATGCCTTCATAGGAGTAAAAAATTTCACAGATATGTCTTATAAACAAGCCAAAATCGCTTTGTTTTCTTTGAAAAAAAAGCAATGCTCGCAAATGAATCAAGCACAATAAGAGCAACAAACGGCGGTGTGAGATGGACAAAGAACAGCAGAATGTTTTCAAGCAAGGTTAGGGAAAGTCACCGCATCTAATGTCTACAACGTACTCAGTAAGACAGCAAAAGGTTTGCCTACAAGCAAATATGAAGACTACAAAACGAAACTCATGACAGAACGCTTAATAGAGGAAATAAGTCAATCTTATACAACACCTGCTATGCAATGGGGCATTGAACATGAAGAGAATGCCTTAAGAGAATATGAATTCATTTATGACACCAATGTCACAAGATGCGGGTTTATCCCCCACCCCAAAATGGAAATGGCGGGGGCTAGTCCTGATGGGTTGATTGGAGAGGACGGTTTAATCGAAGTCAAATGTCCACAATCAACCACGCATTTGCGTTTTTTTATGTATGACGAAATCAAACCAGAATATCACGCACAACTGCAATTCCAAATGGCATGCACTGGACGAAAGTGGTGTGATTTCATGAGCTATAATCCAAACTTTGTAGGCAAATCTACTGGTTTGAGAATGAAAATAAAACGCATTCTCCGTGATGAGAAACACATTGAAGAGATTAATAAAGCGGTCGAAATCTTTTTAGGGGAAATAGAACAAGAGATGCAAAAGATTTTGACAAAAGCCGCTTAAACCTATGGGGGTGCTCTCTCCTTCTCCTCTTTCCTAAGCATCCCCACCCATTTAATTAATATAAAAAAGAGAAAGGTAATGAGATGATATTTGATGATGGAGATAGATGGGAATTTTAAAATAATATAAGATAAAGTTCTTATATTATTTTAAGAATATAATTATTATGTAACGACACGTGAGTGTGTACAGCTTTTTAGTGTATCCACAACAACGATTCGCAATTTGGTGCTTCCAAGGGGGTGTTTCTCGGAGCCATATAAGCTAGGGAGAGCAGTGAGGTGGAGAAAAGAAAGAGATCTTAACCTTCACTCCAAAGAAAAATAAGGAGCAAATAAGAACAAATTAGATAAAATTATATAAACTGTAGAAGGTGGTCTAAAAATGGCTATTTAAAGAAAAAAATCTATATATTTCAATATATTAAAGATACAAAATGGTGCCCAAAAGAGGACTCGAACCTCCACGCCTTACGGCACAGGTACCTGAAACCTGCGCGTCTACCAATTCCGCCATCTGGGCTCATAAAATTCATCTAAGCGCATGACGCAATTCTGTCAATAAAATTATAGAATTTATTTTTTCAGCTTAAAACGATTGAATTGAATTTTTGGGGAGATCATGATTTTAGAAGTTTAAGGTGTGAGGACTTTCTTTGATAAAATTGTTGAATCCGGATTAAATGTGTAAATAATAGGAATACCGGTCGCTAATTCTTGAGATATAATTTCCTCACCGGAGAGACCTTCAAGTGCCATAATAAGAGCACGAAGAGAATTTCCATGCGCTGCGATTAAAACAGTTTGGGAGCGCAAAATATGAGGCTGGATATGGTAAAGATAATAAGGCCAGATGCGTGCACCGGTGTCGCGTAGGCTTTCTCCATTCGGGGGTGCAATTGTGTAGGAGCGGCGCCACATTTGCACTTGCTCTTGCCCCCATTGTTGGCGTACTTCATCTTTATTTAAACCAGAAAGATCACCATAATTACGTTCATTTAATGCAGGATTTTTTATCACTTCTAAATCTGATTGTCCCATTTGCTCTAAAATGTGCTGAGCGGTTTTTTGAGCACGCTGTAAGGCTGATGTATAAGCGATATCAAACTTCAAACCATATTCTTTCAGTTTTTTTCCTGCTGCTATCGCTTCGGCATGACCTTTTTCTGTTAAATCAGGATCTTTCCAACCGGTAAAAAGGTTTTTGAGATTCCATTCACTTTGTCCATGACGAATTAGTGTAAGTATGCGTCCCATTATGCATTGCCTCTATTCTATTGATTGTTTAAAATTCATCGTTCAATCCCAAAACATCGAACATTGAATAAAGACCGCTTTCATGATTTTGTGCCCATAAAGCTGCTTTTAATGCGCCATTGGCAAAGATAGAGCGTTCTTGCGCTGTATGTGAAAGAACAATGCGCTCATTGGAGCCGGCAAAAATGACACTGTGTTCTCCAACAACTGTCCCACCACGTGAACAGGAAAAGCCAATGGTGCCTTTTTTGCGTTTACCTATATGACCATTGCGTTCGTTGACACGCACATTTTTAAGCATAACATTGCGCCCTTCAGCTGCTGCTTGGCCAAGAAGAAGGGCTGTTCCAGAAGGGGCGTCAACTTTGTTAGCATGATGCATTTCATAAACTTCGATATCAAAATCATCGGCTTCTAATGCTTTAGCGGCTTTCTTTACAAGGTTGGCTAAAAGATTTATTCCAAGGCTCATATTTCCGGATTTGACAATTGTTGTATATTTCGCAAAATCTGCAATTTTTTCTTCTTCTGTTTTGCTAAATCCTGTGGTGCCAATAATATGGACAAGGCTTTTTTGAGCAGCGTAGTTAGCATAAAGAATACTGGCTTCTGGTTGTGAAAAATCTAAAATACCTTCTGTATTAGAAAAGGCATTTTCGGGATCGTCAGTGATACCAATCCCAAGAGAATCTGAACCAATTAAGGCACTGGCATCTTTTCCTACAAACGGTGAGCCTTTGCGTACAAGAACAGCACAAAGTTCTACATCTCTC
The DNA here is from genome assembly GCF_042195145.1 of Bartonella sp. CL434QHHD. NCBI lineage: Bacteria > Pseudomonadati > Pseudomonadota > Alphaproteobacteria > Hyphomicrobiales > Bartonellaceae > Bartonella > Bartonella sp. CL434QHHD. Next base: position 65,883 of record NZ_JBHINT010000015.1, on the reverse strand, counting down.
CTCTGCTGGATTGTTGTAATGAGTTCACGTCCCATTCTTCCATTTGCACCAACAACTGTAAGGCGCATTTTTATCTCCTTATAATACTTTACTGTGCAGTATAGGCAAATTCTTGCCTTCTTTCCAATGGTTCTTTTTCTTTATAGAAAAATTTTTTTCCTGCTTTAATTTATCTTGTTGTGCTGTAGAATACTGTTGTTTAGAGCAAGTGATATAAGATCTGCAAATTTAAATAGAGATGTTTTTCGTTAGAGTGTGTGATGAATATTCCTAAGTAAGGTTTGCTTATGTCACCTAAAGGAGATTGTGTATTACTTTACGCTTTTGTTTCTTTCGTTCTTTAAGGGGGGAGCGTTCTTCATGCAAAACAAGATCTCCAAAACAAAATACACCTATGTGGTTAATTCATGCGCTTTTCTTAAAGAAATATTTATCAATTCTTCTAAACTTATTTTATGATAGTGCTCGTGAGTGGTATCACGAGAGAGTATCCATGAATAATATAACATCTATTCTGCGCCACTATCTTTATGCTTCATAAATAGAGAAAATTAGCATTATCACGTTTTGTTAGCCTTTAATGTTTTAATAATTCTTGGCACTTAGGCATTTTCATTCTTTTCTTTAATATTCTTTCATTTACCAATTCCATTTGTGACGCATAAGAAAGCGATTTTGATTGTTTTAAATGTGATGAAGGTAATGAGAAAAAGGTATTTGGAATTGATGATTAAAGTAAAAAAAACGATTATTTATCATTGTATATCAATATGTTACCCATAAATAAAATCACGTAAAAAGGGGATAAAAACAAGGGGCTAACAAGAAGTTGGATTGTTTACACACGAGAGTTGGTCGGATTCTTCATCTTTTAGGAAAGTCAGTTTAAAAAATTGTTATGTTGTAAAAACGCATGATGAGGATTTTTTTATTATAGAGCAAATAGTATATATGTTATGCAATGCGTTTTTTCATATATTGGGGAGACTTGAGGATAACATGCGTTAAATATTGTTATTTTATTTGCCTAGCTTCTAATGATGCTACAGCTCTTGTATTTAAAGAGAGTCGTTAAAATGCTTTCTTAAATATTTTTTATTCCTGTGCTAATCTTTTTTTGTGACACGATAAGAAAGTATTTTTTTTGATTCAATTATAATGGGTCTTATTCCCTGTTGAATACGATTATAAATCATTATATCGTTTATACGCATGCATAAAAATTCATAAACCTATAAATATCCTTTAGATAAAATATCACTTTTATTTTTGTTTGTGAGAGAAGGCTAGAAATCAAGATCTGCATAGTGAGCACTTGCAACAATTCCGCGGATGCGATCTGTTAAAAGAGAACGAAAAGAAGGGCGTGATTTTATTCTCATATACCAGTCTTTGGCAGCAGGAGATTGTTCCCAGTCAATTTCCCCTAGAAAGTCAAGTACAGAAATAGAGGCTGCTGCTGCTAGATCTGCATAGGACAAGGCAGAACCGACTAAGCTATCGCGAGAGGCACAGAGCCAATTGAGATAGTTCATATGTGGTAAAATATTGGCACGTGCATTGCGTAAAATTTGTGAATTAGGGGCACCACCGCCAATGGCAAGTGGCATTTCACGTTTATGGATTCGTTCTCGTACGATATGGCGCGTTGCTTCATTTTCGAATTTATTTAAGAACCAGTCATTGAGACGGCGTACTTCCGCACGATCTAAAGGATTTTCCGGAAAGAGCTTATTTTCTTGTCGTAAACTTCCATGTGTTTCGTCTAAATATTCGCAGATAACAAGAGGACCTGATAATGGAACCTCGTGTTCATCGAGAAAAACAGGAACATGACCAGCGGGATTGAGGGCTAGAAATTCGTGTCTTCTTGCCCATTCATATTCTTCAATCAGTTGAGTGGTTACACCATATTCCCCAAGAATGAGGCGTATGAAGCGCGAGGCAGCGGATAGGGGAGAGTGAAAAAGTGTCAGCATAATTTACACTATCAAATAGAGTTGAAGAGAATTCTTTCAAGTAATCATTTTTATAAAGATGCTTGACTAGAAGTACAAGATCATTAGTAGCTGCTAGTAATTATAATTAATAAATTGTTAATGACTAGGAATTGTTCTCTTATGCGATGGTTTGCAAAATGGCAGCACGTAATTCTTCTAAACCGATAGCTTTTTCTGAAGAGGTTACAAGAAGCTCAGGATAAGCTGCTGGGCGTTTAAGAAGCTTTGTTTGTGTGCTCATAATTAATTTTTCCAAGGCATTTGATTTGATTTTATCGCTTTTTGTCAAAACAATTTGATAAGAAACGGCTGCTTTATCAAGGAGAGCAAGAACATCTTCATCATTATTTTTGATTCCGTGCCGTGAATCAATCAAGATATATACACGTTTTAACGTTGTGCGCCCCCGTAAATAGCTAAAAATCAAATTTTTCCACTCATCAACAAGATTTTTAGGAGCAGCAGCAAAACCATAACCAGGCATATCTACTAATGCTAGAGGGGGAAGGTCTCCTAGTTGCCCACTGAAGCCATCGGGGACAAAATAATTAAGCTCTTGAGTCCGTCCTGGTGTATTTGAGGTACGTGCTAAGCTTTTTTGTTGAACGAGTGCGTTGATTAAAGATGATTTTCCAACATTGGAACGTCCTGCAAATGCAATTTCTGGTGGTCCTTCGGGGGGGAGAAAGCGTATTGCTGGTACACCACGAATAAAAATCCAATTGCGAGAAAAAATTCCAGAAAGGGAAGAATCTCTTGTCATTCATGCACTTCTTTTTTGGGTGATCTTCTCCAGATGGCTTTTAAATTATCAAAAAGCTCAATTTTAACTCCTTGGCGCTTCATCATGATACCTTGCTGAATGATTGATAATATATTGTTCCATGCCCAATAGATGACGAGACCAACAGGGAAAGAGGCGAGCATAAAAGTAAAGACAACAGGCATCCATGTGAATATCATCGCTTGGGTTTGGTCTTGAGGAGCGGGATTCATACGCATTTGTAAAAACATCGTTATTCCCATAATCAAAGGCCATGCACCAATCATAAGAAATGTTGGCGTTGTATATGGCAAGAGACCAAACAAGTTAAAAAGAGAAGTTGGATCGGGTGCCGCTAAATCTTTAATCCAGCCAAAGAAAGGGGCATGGCGCATTTCAATGGTGATATAGAGAACTTTATAAAGAGCAAAGAATATTGGGAATTGAACCAACATCGGCCAACAGCCTGCAAGGGGATTTATTTTTTCGGTTTTATATAGTTCTATTATTGCCTTTTGTTGTTTGGTTTGGTCATCGGGATACTTTTCTTTTATTTCTAGCAACCGCGGTTGTAAAAGCTTCATGCGTGCCATAGATTTATAAGATTTATTGGCTAAAGGGAAAAGAAGAGTTTTTAAGAGCACTGTGACAAGAAGGATGGCGATACCAAAATTCCCTGTTTGTTTATAAAGAATATCAATGAGGGAAAACATTGGTTTGGTGATGAAATCAAACCAGCCCCAATCAATTAAAAGAGCAAACTTTTTGATTTTTAGGTCATTTTGATAACTATTAATAATTTCAACTTGTTTTGCACCAGCAAAAAGACGATTTGTAACAGTTTTTGTTTCATTTGGGGCAATCGTTAAAAGCGACCCTAGCAAGTCAGACTGATAATGTGTTTGCAAACGATCAAAATAAATAAAACGGCTTGTATATTCTTTATTTTGCGGGGGAATAACTGCTACAGCCCAATATTTATCGGTAATACCAATCCAACCTCCTGTTACTTTGGAAAAAGTCACGCTCTTTTGCCCATTATCAGGATTTGGGTCAAGCTCTGCTAAGGTTTTATATTTTTCAGTTTTGAGCGAATCTCCAGCAATACCTATCATACCTTCATGAAGTAAATAGGTTGCATTTGTATGTTCTGGTGGTGCAGCACGTGCAACGCGGGCATAGGACGAGAGATGTATTGGTTGATCACTTTCATTGCTGATAGAATCCTCAATGGTAAACATGAAATGATCATCAACAGAAAGGGTCCGTCGGAAGATTTGTCCCTGTCCATTATTATAAATTAAAGTGATAGGTGTTGAAGGAGTCAGGATTGTATTGTTTCCCTCTACTTGCCATTTTGTATCCGATTGTGGCAAGGCTTTTGCTGGCAAAGACGCACTTGCAAAACCAAATTCAGCAAGGTAGGTCGTTTTGAAACCTTTAGGGTTTAGCAAATCGATTTCCGGTGATTTTTTATCGACTGTTAAACGATATTTTTTGAGGTGAAGATCATCAAATTGTGCACCAACAAGATTAATAGAGCCTTCCAGTTCATTGGTTTGGATCGCAATACGCTCTGTTTTGGCCAATACAGCTTTCCGGATTTCAGGTGTCATTGGCTGTTCGATGATAGATGTTGCTTGATGCGTTGAGGTATCGTCAGAAAAATCCGTCGTGGTAGTAGAAAGGGCTGATTGTTGTTTTGACAATTGCTGTGTGATGACATGTTGTTTTTGTAACTTTGCTTGTTTGGGAGCAACATGAAGAAATTGCCATGCGATGAGCACTACGAAAGATAAGCCAATAGCGATAAAGAAATTGCGGTTATATTCCATCCGTACACCCTTGTTGTTGTTGCTGATGTTTTATTTTTGGTTTTATTCGCCGATTTAATTCACTAATCAAGGATGTAAAAGGCGCATGTAACACATCACGGTACGCTACAATGACATAATCTGTTCCTGCTTCCATGTGGTTTGTTACACCAACTCTCACGGCTTCACGCAAGCGCCTTTTAATACGATTACGTTTCACAGCATTACCGTTTTTACGAGTAACAGTGAAGCCTACACGTGCAAAAAGAGAATCTTTTCTTTCTGTTGTTTGTTCACGAGATTTAACTTCGAGCAAAAATAAAGGACCACGTCGTTTTTCTCCTGTACGGGCAGCCAAAAAATCTGCTCTTTTGCGAATACGGCAGGGATGTTTTTTCTTCATAAAAGAACATTTCGCAATTTCACTAAATGCCTGCAAGCAGGCATTAGAGGTTCATAATGAAAGTTTCACAACGAAGAAATGATGAGCAATTCTCAACGGTTGTGAAAATTTAAATGGTTAGGCAGAGAGCCGCTTACGTCCACGAGCACGTCTTGCAGCAATAACTTTACGTCCTCCAGCTGTAGCCATGCGTGCACGAAACCCATGGCGGCGTTTACGGACAAGTTTAGAGGGTTGGTAAGTACGTTTCATTTATTTAAATACCGCGGAGTGCGGCCCTTCTTAATCTTCGTTTTATGAGCAGTTATGCGCGAGAGGGATAATTTTATCCTATCATACGGCTGTTAACCCATAAGGAAAAATATAAAAAAAGTCAATCTTAGATTGTTTTTCTCTCTCTTGAAAGAATACAAAACACCTTATAACTGTCTGTGACACTTTTTTACAATACTGTAAGAGTGTTAGAAAATAACAATTGAATCTACAGAACGTAAATGGCTAGGGCGTTAAAGAATTAAAGAAAGTGCGACTGATTACTGTATGCTCAATTTAAAATATCCTTTAATATTAAGAGTTTTTTTTACAAAATTTTTATCAGAATATTCATTAAAGTGGTTGTAGCACAAACATGATTAATAGGATTTATATCAGATTTTATGTTTGAGCTTCTTTATTTAAGGATGATTTCATATTTTTAAAGAGAGTAAGATATAAGTAATGTATACTTTATAATGCTGAGTAAAGTAGAAAATTATCAGGTGATAAGCCTGTAAGTATTTTTTGTTCTTATGCTTGTATTTGCTGGTATTTTTATAGAGAGGAAAGAACGTGGATCCTATCACAAGTGAAGCTGTCCGCAACGTATTACGTACAATCAAAGGACCAGATCTTGAAAGCGATATTGTGTCGTTGGGTCTTCTTTCAGAAATATTGATTGCTGATGGTAAGGTTTTCTTTTCTATTACAGTTCCTGATGGAGGTGTGCAAGAATGGGAATCATTGCGTCGTTCTGCTGAAAAGATGGTATGTGCCTTGGAAGGAGTGAAATCTGTTGTTGTCACACTTACAGCAGAAAAAACAACAAAGGCAGTACCTAGACGGAGAGCAAATCTCTTACCGATCAAAATGCCCATAGAAGGTGTGCGGCATGTGATTGCTGTTGCTTCTGGAAAAGGAGGGGTAGGAAAATCTACGATGGCAGTAAATATCGCCTTAGCTTTACAAGATTCTGGTTTCAAGACGGGGGTGATGGATGCTGATATTTATGGTCCTTCGTTGCCACGTTTGACAGGACTTGTTAATCAAAAACCACAGCTTATTGGAGAAAAAAAGATTCAACCTCTTGAAAAATTCGGACTTAAATTGATGTCGATGGGATTTTTGGTTGAGGAAGAAAAGCCGGTAGTATGGCGTGGTCCTATGGTTATGGCAGCTGTAACGCAATTGTTACGAGATGTTGTATGGGGCCCTCTGGACATTTTAGTCGTTGATATGCCGCCCGGTACAGGGGATGCACAATTAACGCTTGCTCAACAGGTACAATTAACAGGTGCGTTGGTTGTCTCTACGCCCCAAGATCTTGCTTTAGTGGATGCGCGTAAAGCAATAGAAATGTTCATGAAAGTCAATGTTCCTATTTTAGGACTCATTGAGAATATGAGTTATTTTATCGCTCCTGATACAGGAAAACGCTATGATATTTTTGGCTATGGTGGTGCACGGGCAGAAGCGGAACGTCGAGAAGTCCCTTTCTTAGCGGAAATACCGCTTGATGCGGCTTTAAGATTTTCTTCAGATGAGGGGGTCCCTATTTTTGTTGCTAAGCCTAGTGAAGAGCATGCTAAACTATATCGTAAAATTGTTGATCAAATAAAAAATCAACTCTTTTGAATGTTTTTTTAAGAGAGTTTATTAAAACACAATCATGAAAGACATAAAAATAGTTTCTTCTTTGTAAGGGGAAGTTTTAATGTGAGAATGGAGTATATTAGGTTAAATAAATAAAAAATTATTCATGCGTTTGGATAACCTGAAGGGGACACAAATTGAAGAGTTGGAGCCGTGAGGTAGAAAAAATATTGGACTTGAGGCTAAAAGAAGAAGACAGAAAATAAAAATAATTTAGAAAAATTGTAAAAGGTTGTAAAAAATATTTTAATAATCAATTTTTTCATAAAATAGTATTTTTTCAGGTGTAAAAAAGCATTTTTCGATGTGAGTTTTCTTGATATACATCTTCAACATTTAGTTTTTTCTTATTGAGATGATAAAAATATTGGTCAAGTCTTTTTAGAAGCATTCATTTTTTGCAAAGTAGCCTCAAGAGCGGTTGTTAAAGCATTCCTTCCCCCTTGATGAGAAAAGTAATCTGACAAAAATTCATTTGTTCCACCCTTTGTTGAAAACTCTTTTTCAAGCAGTGCAAAATCGAGAAATGCAGAATGATCCGTTGCTGTAATTTTACGCATTTCATCCGTAAGATTTCCAAACATCATAGTAAGGAATTCTGCTGATTGCTGTTTTTTTAACCCTTGTGTTATAAACCATTGATGGGCAGTTTCTATAAAATTAAAATATACTCCCATAAGTGAACCTGCTGTCATAAAAAGATTAAACTGCTCTTCCTTATCCAGCACTAATGTGCCCCCCAATGCATCAAATAAAGTGCGTAAAAAGGGATGATCGGGATAGATTGGTGTCAAATTTTTGCATTCTGCAACAAAAGGTAATGGAACAGCACGATAAACTTTATGATTAATCCACTCTTCTATTTCTGCTGCTTTTGCCATAGCAAGTACGGAAATAACCAGCTGTTCTGGACGAAAACAAAGAGAGCGCAAAACGTCTTCTGCAATTTGATTGGGCAAGCAAAGAAAAACACAATCACTAATATCGAGCAACGCTTGGTTATTTTCAGCAATCATAACCGTATCATAGGTGCGTGAAAGGCGCTCTGCTGTTTGTGCATTGCGAGGCGAAACAATAATGGAGGAAACATCAAAGGTGCTTGTCATTAAGCCATTCACCATTGAAGCACTGATTGTACCCGTTCCTAAAAAGCCAAGTTTCATTTCTATTTCTCAGTTTTATATTTTTAAAGGAATCTCAATCAACATTTCAGGTGTTTTAACTAACATAAACGCTAATTGAAGAAGCAACACATAACATAGCAAGAATAATCAAGCCCAAATAGATTTTAGGCTTGTCAAAGAGAACGGCAAAAGCAGAAAACCAACCAACAACAGCTGCGGCTAATGCAAATAAAAAACCTGGTTTATTCATAAGCACAATATGCATTGCCATTAAACCACCAATAATGAGCGCTCCAAAAATAATGAGTAAACCTGTTGCAAACTTTTCATAATCATCCATATTTTGCTCCTTATAGCGCTCAATTATTACACACTTTTTAACGCATATGCACATAAAAACGAAATGTTTTTTATTGAATATGGTTAAAACGGGGGGTGTCTTTTATTGATCAGATGTAAAAAATGCAGGGATATGCTGTGGCCAACGCCAAGGTAAAATTGCAACCAAATCAAAGCGCACAGACAAAAGGGCATAATCTTTTTGCCGTGCGAGCCAAATATCAGCAGCTGCTTCAATTCGCCTTTCATTCATTCGGGAAACCGCTTCCATTGCTTCAACCAACGTTGAACGTGCTTTAACTTCAACGATTAACACAAGATTTCCGCGTCGTGCAATTAAATCAATTTCCCCACATTTTGTTTTAAAACGCCTTTCGGCAATGTGAAACCCTTTGCAACGTAGCCACCAAGCTGCCAATTTTTCTGCACGTACCCCTCGATAAAAAGACTTTTGTCTGCGTTTTTTTTGCATCATTTTATGCATTTTTTAAAAAGATTAATCGCTGAAAAAGTTCCTGCTTTTTTAAACCGGTTTTTTTTGCAACAAAAGCTGCCGCTTGAGCAGCAGAATATGTCCGTGCGCGTTCTAGTAGCATTTCATCAATTTCTTGATCACTTATCACATTTAAAGAAGAAGATGATTCTCCTACAACTACAACAATTTCCCCACGAATATGTGCTTGTTTTCTGTAATTTTCCAACAAGTTCCCCAAATTGGAAACATCTACTGTTTCAAACTTTTTTGTTAATTCACGACAAATGGCAGCAGGTCGATCAGCCGAAAAAAGTGTGACCATATCCTGTAAAGTTTCAACAAGACGATGCGGTGATTCATAAAAAATCAAAGTTGCTGGAATCTCTTTTAATTGTTCCAACCGTTTTCGGCGTTGTAGCTTTCGTGCACTCAAAAAACCTGCAAAAAAAAAGCTATCAGTAGGAAGCCCTGTCGGTATAAGAGCGGCTAAAAGAGCGGATGCTCCAGGAATAGGAATAATTTTATGACCAGCTTTACGGGCCTCTTCCACCAATCGAAATCCGGGATCAGAAATAAGTGGTGTTCCGGCATCTGAAACAAGTGCTACTGTTTTGTTTTCTGCTAAAGCCGCTAAGAGCTTTGGACCCGCTTTTTGCGCATTATATTCATGATAGAGAAAAGTTTTTTTTTGAATACCGTAACGTTCTAACAAAACACGTGTTACTCGCGTATCCTCACACGCTAAAATATCAATTCCTGCAAGCACTTGCAAAGCACGAAGCGTAATATCTGCAAGATTTCCGATAGGTGTTGCCACAAGATAAAGCCCTGATTCTATAACGGGTGCAGAATAAGCATGCGCACCTATAAAATATGCTTTTTCACACATGCTCTTTTCTTTTCATTAAATTCTCCTCACCACAAGATTTTTATCCATACTCATAAGCCATTTTGGCTTATTTTTTACCAGCACATTTTTTATCATTACAAAGGCTTACCTTACTCGAATAATCGATTACACTACAATAAGATAATTTCATATTTAACGTCTTAATTTAACATTATTATCTATTTTGGTCCGCATTATTTTTTCCAGTAAAACAAATTCCAAATGTAACCAATATTCTATCAGCCCCATGATTTTCTATAAAGTTTTTCCTTCGAGAACCAAAAAACAATTTTACCCATGTTATCATCTCATGCTTGGTTATGCTCTTTTAAAAGCTAAGCTTTTTAGATTATTTTCATAATGCCGATTTTTCAAATATTCTATTGATATCCAAACTGTTTTTCTGAGCAAATATAAACAGCCTCTTTTGAAGCACAAACAGTTAACTGGCAGCTGACTGTATTGTTATTGATTAAATATAAGCTCTTATCAGCAAAATACTTTATTTTTTCATATTCTCTATAGCTTTAACAGTATAATGAGTACCTTGGAAACGTTTAAGGCTAATTTTTATCTTAAAGATTTGATTTGTAATGGAAAATTTATTATTTTGCCTATTAATTAGGAGCTTTAAATATCGTAACATTATCTCAGCTCTTCTTATAGTCATTAATCAAAATTATTTTCGTGCATCTTGAAACTTTCTCAAAGCAAAGATTATCGCATCATTGGGGATCGCAGAGAAAATGATGCTGCTAGCTTGTACTTTTTATTTCGTAAATATAGAACTGTTCGTTCACAGGAGTGTGTTATACCTTTTTCGGATAGTGTCGCGAAATAATTGTTTGATATGAGAGCTATCTCTTAAAAACAAGCCCATGATTGAACAACACAAGTCTGCTTTAATTTTGGATACCTTATTTTTTTGAAGGATATGCTCCTATAAAAAAACTTAAGTAATAAAAGCGGGGACAATACGTTATCTCTTCTTTTTAGAGGATATTGTGATGCTTTTGAAAGTTTAAAAACCAAATGGACAGATGATAGTAAAGAGGAAAACAGGTTTTTTCCTTTCAGGTTTCATATTCTTGCTAAATGAAACTGTATTTTCGTTTCAGAGATTACTCAAATAGAATATGCAATATTTTTGCTCTAGCTACAAAATCTGGAACGGCGTGCAGAGCTTTCATTCATCTTAATCTTTCTTTTAAATATACCACTATGTTCAATTTGGATGTTGATTTACAAGCAACAGCGAAAGCACAAGCTTTATAAACAAACAACTCTATAAAACGCGTCATAGAGTGGTTATGAAAGCTATTTTGGTTTTTATCAGATGTTTTGCTAATAGCGATAGTCTCCATGGCTTGGTATCTGCTTATTCTTACGGTATTTGCATACATTCATTGCAGTATATTGATAAAGGGCAGTATATTGGTAAAGGTTAGATGCAAGGCGATTATCTTTAATGCAAAAATAAAAGGTTAATGTAAGATTTTTTCGTGTCATTATCATTAGAAACATAAAAAGGGCTTGAGCAAGCATGCTCTTTATCTCTTTATCTCGCAATGTTTTTTCTACATTTGTTTGTGGTTTTCTTGAGTGAGCATTACTTGCCAAGTGTAGGAGAAAAAATAAACTTGAAGTGTACCTCCGTAGGTTTTGCTCTTGGCTAGTTAAAACGATTGATGTTTCTTATGAGATGGCTAAAAGCATTTTGGATCATGTGGGAGAGGGGGTAAAGTAGAACGGGCTTATTTTCTTTCAGATTTTCGAGAACCGCGGTTTTTCCTTTATTGCAGAATTTTCAAGAATATATTCATTATTGTTTTGTTATTTAGATAAAAAAATTTTGATAAAAATATGTTATGTTTTTCTATTGAAAAAAGTCATGCGGTGAAGAGAGTATATTATATGAGAATAGAGTTCTTTTTACATTGTGAAAGAACGTATGAAGGAAGGTGATTGATAGATTTCTGATCTGGGAAATATTTTTATTCAATGTGTTTTGTATATTTCAATTTTAGGAAAATGAACAATGATTACATATTGGGATAGAAGGGGCCCTCATTACCTTGCGGACAGATCCAAGTGATATTTTGGTTTGGATCTTTGATATCGCATGTTTTACAATGTATGCAATTTGAAGCGTTGATCATATAAGTCAGATGATCATTATCCTCTAGCCACTCGTAGACAGCGGCGGGACAATAGCGTGTAGAGGGTCCTCCATAGATCGTATATTCAGAGTCTTTTTGTTTTTTTAATGAGGCTATTTTTAAATGACAAGGTTGATTTTCTTCATGATGCGTATTGGAAAGGGCAACACTTGAAAGGCGATCAAAGGTTACAACGTCATCTGGTTTTGGGTAAGAAATGGGTTGAAATTTTTCTGCTGGTTCAAGGCATGCATAATCTTCCTTTCCATGGGAGAGTGTTTTAAATAAGGAAAATCCGAACAGTTGTTGCCACCACATATCAAAACCAGCAAGTTTAATTCCATATTTTGTCCCATATTTTGCCCAAAGCGGTTTGGCATTTCGCACTTTATAAAGATCTTTTCCAATGAGCCCTTTTCGCCATTGTTCTTCGATTTCTTTAACCTCATCATGGGCACGCCCTTGTGCAAGAGCGGTAGCAATTTTATCGGCAGCTAATATGCCAGATAAGATGGCATTGTGTGATCCTTTGATACGAGGAACATTGACAAATCCAGCAGAGCAGCCAATAAGCGCCCCACCAGGAAAGGTGAGTTTTGGTACAGATTGCCAACCTCCTTCGCTGATAACACGTGCACCATAGGAAAGACGTTTTGCGCCTTTAAAGATTTTATAGAGTTTTGGATGTGTTTTAAAACGTTGAAATTCTTCAAAGGGAGAAAGGTAAGGATTTTTGTAATCTAAGTGCACAACAAAACCGACAGAAATGATATTGTTTTCTTGGTGATAAATAAAGCCACCGCCACCGGTATTATTGTCTAAGGGCCAACCAGTGAAATGTTGTACTAAACCGCGTTGGTGTTTGTTGGGGGCAATTTCCCAGAGCTCTTTGAGACCAAGACCAAATTTTTGTGGTTCTCGATTTTTGCTAAGATTAAAATGTTGTATCAGTTGTTTTGCAATTGAGCCGCGTGCTCCTTCCGCAATCAGAGTATATTTTGCCAATAAAGCCATCCCAGGCATATAATTTTTTCCAGGGGTTCCATCTTTGTTAAGCCCCATATCTCCGGTGAGAACACCAATAATAGCTCCGTTATCTTTTTGGATGATGGGTTCTGTTGCTGCAAAACCAGGATAGATTTCAACACCCAACGCTTCAGCTTTTTTGCTTAGCCAGCGGCAGACGCTCCCAAGCGAAACGATATAACATCCGTTATTTGATAAGATTTTAGGGTGCAAAATATTGGGAAATACTGTGGACTTTTGAGGCTTTAGAAAAAAAAATTGGTCCTGTGTGACAGGGGTTGTGAAGGGATGGTCGTTATCATTTCGCCATTCTGGTAAGAGTGTATCGATACCAATGGGGTCAACAACTGCGCCAGAGAGAATATGTGCACCAACTTCGGTCCCTTTTTCAACAATTGTGACAGAAAGCTCAGGATTAATTTGTTTAAAACGAATTGCGGCAGAAAGCCCTGCAGGTCCTGCTCCGACAATGACTATATCAAACTCCATACTTTCACGTTGGTCATGCAGAGGTGCTTTCATGGCTTATAAAGCTTTCTCCAATTCTGGAATAATTTGGTGGAGATCACCTACAAGGGTGTAATCGGCAATTTGCATGATGGGAGCTTCTTCATCTTTATTAATGGCAACAATAATTTGTGCATCCATTATACCGGCTACATGCTGGATTGCACCGGAAATGCCAACGGCGATATAGAGTTCAGGGGCAACGACTTTTCCTGTTTGTCCAATTTGCCAATCATTGGGAGCATAGCCTGCATCCACTGCTGCGCGGCTGGCACCTAAAGCAGCATTTAATTTGTTTGCAAGAGGAAGAAGCAGGGCCATAAATTTCTCTTGAGAACCAAGACCACGCCCGCCTGATATAATAACACGTGCTGAGGTGAGCTCAGGACGATCACTTTTGTTTGTCTCTGCTTTTACGAAAGAAGAAAGATTTGGATTGGGAGCTGGTGTTATTGTTTTAATGGGAGCAGAATTATTTTGGGAAGGCGTTGGGGTGAAAGAAGCGGTGCGAACTGTTATAATCTTTTTATAATCATTGGTGCGGACAGTTTCAAATGCATTGCCTGCATAAATTGGTCGTTTGAAGGTATTGGGTGAAAGAATGGCGGTAATATCTGAAATTTGCATAAGATCAAGAAGAGCTGCTACGCGCGGCATCACATTTTTCCCAGTACTGCTGGATGCTGCCATGATCACATCATAATCATTTGCTAACGTGAGAATTGTATCTGCCATAGGCTCGGCAAGTTGATGGGCTAAATAGTCTGCTTTTGCAATAAGAACTTGCCGCACACCATTAAGTTTAGCACTATTTTCCGCTATCGTTTGAATTTTTTCTCCGCAAACCAGAATATCGATATCATTACTGAGTACGCGTGCAGCGGTGAGTGCTTTTGCTGTTTCTTCTGTATTATGATCGGCCAATAAAAGAATTGCCATAAGTTTTTGCCCTTTTATGTGAGTGTTGCTTTTACTCTAGTGGTGAGAATATTAAATGCAGTTCTTCTGTTTTAAGGCTCTGACAAGTTCTACTACATTTGCCACTTTTATACCGGATTGACGGGGTTTTGGCTCTTCAACGCTTAAAATTGTTAAGCGTGCTTTCGTATCGACGCCAAGATCAGTAAGAGATTTTTGTTCAATGATTTTCTTTTTTGCTTTCATGATATTGGGGAGAGAGGTGTAACGCGGTTCATTGAGCCGTAGATCGGCGGTCATAACCATGGGAAGGGGAAGACAAAGGGTTTGTGTTCCATTATCAACTTCACGAGTAACTGTAGCATGCCCATTTTCTATGTTAAGATGTGAGGCAAAAGTTGCTTGTCCCCACCCAAGAAGAGCAGCGAGCATTTGTCCTGTTTGGTTGCTATCGTCATCAATTGCTTGTTTTCCTAAAAAGACCATATTAGGTTTTTCTTCATCAACAATGGTTTTGAGAACCTTAGCAATTGCTAAGGGTTCAAGTGTTTGATCCGTTGTGACAAGAAGTGCGCGATCAGCTCCCATTGCAAGTCCTGTTCGTAGAGTTTCTTTGGCTGCTTCTGGGCCAATTGAAACAAGAAGAACTTCTGAAATTTTACCGGATTCTTTTTGGCGAATGGCCTCCTCCACGGCTATCTCATCAAAAGGATTCATAGACATTTTTACGTGAGACAGATCAACGCCTGTATTATCAGGTTTGACGCGTATCTTGATGTTATAATCAACAACACGTTTGACAGCGACAATTATCTTCATAATGATCCTCTTTGTTTGTACGTCATAAGTTTATAGCAATACTCATAAGAAACCAAATTGTTTAGAATGAAGTCTCAATTTATAACTTGTGTTCTCTTTCATATAAGCTTTTTTTACGTTTACTTGTACTTTCTCGTCGTCATTTTCAATCTTCATATTTTTGCATTGCCATAATTGCCCTATTTGCTTGAATAAAAAGTAAAAAAATCAATTTGTCTTGTGAGAATATTTTTTTAGTTTCTTATGCTTTGTTTATGATGGTGCAATAGGTCCTTTATGCAATGAAAAATTAAGTAAAAAAGATAAAAATGGGGGAATGATTTTTCTCTTCAAATCTTGAATACAGAAAAATTAAAGATTTTTCTTTCAAATATTTTAGATAAAGATTGGGGAAAATATTTCTAACAAAAAAGTTTTTGGGAGTTCTTAAAGCTCTATTTACTAAAATAGAGCACACTTTCTCATCATTTGTTGCGATTCTTTTCAAAAAGGTTAATGAGGGGTAGGCGTTTGTGAATACGAAGGGTCATACGATCGGCCAGGCGACCAAACAGGTTAGGAACGATAAAGTCTTTTCTTTTGTTGAACAGAAAGAGAGCATGGATACTTCTGTAGAAGTAACGATGTCGGATATTGCTCAAAAATTACGCACCGTTTATGCGCAAATGCAAATGAAGCATTCGCCTCGTTCTTTAATGCAGCAGAGTTCGGTAGAAGAGCATTTTAAATCTTACTTAGATGATATTAGTCGGGCCATTTTGGCTGAACATTATATACGTCGTCAAAGAGAAAAAAAGCTTTTCCAGTCTTTGGAGCAGATTAAAACAATTGTTCAAAGTTTGCAGAGTGAAAAAAAAAGCTTAGAAGAAGCAGCGGTAACACGACGGGTGTCTCGTTCAAAATCACCTGATTCTGTTGTACAAAAACTTGCTCACATGGAATGTGAGGGAAATCAAGAACGCTTATTACTTCAAAAGGTGCAAAATTTTTCGAAAGAAAACAGCATAATTTCACTCCAAACAAATGTTGAAAATACGGTGCAGCAAGAAGATAGAAGCCCTTTGCCCAGTGATGCTCTGAAATCTTCTTTTAAAAAGGTTGAGGGGGTAGTGGAGCATGCTGTGATAGAAGAAAAAGGTATGATGGGTGCTCAGGCATCTAATCATTGTATTGAGAATGATTTTTCTTCTTTAAGGACGCAGTCTCGGGAACATGTGTCGTTTTTATCTTATTTGCTAAAAAAAGGTGTTCTTTGTTTTTTAACCGTTGCATTTGTGGTAGCGATAACGTTATGTTTTTATAGCTTTTTAAAAGGAGCTCGTTTTTTTTAATTTTTATGATGTTGATGTTAATAGATGTGAAATGTATTGCGCATTCGTGTTTGTGCGGAAGCTATAGCAACTAAAATTATCCTTTTAAACACGCAACAGAGATTATTGGAAAAGAGGATAATTGGAGAAGGATTCTCTAATTGTAAAAAAACCTCAAATTATCTTGAAGGTTCTGTAAGTGAGTATTTATTTACCAATTGCTGAAATGTCACTCAATATGCTGATCTTGATTGGTATGGGAGTCGTTGCTGGTTTTTTTTCAGGACTTTTTGGAATCGGTGGTGGGTTTCTCATCACGCCGTTATTGATTTTTTATAATATTCCTCCTGCTATTGCTGTTGGAACAGGTGCTAACCAGATGATTGCGTCATCTGTAACAGGAGCAATTACACATTTTAGAAGACGTACGCTCGATATTAAACTTGGTATTCTTTTGGCGATTGGAGGAGGGATTGGTTCTTTAATCGGGATTCAGGTTTTCTCTGTTTTGAAAAAGTTAGGTCAATTAGACTTAATGATTTCGCTTCTTTATGTGATTCTTCTTGGAAGTGTAGGAAGCTTGATGATCGTTGAAAGTTGGTATGATATGATGCGCAAGCGTAAGGCAGGAAAAGCCAATATTCGTCTTGCTGGTCGACATAATTGGATTCATCGCTTACCCTTAAAAATGCGTTTTCGGACATCTATGATATATGTTAGCATTATTCCAGTTTTAGGGATTGGTCTCATTGTGGGGTTGTTGTCTTCTATTATGGGAATTGGTGGGGGGTTCTTTATGATACCAGCATTGATTTATCTTCTGCGTGTTCCAACCAGTGTGGTGATTGGGACTTCACTTTTTCAGATTACATTTGTGTCTTCTTTCACGACAGTTTTGCAAAGTATGACTAATCAGTCCGTTGATATTGTCTTGGCTTTTTTGTTAATGCTTGGAGGAAGTATTGGTGCGCAATATGGAACACGGGTTGGACGGAAGTTAAAGGCTGAACAATTGCGTATGGCACTTGCATTTTTAGTGTTGATTGTGTGTATGCGTCTTGCTTTTCAATTATTTATACGCCCTGATAATCTTTTCTCTCTGGATATTCTTATGAGATAAAAATGGGTAGATTATTTTCTTTATACATCATTACAGGTTGCTTTTGTTTTATTTCTTTTTCTACATGGTCACATGTTGGGACGCCAGCTACATTCATTGATCAAGTTGACCACGAAACTGTCCAAATTATTGTAACAACGAATACGATTACTGTGGATGCAAATTTTGCTGGTCGTGATCTTTATATTGCTGGTGTTTTGGAAAATATTGATCCGTTATATTCTCGACAGAACCGTTATGATATTGTTGTAAGCTTGGAGGGACAAGATCGGACAATGGTGATGCGAGAAAAAAAACGCAATGCCGGTGTATGGGTCAATACAGATTCTCTTATTTTTAAAAAGGTTCCTCTTTTTTACTCTATGGTCACAACACGTGAAATTTACGATATTACGAGCATTGAAGATTATAAACGCTTAGGGTTAGGATTACTCTATTTGCCATTGCAGACGGATGAACAAGATCAGAAAAAAATACAAATCTTTCGCGATGAACTTATAAAATTGCAAAAAGCTAAAAGCCTTTATTATGAGGAAGTGGGTGGGGTTCGTTTTGGTTCTGACACACTTTTCACAGCGCATTTTCGTTTGCCAGCAAATATCCCGGTTGGACATTATAAAGTTCGTGCTTATCTTTTTCGTGATGGACAGTTTATTGATAGTGCAACAACGACTCTTGAAATTGTTAAAGCACATATCACCTATACAATTTTTTATGCAGCGCACAAGTATCATTTTTTATATGGTATTGTTGCAGTGATTATTGCTATTACTACAGGATTTTTGTGTCGTTTGATTTTTCGAAAAGATTAACGCAAGGAAAATGTTAAGGCTTTTATTTTTTATGAAAAATTCGTAAGATAAGAAAAATAGGCACAACAACAATAGCTCCTGTCATAGTTATATGGAAGAAATTTGTAAGCGTTATAAATCCTGCTTCCCATAGTGATTGAAAAAAATCGACTATTTTTTGTATGAGGTTTCGAGGTGTCCATCCCAAAAAATTCATTACGATACCAATGAAGAATGAAAGGATAAGCAATTTTAGACTAACGCGGCTTGATTTTTCTCCAAGAAACGCATGAAAAGAATCTAATAATTTTTTTTTTCGCTTCATTTTAATATACTTTCAAAGATCGTGTTTTTTATTGTATTATCATGGTACAGCGATGTTATTATCATAAAGGAAAAACATTTTTTTATTTTTTCTTACTTTTTGAGTTTATCACCTTAGTCTGGTTAACGGTGCTGGTTTTTGAAATATACACATGTTTTATTGCATTTTTTGCGATATTTTCATGGCCCTTTTTTATTAAATAAAGGGATATTCTTTCGTTTCTGAGAATTTGTAGAGAAATTTTATAACGTTTCGATATTTCACATCAGAGTGAGAGTTCTAGTATATTGAAGATTTTGTAACGAACTTATTATTGTCGTGTATAGAAATAATATTTCAAGACAGTTTACTTAAAAAAAGACTATCTATTCTAATAAGGGTGTGCTTATATAAGTATTATATTTAGATATTTCAACCTTGGTGCATTGAAAAGATCTTTTTTTCTGAAAAAATGTAAGCAATGATAAGCAATGAATTGAGTGTTGTTAAAGGAGCAAAGATATTAAAAATACGATATTGAAAAAAGTTTTGTTATGTATATCCGCGTGAGGGAATGTAAGAGGTTTGTGGTGCCCGTGCTCCTTTTATTTGGAAATAAGATATAATTAGAAGCCGTTATTTAGTGGGGAATTATGGAAAAATTCAAAATTCCTCTTGCAGAAGGGGTAGAGGTGTTTCATGTTAGCCGATGGGTGAATTTTTCTGTTTTGTTAAAATATCAAATTATTATTAGGGTTCTTCGTTATTAAGGCGCTTGAGTTAACAGGGGAGAGCCCTTTGATGGCATAAAAACGCTAGAAGAAAGAAGTGACAAGCTTGCCTGATAATAGAGAAGAAGTCTTTGTCTTATCGCGTTCAATGGTAGACGTTGTAATATTATCAATAGATTTGTGATGGGTTATGTCATTCATCATATATTAAATTGCTTTTCGGTGCATATTGGGGGCTTGTTAAGTATGGACAGGAGAAAAGGTTGGAAAGTGGTGCTGTTTGAAAGTTTTAATACTTTGTTTTAGGGGCCTATGGATCGTCTAACCTTATGATTAAGCATGTTCTTGTTGCGTGGGAAATTTATATAATAAACTTTATTTAAAAGGAAAAGTTATGAACTTGAAGAAAAAAATATTGAAAGGGAGCAGCTTTCTTGTTTCTGCTTTTATTGCACTGGGGGTAGTTGGACAACAGGTTTTAGCAAAAACACCGGCTGATACCCTTGTGATGGCTTGGAATCTTGATGCAATCAGTACGTTTGATCCTGCGCAGCTCAATGATGTTTATGGAAGTGAAATTGTTCGCAATGTTTGTGATAACTTGGTGAGTACTGCGACAGATGATCCTGCTAAAATGGTTCCTGCTTTAGCAACGCATTGGGATGTTTCAGGTGATGATCACAGTACGATGATTACTTTTCATTTGCGTGATGGTTTGAAGTTTAATAATGGCAGATCAGCCAATGCCAATGATCTTGTTTGGGGTATGAAGCGGGTTGTCAAATTGAAGATGGGTAATGCGGCAATTTTTAATGAATATGGAATTACAGAACAAAATGTTGATGATGCTTTGCAAGCTCCTGATAAGAAAACAGTTGTGATGAAATTTGATAAACCTTATCCAGCAGAACTTATTCTTAATAATATTGTTGCAAGTCCTGCAACAGCTTTGCTTGATCGTAACACGATTATGAAACACGAAAAAGATGGTGATTTGGGAAATCAGTATTTGAAGAGTCATGCTGCTTGTGTTGGTCCTTATCAGTTAAAAAGTTGGCGCCCTGGAGAAGCTCTTTTGTTGCGTGCAAGCTCTCACTATTGGGGACAAGCGCCTAAATTGAAGCAGATTTTAATTCGCCATGTTGCAGAGCCCGGAACACAACGCTTGTTGTTGCAAAAACATGATATTGATGTTGCTCGTAATTTGACACCTGAAGATCTTGCAGATCTGCAAAAAACAACAGATGTTAAAATCAAGGAAGTGTTAGAACCATCCATGATGTACTGGGGATTCAATATGACAAATCCCATTTTTGCTAAGGAAAAAGTACGCTTGGCGATGCGTTATCTTATAGATTATGAAGGTCTTGGCAAGAAGCTTCTTAAAGGGATTGGTGTTCCACGGGCCAGTTTTATTCCTCTTGGTAATCTTGGAGCTTTGGATGAAAAAGAGGGGCAACCCTTTAAGCTTGATATTCAAAAAGCAAAACAGCTTTTAGCAGAGGCCGGTTATCCGAACGGATTTGAAGCAAATTTTATTGTCTCAAATGCTCCTTATACTTTGTTACTTGCTCAGTCACTTCAAGATAGTGCAGCACAGGCGGGCGTGCGTCTTAAAATTGAACGTGTAGCAGGTACACAGTTGTTTTCAAAAGTGAATGCACGGGCTTTTGATACGGCTTTTATCGGATGGAATAATGATTCTGCGGATCCTCATACAATGGCTTCACGTCTTGTTTATAATCCAGATAATCGGCTTGAGGCTAAAAATACAGCCTATCCTAGTTGGCAGCATGGGTATTTTGATGCCAAAATGAATAAAAAAGTTGAAGAGGCGTTGTTTCAAAAAGATCCGCAAAAACGGGCACAAATATATGCTGATTTACAACGTGAACTTATGCAAAAAGGACCTTATGCGTTTATCTATCAGAAATATACTGTTATTGCGATGACGCCTGATGTCAAAAAGTGGGTTTGGAATAGTGCGCCACATATTTTTTATAGTAAAATTGAAAAATAAGAGTGTCTTCAATGCTGTTCAATAGATAAAGGGCATCGTCATGATATATTCGGCGTATTGTATAAATTTTCAAGTTTTGCAATGCGTCGAAGATCATAGGTAATGCGTGATATATTGTTGAATGTCTTTTCAAGACATTCGTTTAAAGATATTTTTCATTCTCATTAGAGGTGTATTTAAGTGGATGTTAAGATCGATATTTCAATTTCTCTGAATTAGAAAGTGGTCAATTTATTTGTTAAAAAACTGAGTATAACATAAAGAAACTAAGTGTAACAAATATCGCGGAATTTAGTGGTGCTAAAGGTGCAAAGGTTTTGCTGTGTTGAAGGAAAGTTTTGTTATGGGTGGGTACACAAGGGATATCAGTTTTTTATAGTGTTCATATTTTCTTTTGCTTTGAAAGATGATGAGATGTCATTTGGAGGGTGTTATTTTACGGGGAGTGATGAAAAAATTAAATTTTCTTTTGAAGAAGGAATAAAAGTCGTTGCACTTGGCAAACTGACAAATTTTCCTGTTTTATCAAATCGTCAAATTATTATGAAGGCTCTTTGTTATTAAGGTACTTGAGCCAAAAGGGGTAGTGCTTTGATGGTATAGAACACGCCGGAAGAAATACGAGACAAGCTTGCTTAATAAGATAGAAAAAATACAGGTTTTATAGTCTTTAATAGTAGGCGTTATGATATCGTGAATAAGCTCTGTTGTTGGTGAGCGTTCATTGTATATCAGAGTGTTTTCCTTTGTATGTTTTAGTTTGGCTTATAAGTGTAGACAGGAGGAGTCATTGACAAGAGGTGCTTGTTCTTGAAGGTTTTAAAGTTTGATCTTTAGGAGCCTATCGTTCGTCTAAACTTAATTATTAAGCACGTTTTGCTGCATGGGGAATTTATACAATAAACGTTAAAAGGAAAATTCTATGAACGTGAAAAGAAAAATATTGAAAAAGGGCGGTTCTTTTGTTTCTGCTGTTCTTGCAATGGGGATGTTTGTGCAACAAGTTTCAGCGAAAACACCTGCTGATACGCTTGTGATGGCTTGGAATCTTGATACAATAAGTACATTTGATCCCGCACAAATCAATGATCGTTATGGTAATGAAGTTCTTGTCAATGTTTGTGATAATTTAGTCGTTTCTGCTACAGATGATGCTGCTAAAATGGTTCCTTCGTTAGCAAAGAGTTGGGATGTTTCAAGTGATGATCAGAGTACTGTGATTACTTTTCATTTGCGTGATGGTTTGAAGTTCAACGATGGTCGTCCTGCGAATGCCAATGATCTGATTTGGAGCATGAAGCGGGTTGTTCAATTGAAGATGGCTACTGCGGCGACATTTAATGAATATGGGATTACAGAACAAAACGTTGATGAGGCTTTTCAAGCACCGGATGACAAAACGGTGGTGATGAAATTTGATAAACCTTATCCAGCAGAGCTTATTCTTAGCCATTTTGCCACTAGTCGTACTCTTGCTTTGCTTGATCGTGAGACACTGATGAAACACGAAAAAAATGGTGATATGGGAAACCGGTATTTGGCAAGTCATTCTGCTTGTGTTGGTCCTTATCAGCTAGAGAGTTGGCGTCCTGGAGAAGGGATTTTGTTGCGTGCAAGCTCCAATTATTGGGGGGAGGCGCCTAAATTGAAGAAGATTTTAATTCGCCATGTTGCGGAACCTGGAACACAACGTTTATTGTTGCAAAAACACGATATCGATGTTGCACGTAATCTGATGCCAGAGGATTTGGCAGATCTTCAAGCAACAACGGATATTAAAGTTGAAAGAGTGTTAGAGCCATCCGTGATCATATGGGGGTTCAATGTGACAAATCCAATTTTTGCCAATGAAAAAGTACGTTTAGCGATGCGCTATCTTATTGACTATGAAGGACTTGGTAAGACTCTTCTCAAAGATGTTGGTATTCCACGTGCAAGTTTTATTCCTCTTGGTAATCTTGGGGCTTTGGATGAAAAAGAAGGACAACCCTTTAAACTTGATCTCCCAAAAGCAAAGCAACTTTTAACAGAGGCAGGTTATCCGGATGGTTTTGAGGCCAGTATTTTTGCCGGTGCCTCTCCTTATCCTTTTGCTTTGCCTATTGCTCAGTCTCTCCAAGACAATGCAAAAAAGGTGGGGGTGCGTTTTAAAATTGAACGTTTCGTAGGCACGCAGTTATTTTCAAAACTATCTGCACGTACTTTTGATACGATTTTTTTCGGATGGAATAATGATTCTGCGGATCCCCATACAATGGCTTCACGCCTTATTTACAATCCTGATAATCGGTTTGAGGCTAAAAATACAGGCTATGCGAGTTGGTGCCATGGGTATTTGGATGAAACTATGAATCAAAAGGTTCAAGATGCATTGTTTCAAAAAGATCCAAAAAAACGGGCGCAAATGTATGCTGATTTGCAACGTGAATTTATGCAGAAAGGACCTTATGCTTTTATCTATCAGACGTATCACACGATAGCGATGACACCTGATGTTAAAAAATGGGTTTGGAATAGTGCACCACGTATTTTTTATAGTGCAATTGAAAAATAAGAAGGATCAGGTTTATAAAATATAAAAAACATGATCATGATATATTTGATGTATTGCAAAGCTCTTTAACACTTTGCAATACGTTGAATTTTATCTGGAATGGATTTCTATGTTGTGTAGAGAATTTTATTTCAGGAATTCTTATAAAAGATGTGTTTGTGTGAATGTTAAGATTGAATATTTAAACTTCTATTGATACAATTTTCGAATGAAATAATGACTCTAGATATCCCCATAAAACGGCTTCAAGTTTTTTTACAACCCTGATAATCGATTTGAAATTAAAAATATAAACTACTCTAGCCGGTGTTATGGGTATTTTGATGAAGCTATAAATCAAAAGTTTAAAGATGTGTTGTTTCAAAAAGATTCACAGAAACGGGCGTAAAGAATTGAAAAATGGTAAGTTTGTTTAGTGAAAAAACAGGTGTAACAAATGTGGCAGAATTCACTGTTTCCGAAATAGCAGGGGCCCTAAAGCGTGTTGTTGAAGAAAAGTTTGGTTATGTACGGGTACGTGGGGAGATATCAGGTTACCGTGGTACTCATGCTTCGGGACATGCTTATTTTGCTTTAAAAGATGATAAGGCACGGTTGGAAGCTGTTATTTGGCGTGGAATGATGGAAAAGCTCAAATTTCCTCCTGAAGAAGGGATGGAAGTGATTGCTGTTGGTAAACTTACGACGTATCCAGGATCATCGAAATATCAAATTGTCATTGAGGCTCTTGAACCAACAGGGATTGGTGCTTTGATGACACTCCTTGAAAATCGTAAGAAAAAGTTTTTAGAAGAAGGCTTGTTTGATGAAGCTAAGAAAAAAACTTTGCCTTATATGCCTCGAACTATAGGCGTTGTAACATCACCAACAGGTGCTGTTATTCGTGATATTATTCACCGTATATCCGATCGTTTTCCGTTGCATATTTTGGTTTGGCCTGTACGTGTTCAGGGGGAAACAAGTGGGAAAGAAGTGGCTGTTGCTGTTGAAGGTTTTAATGCGTTGCCTTTAGGAGGAGTTGTTCCTAAGCCTGATCTTATTATTGTTGCACGGGGAGGGGGAAGTTTAGAAGATTTGTGGGGGTTTAATGACGAAGCTGTTGTTCGTGCTGTTTATGAATCTTCTCTTCCTGTTATTTCTGCTGTTGGGCATGAAACGGACTGGACCTTGATTGATTATGTGGCTGATTGGCGTGCTCCAACTCCCACCGCCGCAGCAGAACGGGCTGTTCCTGTTAAGCTTGATCTTGAGGTGCTGGTGGCATCGCTTGCTGCACGTTTGCGCAAGGGACTAGCGCGTTATTTGGATTTTTATCGACAAAAATTGCGAGCTACTCTACGAGCTCTTCCGACTGCCGATCAACTTTTTGCTCTACCACGGCGTGGTTTGGATGAAACTTCAAGTCGATTGCAGCGTGCTCTTTGTGTGAGCTACGATAAAAAACGTTTTTCTTTTCATGCACTTGGTGTGCGTCTTTCACCGCGTTTGTTAAATAGTGAAAAAGCACAACGCAATACAAAGGAATATACGGCACGTCTTCAGCGTGCTTTTGTGCGTAGTGTGGAAAAACAACGTGCTGGGTTAGAGGTAGTATCTAGGCTTTTAAAAAGCACTTCATATCAGAATATTTTGGAGCGCGGTTTTGTTTTGGCTTTGGGGAAAGAGAATAAGCCCATTAAACGCTTGGCTCAGTTTCCAGAAACAGGGCACATAAATTTACGTTTTTTTGATGGAGATATCAGTGTTGCAACACAAGAGCCTATTTCCGCTAAACGTTCAAAACACAAGCAAATAAAGTCGCCTAGCGATGATCAAGGAATGCTCTTTTAATACGAGGGTTAATGCCATGCTTGCGGAAGGTCTTCTTAAGGGAGTGGATGGAAAAGTTCGTTGCGCATGGGCTGGAACGGATCCACTTTATTGTGCTTATCATGATACCGAATGGGGAAAGCCTATTTTTGAGGATATTCGTTTGTTTGAGAAAATTTGTCTTGAAGGTTTCCAAGCGGGACTTTCTTGGTTTACAATTTTAAAAAAACGCTTTTTTTTTCGCATTGCATTTGATCACTTTGACTTTGAAAAGATTGTTCATTATGATGAGCTAAAGGTGCAAATGTTAATGCAGAATAAAGACATTGTTCGCCATCAAGGAAAAATTCAATCAGTGCTTAATAACGCATTGAGAGCACAAGAAATTATAACAGAGTGGGGAAGTTTGTCCCACTATTTTTGGTCTTTTCAGCCACCACCATCAGAGCGTTATGAAAAAATAGATTTTCAAACACTGTTGGCTAACCCTATGACACCTGCTTCTCTTCGTCTTTCTCAAGACTTGAAGAAACGTGGCTGGACATTCGTTGGTCCCACAATTTGTTATGCTTTTATGCAGTCCGTAGGGATTGTTAATGATCATCTTGAAGGATGTTTTTGTCGATAAATTGGCAAACTGTCTTTTGTAAGAGTAATGATCAATAGGATAATAATTGAATTATTTAATAAATGTATAGATTATACAATTTCACTGTATAAGATAATTGAAATATACAAACTATACAATATTAATGATTTTCTACTGTTGTTGGCACTAAAAACGATAAAGGTATAATTTTGAGGATGAAAAAACAGACGCCAAAAGGAGTGATACCTTAACTGTTATGTATCTGAAGTGAGATAATGGTAATATCTTGTATGTTTTAAAGAAACATTTAGTACACCAAAACCCATTTCGCGGTGGCGCCTGTGAATGGTACAACGGTAAATCCATTGAGCACCTCCATCTTTACGCTTATGAAGGAGCAAATCGGCACCATCACACACTTTACTAGCTCTCAATGTTGTGCAACAGTCTTTGGCATTTGTAATGGTTGAGAAGAGTTTTTTTTATTTCTGTTAATGACATGACCGTTATAATTAATGAATATTTTATTCATGCTTATTGACGAATGCAAAGTGGTTTTTAGATGGGGTGCTGTTGTTGCATTGTTTTACTTTGCTTGTATGACTGTCGGTTTATTTATATGTAGGTCGATTGCTCAATGCTTACCTAGGTAATAAAAATAAAATACAGCGATGAAAAATTGAAGTTAAATGACTCAAGCTGCTTGTGTTGGGTTTTATTATCTGATAGCTTTCCTCTATTAGTAGAGTGATCTTGCCGCGTGTGCGCTCCAATTTTTTGGAAGATGATTAAGCTCATGCAGGCTTGTATCCACTACATTGCTTCGTTGAATCTCTGTATGTTTCCGCTGGAAACGAGAGTTCTGTTGCTGTATGTTGTTTTATGCTCTATTTTTATAGTGGCAAAGCAATGATGCACACTAAAGTTTAGAAGGGGTTATATTCGTTATGTCTTTAGGGGGGAAGCGTCTAATGAATTTTGTTTTTATCAATGGGGGAATGCATTTTAGTGTGTATTCTTTTATTGTAAGCTTTATTTTTCAAAAGATAAAGCGTGGAAGGAATGATTCTTCTCATTTTTCCTTTATCTTTGTTAACGCGTTTGGTTTTGTTGGTAAAAACGTAAAACTTTTGACACTTATTTTTCAAAAGATTAAGCAGCTTTTTGTGGGGGATAGCGTTTTAGAAAAGATATTTTCTTATGTCTTTCTGCTATTCCAGTGTCGTTTTTGTCATGTAGTAAAGATGCGCCGCATCTTGAAACTGAGTGTTTGAGGGGGATAACTATTTTTAAAGTTTGCATATTTTATTTTAAATATCGCCTAAAGGAATAGAATAATGAATTCATAAATTTTTGCGTAATGATTTTTTAAAGCTCACTATTTTTTGGGGCGATAAGGCTTATTGATGATTAATAGGGAACTGATATAGTGCATTATCATATGCAAAGAAAGGTTATGAAAAGAATGTAATACTGGTTAGTAAAACATATATTGTATGTTCGCTATGGTTTATTGAGACGTAAGTCAATGAATTTATCAAGTAGATGACTCTGTGTAGGTGATTAAAAATATAAGCGATTAGAACGTATTTATTCAATGTTATAATTATAAATTTGCTATATTATTTCAGCGTCATTAATTGATAAAAAATAAATAAAGGGAAAAGTTTATGAACTTGAAGAAAACAATATTAAAAAGTAGCAGCTCTCTTGTTGCTGCTCTTATGGCTTTGGGGGTAGTTGGACAACAGGTTTCAGCAAAAACACCGGCTAATACCCTTGTGATGGCTTGGAATCTTGATGCAATCAGTACGTTTGATCCCGCCCAAAGCAATGATGTTTATGCAAGTGAAATTATTTACAATATTTGTGATAACTTGGTGAGTACTGCGACAGATGATCCTGCTAAAATAGTTCCTGCTTTAGCAACGCATTGGGATGTTTCAGGTGATGATCACAGTACGGTGATTACTTTTCATTTGCGTGATGGTTTGAAGTTTAATGATGGCAGATCAGCCAATGCCAATGATCTTGTTTGGGGTATGAAGCGGATTGTCAAATTGAAGATGGGTAATGCGGCAATTTTTAATGAATATGGAATTACAGAACAAAATGTTGATGATGCTTTGCAAGCTCCTGATAAGAAAACAGTTGTGATGAAATTTGATAAGCCTTATCCAGCAGAGCTTATTCTTAATAATATTGTTGCGAGTCGTGCAACAGCTTTGCTTGATCGTAAGACGATTATGAAACACGAAAAAGATGGCGATTTTGGAAATCAGTATTTGAAGAGTCATGCTGCTTGTGTTGGTCCTTATCAGTTAAAAAGTTGGCGCCCTAGAGAAGCTCTTTTGTTGCGTGCAAGCTCTCACTATTGGGGACAAGCACCTAAACTGAAGCAGATTTTAATTCGCCATGTTGCAGAGCCCGGAACACAACGCTTGTTGTTGCAAAAACATGATATTGATGTTGCTCGTAATTTGACACCTGAAGATCTTGCAGATCTGCAAAAAACAACAGATGTTAAAGTTGAAAGAGTGTTAGTGCCAACTATGATGTACTGGGGATTCAATACGACGAATCCTATTTTTGCTAAGGAAAAAGTACGCTTGGCGATGCGTTATCTTATAGATTATGAAGGTCTTGGCAAGAAGCTTCTTAAAGGGATTGGTATTCCACGGGCCAGTTTTATTCCTCTTGGTAATTTTGGGGCTTTAGATGAAAAAGAGGGGCAACCCTTTAAGCTTGATATTCAAAAAGCAAAACAGCTTTTAGCAGAGGCCGGTTATCCGAACGGATTTGAGGCAAATTTTCTCGTGTCAAACACTCCTTATACTTTGTTACTTGCTCAGTCACTTCAAGATAGTGCTGCACAGGCGGGCGTGCGTCTTAAAATTGAACGTGTAGCAGGTACACAGTTGTTTTCAAAAGTGAATGCACGGGCTTTTGATACGGCTTTTATCGGATGGAATAATGATTCTGCGGATCCTCATACAATGGCTTCACGTCTTATTTTCAATCCAGATAATCGGTTTGAGGCTAGAAATACAGCCTATCCTAGTTGGAAGCATGGGTATTTTGATGCCAAGATGAATCAAAAAGTTGAAGAGGCGCTGTTTCAAAAAGATCCGCAAAAACGGGCACAACTCTATGCTGATTTACAACGTGAACTTATGCAAAAAGGACCTTATGCGTTTATCTTTCAACAATATAGCGTTGTCGCGATGACGCCTGATGTCAAAAAGTGGGTTTGGAATAGTGCACCGCGTATTTTTTATAGTGCAATTGAAAAATAAGTGTGTCGTTTTAATGTTGTCAAAGCTAAAAAGAGCTTAATCATATAAAAAGAGCTTAATCATAATTGCATGATGAAAATATTCTCCCATATAAAAGCTCTTCAGTTTTTTAAGGATGAAATTGTGAGGGATGTTTGTGCAGTAGCAGTATATAATTAAGATCGTTTATAGGGAGCGATGAATATAGAAAGTTATATTGGGGAGGATCTTTGTTTATAGTTATAGATTCTCTGCATCCAGAATATAGACTGATGTATAAGAAAATTATTTTATAGATGCTTAGTTTGATGAAATGAAATTGATGTCTAATGCTATGCTATTTAAAAGATGAAAGAGCAAAATCAAAATCACTTTGTGTGAAAAGGTAGAAGAATACAAAAGGAAGAGATAAAATGGGAAAACAAAGAATATTGAAAAATTTTTCTATTTTATTAAGCTCAATCGTTTTTTTTAATGGGGCTGTAACATCGGCATTCAGTGCTTCATCTAAAGATATATTGGTAATGGCGTGGAATATTGATTCAATTAGTAGTTTTGATCCAGCGCAAACTGTTGAGGTTGTGACGAGTGAGTTATTGACGAATATTTGCAGCGCGTTAGTGCAATATGACGAGCATGATCCTACAAAAATTCGCCCTGCTATGGCAAAATCTTGGGATGTTTTAGATAATGGCAAAAGAATAGTTTTTCATCTTCGTGATGATTTAAAGTTTAATGACGGAAGGACGGCTACAGCGCAAGATCTGGTATGGTCGATGCGACGGATTATTAAATTAGGATTAAGCTATGCTCAATCTTTAATGGATTATGGGTTTACCAAAAACAATGTTGAAACAAATATTCAGGCACTTGATGATAAGACTTTACAATTAAAATTAGATAAACCCTATCCTATTCAGCTCATATTGACTGTTATTGGACAATCTTATGCTTCTGCTTTGCTTGATCGGGAAACAATTGAAGCACAGAGTATTAACGGTGATATGGGGAATAAATATTTAGCAACACATTCAGCTTGTGTTGGACCTTATAAATTGGTGAGCTGGTCTCCAGGAGATAAAGTTGTATTAGAGGCGACACAGCATTATTGGGGCGATGTGCCTAAAATTAAGCAGATTGTTGTGCAGCATGTAGCGGATTCATCAAGTCAAAGACTTCTTTTGGAAAAAGGTGATGTGGATATAGTGCGTGATCTTTCTTCAGAGGATATTTTAGATCTTGAAAAAAAGGGAGGCTCAGTCAAAATTAGTCGTGTTTTGCGTCCGCAGATTATTTACCTATCGTTAAATAATAAGAATGCAATTTTTGCGAATGAAAAGGTCAGACTGGCACTTCGTTATTTGGTTGATTATGAAGGTCTTGGAAAAACTGTTTTGAAAGGAATTGCTATTCCTAGGGCAACTTATATGTCTTTAGGTGTTCCAGGTGCTTTAGATGAAAAAGAAGGTTTGCCTTTTCAGTTGGATTTGAAAAAAGCAAAACAACTGATTACTGAAGCTGGTTATCCTAATGGGTTTAAAGCTAATCTTTTAGTTGGAAGCCTTAGTTATATGTCGTCTGTTGCACAGTCTATTCAAGCCAATGCACGCAAAATTGGTGTTGAGCTTACAATTGAAAAAATGGCACAAAATCAATTGTTGAGCCGTGTACGTGGTGGAAATTATGATACTGCACTTATGGGGTGGGGGAGTGCTGATCCTGATGGACATCCTGCTTCATTAAATCACGTGTTTAACCCTGATCCAACATTTACAAAAAAGCACAATATGTATTTAGCTTGGCGCGCTGGGTATTATGATGAAAATATTAATAACATGGTGATGGATGCTTTGTTTGAGCAAGACCCCAATAAGCGCATTGTGCAATATCGTACTTTACAGCATTATGTGTTAGAGCATGGTCCTATGGTTTATTTATTTCAGACATATTATACCGTTGGTATGGGACCTGATGTCAAAAAATGGATTTGGAACAGTTATAGACTTTATTACAATGAAGCAGAAAAATAAAAGAAGCATGTTATAGAGAAGGATTGTAGAACATGCTTCATAAGAGGTTGTTTCGTTATATAAAAAGAGGTATTTGCTTTATGTTTTGTCGCTACAGAGGGGATTTTTATAATGGTTTTGCCACTTTCAGAGACTGAAAGAGCTGTATCAGAAAAGCAGAAAAAATTATTTTTATGGGATTTTTTATGCAAAGGATTGAAACTTCTTATTTCAGTTTTTATCACATTGCTTGGGTTGGTGACGATCACTTTTTTTCTTGGTCATCTTCTTCCTCTAGATCCGGTTCTGTCTATTCTTGGTGATAATATCAGTCAGGAAGCTTATGATGCAATGTATTATAAGCTGGGTCTTGATAAGCCGTTGATTGTCCAATATTGGAAGTATCTTCATAATGTATTTTTGTTTGACTTTGGAGATGCTTTAACTTCTGGGCGACCTGTTCTAGCCGATATTATGCGTGTATTTCCTGCAACATTAGAGCTTGCAACCGTTGCTATTGTTATTGGCACAACTCTTGGAATTCCATTTGGTGTTTTTGCAGCAATGTATCGCGATTCATTTATTGATTATGTTGTCCGTGTTTTTACACTTGTAAGTTATTCTACTCCAACGTTTTGGCTCGGATTAATGGCGTTGTTAATATTTTACGCCAAGCTTGGCTGGGTTGGTGGCCCAGGACGTATTGATTTTCTTTATGAATATTCTTTTGAACCAAAAACAGGATTTTTCCTTTGGGATACGGCAAGCCAAGGACAATGGGAGGCTTTTGGTAATGTTTTTAGTCACGTTATTATGCCTGCTTTGATCTTGGCTTTCGGTGCTATGGCTTATATTAGCCGTATGACTCGTGGGTTTATGATTGAGCAGCTTAATCAGGAATATATCATTACTGCACGTGTAAAGGGATTATCGTGGGCGCGAACCGTTTGGGGGCATGCCTTTCGAAATGCTGCTGTTCAAATTATTACTGTTGTTGCGCTTTCTTATGCTTTTTTATTAGAAGGGGCTGTTTTAACGGAGACAGTTTTTGCTTGGCCTGGTTTTGGACATTACTTGACAAATGCTCTTTTAGCCGGAGATATGAATGCAGTTGTAGGATGTACTTTACTTGTAGGATTTATCTTTGTCGCCATTAATTTATTTTCTGATTTGCTTTATCGCATTTTTGATCCAAGGACACGTTGAATATGACAGTAAGTAATCATCATAAATCGCAATCATCATCTTCTTTGGGTAGTTGGTTAAACGATCCTGTTCCAAACTCCATAATTCAAGCGAACATACAAAGAATTTATCACGCACTGGCTAAGTTTTTTCATAACTTTTCGGCTGTATTCGGTCTGCTTATTATTTGTATTATTATCATATGTGCATTTTTTGCTCCTTGGATTGCTACGCATGATTTTCTTAGCAATGATCTAGGGCATCGGTTGCAGCCACCCTCTATGGCGCATTATTTTGGAACAGATGAATTGGGACGTGACATTTTTAGTCGCCTTGTTTTTGGTTCCCGTATTACTCTTTATGTTGTTTTTCTTACAACAGTTATTGTAGGTCCAATAGGGCTTATTGTTGGAACTGTATCTGGTTATATGGGCGGATGGGTTGATACTGTGCTCATGCGTATTGTCGATATTTTTCTTGCTTTTCCAGGTTTGATTTTAGCTCTTGCATTTTCAGCCGCATTGGGACCAGGGATTGAAAATGCTTCTATTGCAATTTCAATTGCAGCATGGCCGCCAATTGCACGTTTAGCACGTGCTGAGACTTTGACAATACGTTCTTCTGATTATGTTTCTGTAGTTCGTTTGCAAGGGGCCTCTGCTTGGCGAATTATTTTGTTTCATGTTGCGCCCATGTGTATTCCTTCAGTGATTGTACGATTAACTTTGGATATGTCTGGAATTATTTTAACGGCTGCTGGTCTTGGTTTTTTAGGGTTGGGAGCTCAACTTCCAAGTCCTGAATGGGGTGCGATGCTTTCTTCAGGGCGGGAATTTATGATGACAAATTGGTGGTTGGCGGCAATACCAGGCTGTGCAATATTATTTGCAAGTCTTGCTTTCAACCTTTTAGGTGATGGTCTTCGTGATGTATTGGATCCACGCAATGGGTAATAAATTATTAGAAGTAGAAGATTTACGTATTTCTTTTCCTACAACGCGCGGCATTTCAGAAGTTGTGCGTGGCGTTAGTTTTTCTGTTGGAAAAGAAAAAATTGGAATTGTTGGTGAATCCGGATCTGGAAAATCGATGACTGGGCGCGCAATACTAAGGTTAAGTCCAAAAGCAGCCATTGTTAAAGCTAAAAAAATGCGCTTTGAGGATGTTGATTTATTGGCCGCAAGTGAACCTCAGATGCGAAAAATCCGTGGGAAACGTATTTCAATGATTTTACAGGACCCCAAATATTCACTTAATCCATTAATACGGATCGGGGAACAGATTATGGAGGCTTACCGTATTCATTATCGTGTTTCAAAAGCTGAAGCGCGGGAGCGCACCATATCTATGTTAGAATCTGTTCATATTCGTGATCCTGAACATGTGATGCGTCTCTTTCCTCATGAAATATCTGGGGGGATGGGGCAGCGTGTGATGATTGCAATGATGCTCATTCCAAAACCTGATTTAATTATTGCCGATGAACCAACATCTGCGCTTGATATTACGGTCAGACGGCAAGTTTTATCCGTATTAGATGAACTTGTTACAAAGTCTGGAACGGGACTTATTTTCATTAGTCATGATTTAAATATGATTGCTGATTTTTGTGATCGTATTTTAGTGATGTATGCGGGCCGTGTGCTAGAAGAGTTGCCTGCTTCTGATTTGTCTCACGCTTGTCATCCTTATACAAAGGCGTTGCTCGCGAGTTTGCCACGGCTTGATAATCCAGTTGATATTTTGGCTGTACCTGAGCGTGATCCTGATTGGTTGTATAATCCTACGATTGTTAATGGTGTTGAGGAGGTTCCTCATGACAAATTGTGAGAATATTATTGATGTTTCTAATTTATCTGTAACTTTTGGTCATAGGCATAAGGCAGTAACAGTTGTTAAAAATGTTAATTTTCATATTAAGCGTGGTGAAGCTTATGGTTTGATTGGTGAATCCGGATGTGGAAAGTCAACTATTTTGAATACATTGGTGGGGCTTATTCCAGATTATAGTGGAAAGTTTCTTTTTGCTGGACAAGAAGTTGAAAAGAAAAGAAGTAAGGATTTTTTACGCTGTATTCAAATGGTTTTTCAAGATCCTTATGCTTCGCTGCATCCAAGAAAAATGGTCCATACGGTTCTTTCTGAATCGCTCAAAATCCATGGGATGGATAATCAAAGAGAGCGGGTAGAGGATGCTTTAGATTCCGTTGGTTTAGATTCTTCATTTCTTTATCGTTATCCTCATGAGTTGTCTGGAGGGCAGCGTCAGCGTATTGCTCTTGCACGTGCTTTAATTATTGAGCCAGAGGTGTTATTGCTTGATGAGCCAACATCTGCATTGGATGTGTCGGTACAGGCTGAAATTTTAAACTTGTT
Source organism: Bartonella sp. CL434QHHD (assembly GCF_042195145.1). Lineage (NCBI taxonomy): Bacteria > Pseudomonadati > Pseudomonadota > Alphaproteobacteria > Hyphomicrobiales > Bartonellaceae > Bartonella > Bartonella sp. CL434QHHD. The sequence continues at coordinate 30,666 of NZ_JBHINT010000015.1, read as the reverse complement.
GAAATCATTGCGCGTGAGAAAAAAGCTTACTTATTTAATGGTATCCCATGATCTTGCTGTTGTTGCACATATTTGTGAACGTGTTGGAATTATGCATAAAGGGATTATTCTTGAAGAGCTTAGCAATGATGAATTGCGTAATCTACGTGCGCAACACGATTATACAAAGGAGTTTTTTGAAGCAAGTATAGAGCCTATTGTCCATAGAGAGCAAAGAGCATGATCCATTTTACAGAAGAGAAAATGCAATTTTATTTGTTTTGAAGTTTCTGGTGATGTTTGGCGGTATTGTTAAGAGGGAAGGGCATAATAGGATTTTTCCAGTATGAATTTGCTGGGCAGTGTTTGAGCTATAATATTTTAAATCCTACTAGAACTCCCATTTTGAAATATACGAGTGACTTATAACATACATCCCTTTGTTTAATATTGTTACATTATTTTTACTTATCATTTTATGTTCAAAAGTTTTATTTTGGCATTTAAAGCATTAAATTTGTGAGAAATAACAAAAGATAGTAATACTGTATTTTCTAGAAAATCTTCACATTATTTTTCAATATTATTTTGTTTTTGGTTGTTCTCTTTTTACAGTTTTATTCTTTATAAAAAGAATTTTTTGTAAAAAACATTCAATGGTCAATGACAGTCTTCAAATATTTCGCTGTTCTCTATTTAAAAAAGCGCTTAAAAACAGCTTATAATAAGCCAAAAAGGCAGCAATATGCTGCCTTTTTGTTAAATTGAATGGGCTGTTTTTTACAGTCGTTATTTAAAACTGATAGCGTATTCTTCCTGAAAAGCTTGCACCACTTATACCAGTTTTTGAAGCTTTTGTTGATAGCTGACATCACCATGAAGGGAGAGGTTAGCGGACAATTGTGGCCCACCTTCAACGAAACTTCCCGAGGGGCACGTTTATAATTCTTATCGATATGGAGTGTCTGATCATCACCAAAGGTTTTGATCAAGTTTACTTTTCCATAGAAAGACATAGGACGGCTGTTTTCAGTGGCAATGGTTTTTTTCAAACGTCCACCAACACGGATTATCCATTGAGAAGGATTTTGCATGTCAATGGTCAGATTATCAGCATCTTTAATGGTATCAAACATCAAATGTTGATAGGCAAGTTGTGCCTGCGGTTCGAATGCTACGCCTTGGATACCCGTTGCAAATTGTTTGCCAACAGTTGTGGAGATCGCCAACATTTTTGCATTTTTCAATTTTGCGGTTGTACTAATGAGGGCATTGTGATCTTTCCCTTTAGGAAGCCATAGGATAACAGCGTATCAAGATAGAAACCACTGTCACGCTATTTACTGCCTTAGGCGGTGAGTTGAAATGACCATTTATTCAATATGCTCTTACTTGCTGTCTTGCATATTCTTTGGAGTGAAGGAGAGTTGCCCGTAGGTTCCGAAAAGACCAAAATGTATTGTAGATATTTTTCCTTTCTGCGCGACAAGGTTAACAGCTCCTTGTAGAGCAGCATAGCGAAGATGAGCACTGCTATAACGATATTTACTAGGAGCACTACTTATCAGAAAATAAGCTTCCTGTTTTCCATAGACGTATAAGAAGAAGCCATTCCGTTTGTCTTATTCTTTCCTTAAGACATCTGTTTTTTCAACTAACACACCAGAAGAACTGTGAAAAGAATCCGATAGTTTATATTTATTAGTGTAAACTCTGATGCGTATATCCATATTTTATCTCACAGCCAGAAAAAAAATCCCGTATCATATTTAACTGAAATGTATTCTCGTACTTTTTTCTATTTTCAAAATTAACTAAAATGAACTCGGGAGTAGCGATACATATTAGAGCTAACACTTCTGCCAAATCGAATCTCTCCGATAAAGTAATCGTCACACTATATGGTACGCTATCTTTTTTCATACACTCTATGTTATGCACCCACTTTTGTTTATATTTTTTACTGTCTAGATTTCTTATCTCTGAAATAACATCTGTGCCTATTTGTATCCCTAAAAAGAACGGATTACTCTTTAATAGCTTCAAATATGGTTGAATATAGATGTGCCCCCCTGTTGCAATCCGAAAATATTTTTTACAAATGAGACACATACAAGTATATTTATGAAGTAAATCATAATCGAGCTCAAAAGGCTCTCCACCAGAAAGAATAATAAAATCAGATTTTATGTCATTTATTGTATATAAAGATTCAGGCAACGCATCATCTCTCACCATACATTCCATCGAATACGGACAATGATTGCAGCCCGCACTGCAATTTTTATTACAAATTACAATATTATCGCCCATGAAATTTCTTATTCAAGTTCATATAATCCAATACTAATTGTTTCATGAAAATATTTTGGTATAGACAAAGATCAGAAATTTTTTTAGCCACAAACGCTTTTATCATTGGTAAAGCTTCATCCTTTGATATAGACAGCAAATGAGAAATATAGTCTATCCGTTCTTCTAAATTGAGAGATAATCTTGGACTGGTGAAAAATGTTAAGATATCCAATTCCGGACTGGCTTCTTGACATAAATCCCAATCCACTACCATAAAAGAACTATCAGGAGTAACAATGATATTATCAGGATGTAAATCTCCATGTGATAAGATTATATTCTTGCTTAATCGATCTTGAAAGATCTTATTGATTTGATCAATAATCGCCTTTTGATGTAGCAAATCCATTTGGCTCAATACAGTACCCCGGATAAACTCCCATTCGACTACTTCATCGCAAAGTGTTATCAAATTTGGTGCAGGATAGAGACTTTGTCGAAAAGAGCCATCCTTGATGTTTTCATTAATGCACGATGCTTCCGGATAAATTTGCCCATAGCAAAACTCTTGATGCTTGCGTTTCAAGAAATGTTGTTTTGACGATTGTGCATTTTCAGGCTGTAACCAAATGATTTCTTGTTTTCTGACAAAAATAATTAAAGCAGACACCCCAAAAATCACAGCCATAATCACTGCCAACCACAAATTAGCTTGCCAGAATGTTGAAAAAACATGACCGTATAAAAAACTGAATGCAAAGGATACAACAGCTGTAATAATGGCTGTGAATGATAAAACAGTCGCGATAGCTTTGGGATCAATCAGTGAATTTATAAGAAGAGACGACAGATAAGATCGATAAGCAGATTTAAAAACACATAGCAGTAAAAATCCTAATATAAGAGCCGCAATGATTTGAAATGACATGAGAAAAAAAGCAATGGTTACCATACAACCAATCATTAAGACGGGGAAAATAGGATTTTGAAACTTTGAAAAATACTTCTGAAACAATATATTGGAACTTGCTGAAAAAAAATTCCCAATGATAAAAATAATCGAAACCAAAATAGCAGGTTGAAATGGCAAAAAATCAGAAAATGCGATAGAAACAGTTCGATTATTAACCAAAATAGCAAAAGCTGAAACTGCACTTAAAAAAATAAGAGTGAAGCGATAAGGATTTTTGACTTCTTTACGGCTGGCGCACATAACTGTGAAAATATTCGGATGAGCGTTGATATGAAAACTATCTAATCCCTTCGTCAGTTTTGAAAACATAAAAATAGCAAAAATTAATGAAAGGACTTGAAAAATCACAGGCAATGCAGGATGCACATAATAAAGTATTCCCCCTAAAAAAATAAGTACCGTTGTCACACTATAGGTAACAGCAGCCACTTCGGACTTAACGGAAAACAGTGTGCGATGCTTTGGTACTACAGAAAAGAGTAAACTATCTTCCGCACCTGAGAAACAAGCGGCTGCTAATGTAATACACAACAAATAAGTGGCGTAAGCAAAATATGCATAATTCATAAAAAGAGCTAAAAAACCGCAAAGAAAGAAAAACAGCCCAGTATAAATAACGCGCTTACTTCCATAAACATCTGATAATAAACCCAAGGGGACTTCTAAGATCAAAGGAAGCAATAAAAAATAACTACCGATTAAAACAATATCCGCTTGCGATAAATGCAATTTTTCCGACAAAAAAAGTGGTAAAACAGCAACCACTATAGCAGTAGACTTGCTAACACTATAAATCTTAAATTGCTTAACCTTATCCACAAAATACCTTCCCACGACATCCGCTACATGCGCCAGATTCTTTCAAAGATTTTAAAACGCTCTGAGCAGACCAATCTATTGCCTCATAATTTTGTAGATTCCCAAAAGCTTCTGAATAAAAGCAATTTTTTAAATCTCCATTATAGTCCAATACCAAGGATGAAAATGGAAATAAACACATTAACGGCGACGAAACGTACATAGAATTTTCGCCTAAGTAATAATTAATACAATTTACAAAATTTTGTGACGTCCATGAGATTTTCCTTTCTTGGAACTTTTTATCTATATAAATCTGGAGGGGGGGATTCTTTCCTTGATAATTCATCTCTCAAATGAAAAAGTGAAGTGTTTGGCGGAAGAGTTTTGTTTCTTAAAGCCTTAGATCGATCCTTTGTATTATTTTTTCTAGAAAAACTAAATGACGACGTATCGAGCGGGCTGAATCCGATATAATCGACATCTTTGCTTATACAAAAATCGATAAAATTAATAATATTTTCTAGAATCTCTTTGGTAACTGTCGCTCTTATTCCTATACTTTGCAGAGGTTGAAGATTCTTAACTGTTTCAATGTTTTTCCACACGCGATCAAATTTATTCGCCCCCGTATATCATAATATCCTTGGATACTAGTCGAATCCATAGAAATAACAATACTTTATTCAGGAATCTCTCATCTTTAAAAAATATATGAAGAATCAATAACTGAATAGGAATGTAAAGCTATATGGTGGGCGATGAGAGCAAATAAAAAGCAAGTAAAATAAAATAGTTATGTCTAATATGAGGGAATAGGTGAATCTTGATTCTATTGAGTTTTTTTGCCTCTATCCCTCATCTTTTTGAAGCTTTTTTATGGCTTCAAGAGCAAGTTTTTTACGGTCTGCGCTCTTTGTGTAAAGAGATGCCATAGCGTCATCTGTCCAGCCAAAAATTGCTTTGAGTTGTGATACTGTTGCACCAGAGTTAGCTGCGCGTGTTGCTGCTAATTTTCTCAAGCCATGTGCTGATTTTTTGATTTCTGCTACGTTACAAGCCTCACGAAAAAGGTTGCCAAAACTTTCTTTAACTAGTTTTTTACCTTCTTTACCACAAATGAATGTTTCTGCTCCAATAGGACCTGCTTCAAGCGTTTTGGCTAATTCCGGTAAAATGGGAAGAAAAACATCTGTTTGGAATTTACTTTTCTCTGTTTTAAGATGAATGATGTTATTCTTTACATCTTTCCAGCCAATGCGGACCGCATCACCACGACGCAAACCCGTATACAAAAGGACATCAATCCAAACGCGTTCATGGGTACCATGGGACCATCTTTGATAATACTTCTCAACATCTTCTTCTGTCCAAACAACAAATCCATCTTTGTTGTTAAGAGCTGGTCTTCTTACTCCTGTTGTTGGATTATTTTCTAAAAGACCTTGATCAATTGCCCAATTAAAAAGTCCATTAAGGGCTTTCAGAAAGTTTCTAGCCATTGCTGGTGTTTCTTTACGCCGTTCAACACCGGCTATAATATGCTTCTTTTCAATTGCTTGGTATGGAATGTTTCCTATAGTATCACATACCTTCATAAGGATGAGTTCTTTTTGTTTTTTTGTAGCTTTAGTGTAACTATGCCAATTAGAGCTGTTAAAGTATTGTTTAAGCAGCCATGCAAATGAACCTTCAACAAGTTTACCGGTTTTGGATTTAGGAAGTATAAGCCCTTGTAACTCGGCAAGTGCGCTTTTGTAGTTATCAACAAACTCTTGCGTTCCATAGGTACCGCGTATTCTAATGCGTTTGCCATGACCAATACGTACATACCATACAATTTTGCCATGTTGAGTAATTTGTTTAACGAGATGAGGAGGACGTGGTTTTGGCATGGTATTTTACATCTTAGAGAGTGCGGTTTCGTAATATTCATTCTTTGACAAATCTAAAAGTTTGTCTGGGTGGTTAACTGAATTTGGTAGTGGAATATCGGATTTAAGATAGATAAGCAGTTCACCGGTAGGTTTGATTTCTACGAGTTCACAACCTTGTTTTTTAGCTTCTCTTAAAGCGCGAGCAATGGCTGGTTGCGTTATAGCAGCTGGACGAGGCGCCATATCTTTTCTCCTTACATTGAGATGCAATTCACGTGTGGCGTGAATCACGTATTACTTGAAAGTGTTAAGAAGGGTGGGGGTGCTCGTAGATATGCGGGGAACAAAACACCCCCATAAGGTTAAGCAGCTTTTGTTAAGAGTTGTTTTATCTCTCGTTCTATCTCTGCTAAAAAGGTTTCAACAGCTTGATTGATCTGTTCAATTTGTTGATCATCACGGAGAATACGCTTGACTTTCATGCGTAAGTGAAAGAATTCCCCCGTAAAACGTGGGTCATAGCTTACGAAATCACACCATTTTCGTTCTGTACAAGCCATTTGGAATTGCATTTGTGCGTGATATTCTGGTTTGATTTCGTCACCTATACAAAAGCGCATATGTGTTACTGATCTTGGGCATTTGACTTCGATTAAACCGTCTTCTCCAATGAGACCATCGGGGCTAGCCCCCGCCATTTCTATTGTGGGGTGTTGGATAAAGCCGCATTTTGTTATATCGGCATCATAAATGAAGCCATATTCTCTCAAGGCATCATCTTCATGCTCAATACCCCATCTCATATCTTCAGTTTCATAATAGGGGCTTGTTTCTCTTGTTAAACGTTCTGTTATGAGTTTGATTTTGTAGTCTTCATATTTGCTCGTAGGCAATCCTTTTGTAGTTTTACTGAGTACGCTGTAAATGTTTGATGCGGTGACTTTACCCAAGCGCGCTTGAAACCATTCTGCTGTTCTTTGTTCCATATCACACCGCCGTTCTTTGTTCTTGTGATACATATTCTATATCTTGGACGTGAATATATTCGGCATCTTGTATAGGCGCTTCTATTTGCTTTTGTTGTAGGAAAGATTGTTCTTTTTCATGCTGTCTCTTTTGCAAAATATCCAAAATCCTTTGTGCTACTTCATCAGGAAGATCTTCAAGCCTATCGACTTGTGCATAATCAAGCACTTTTTCTTCTTCTGTTTGAGTGATGTTTATTAATTGTTTGATTTGCGTAAGCACATCATAAGAAACTAACTTCGTTTGTACGTTATGGTTTGTTTCATTGATACGTTTTGCTTCATCTTCTTCATAAATACCGGAAAGCCCGAAAGCATAGCGAGCACACTGTATAGTAGCTTTATGGCGCAACATACGTGCGGGGTATTTTTTCCAAGGTTCACTTTTGTCTTGTTCGCATTCTTTGAGATATTCGGTGACTTCGATAGGGTCTTTAATTCCTTTGAGACGAATAGCACATTTGATAGCAATGATATTCCCATCTTCATTGAGTTGATCTTGAAAGGTCATGCCATCAAAGTCAGGATTTGATTTGATGATCTTTATCCAACCGTCGATAGAAACAACGGGTATGATGCCGCCGCCTTTTTTAGGGAATGCATAGATTTCTTTTGTTAAAGGGTTAAGTCCATAAGTATTGGCAACAAAAAGAAAAACGGCAAATTCTGCATCAGTGATGACATTAGCATTTTTATCTCCAATACAAGTTTTTATGATTGTGGTTCGAAATTCTTCAGCAGAAAATCCATATTTTTCTGCCATTTCTTTTAAAAAAGTAGAATTTGTCATCTTGATTTCCTACATTGCGCGCAATTCACCCGTGGCGTGAATCACGCTGGTGTTAAAAGGCTGGTTGGTTGTTAAATTTTTATGTCTTGAGGAATTCTCGTGTTTCCGCGAATATTAGCTAATCCACGAATTTCGGCATTTCTAAAGATCTTGACTGCGTCATAAATGCGAGCACTATCATAAACTTTTGCATCTCCAAAAATCTCAACATTTCCATAATTAATATCATCCTCATACGTGAAATTGGAGCATGATATAATGACATCACCATAAACTTTAGCATTGTTATAAATGAGAGCAGGACCACAAATTATTGCGTTCCCATATACACGAGCATTGTCGTAAATGTGGGCACTATTCTTTATTCGTGCATTCTCAAAAACTTCTGCGTCACCATAAATGAGTGCGCTATTGTAAACTTCTGCATCACCGTAAACATGAGATTTGTCGCGAACAACAGCATCACCAAAAACATGTGCACTACCAGAAACTTCGGCATTACCAAAAACAACAGCACGACTGTAAACTTGTGCATCAGAATAAACTGAAGCATTTCCACTAATACAGGCGCCATCAAATATCTTGGCATTATGAAAAATGGTAGCGCTTTCAAGCACCTTGGCATCATCATAGACCCAGCAATTGCCATCATGACCTAAGTTATATTCCTTTTCAATAAAGCCACCAAGATCTCCTTTTTTGACATCATCAAAATCCCTTAAAGCACGAATACGGTGAAGAGTTTTTCCATCAAACTGAATTGTTTCATCAGTAAGTTCGTATTTTTTTTCCATGGTTTATTTCCTTGATTTGCGTACAATTCACCCGTGGCGTGAATCACGCTTGTGTTTAAAAATGTTGTTTGGTTGTTAGAAACGGCTTATGTAGCTTATATCGCTTGCTGAATAGTCACTTTCGTAGATGATTGAATTGCGTCCACGAATTTCAAGATTACCAGAAATATTTACATTATCGAAAATATATACTCTATCTAGAATTTTCATATTTCCGGAAATGTGTGCTTTATCACTTATATAAGCATCTCCATAGACACGGGCATTGCCATAAACATGGCCCAAAACTCGAGCCTCACCATAAATTTGTGCATTGCCGTAAATTTGCGCATCATATTCAACATATGCTTCACCGCAAACTTTTGCATTTTCATAAACACGCGCCCTGCCTGTAATTTGTGCGCGTTCAAATACTTGTGCATTGCCGAAAATCTTAGCGTCACCACAAACCATAGCTTTATGCCAAACCCAACAATCGCCTTCATGCGATAGGTTGTCTTCTTTTTGTATATAGCCACCTAAGTAACCTTTTTTAATATTTCTAAAATCTCTTAATGCACGTATGCGATAAAGTTTTTTACTTTTATCGGTTCTTGCATCATAAAATTCTTTTATTTCATCAGTAAGTTCATATTTCTTTTCCATGATTACTATTTCTCACGTTCTACGATTACGGTGGAGCCACTAATTTTACAATTTCCAGCAATGTTTACACGACAGCAAATATATGCTTGATTGTAAATTTTAGCATTTCCGTAAACGTGTACACTTTCCCCTATAGCAGAATTCCCATAAATCCGCGCATAGTCAAAAACCTTGGCATTATCTCCAACAGAAGCACCACCAACTTCGGCATAATCATAAACTTGTGCATTGCCATAAACTTGTGCATTCCCATAAACCCGCGCATCATCATAAACTTTGGCATCACCGTAAACTTGTGCATTGCCAAAAATCCAACAGTCTCTCTTATGGCTTAAGTTGCTCTCTTTTTCTATAAAACCGCCTAGGTCACCTTTTTTGACATATCCAAAGTCTCTTAATGCTCTAATTCGGTGAAGAGTTCTTCCATCAAACACAATTTTTTCATCAGTAAATTCGTATTTTTTCATCTGGTTTGTTACCTAGTTGAGATTCTTTTATCGCCATCAATCCAGTCGTCCCAACATACACATGCTTCACCGTAAATTTTTGCATGACCGTAAACATGCGCATCACCGGAAACTTCTGCATTGCCGTAAACACGCGCCCTATCATAAATGTATGCCTTTTCGTAAACTTGTGCATTGCCATAAACTTCTGCATTATCAAAAACGTGCGGTTCACCGCAAATATATGCATCACCGTAAACTTCTGCATCACCGTAAATGCATGGTTCATCGCAAACTTCTGCTTTGCCATAAATACGAGAATTGTTGTAAACATGTGCATAACCGTAAACTTGTGCATTTTCGTAAACCTTAGCATCACCAAAAACCTTGGCATAACCATAGACTTTTGCATAATCCCCAATCCAGCAATTACCATGATGCGATAGGTTGTCTTCTTTTTGTATATAGCCACCTAAATCACCTTTCTCGACGTTTCCAAAGTCTCGTAATGCGCGAATGCGGTGGAGAGTTTTGCCCCCAACTTCGATTGTTTCATCAGTAAGTTCGTATTTCTTTTCCATGGTTTATTGCCTCATGCCCGTTGTGATGATTTCATCATTGATGATCTCTGCGTTTCCATGAATAAATGCATCACCACAGATTTTGGCATTTCCCCCAACTTTTGCTCTGATGGAAATCAATGGACTGCCATAGATTTTAGCATTTCCATAAATTTCAGCTTTTCCACTAATAAATGCACCACCGGAAACTTGTGCATTTTCGTAGATTTGTGCACTGGCAAAAACACGAGCATGTTCAAAAATCTGCGCATTACCAAAAATATTAGTTTCTCCGGTAACAGATGCACTACCAAAAACACATGCATTTTCGTAAATATCAGCAATGTTATAAATATAAGCATCACCATAAACCTTGGCTTTGTCATAAACTCTTGCATGACCATCTACACGAGCGTTTCCATAAACATGTGCATCACCAAAAACCTTGGCATAACCATAGACTTTTGCATCATCACCTACCCAGCAATTACCATCATGACTTAGATTGTCTTCTTTCTCGATATAGCCGCCTAGGTCGTCTGCTTTAACATCATCAAAATCCCTTAAAGCACGAATGCGGTGGAGAGTTTTTCTATCAAACTCAATTGTTTCATCAGTAAGTTCGTATTTTTTTCCATGGTTTTACTCCTTTAAGTTAGATTCTGCCTTTGTCGTTCTTGCAAAAGAACGGCATTGCATTGTGTGGTGAATTTTTTGAAAAGGTGGCGTCTTTTAAAAACGCCTTTAGCTTTTAAAGCACATCACAAGGACGCAAACGGTGTTGTTGTTCGTAAGAACCATACATTGCATCATCATATTCGCGCTGTTTTATATCATCTAAAAAAAAACCGTATGCTGTGCTGTGTAGAATAAAATCGTGAGGAATGTTTCCGTTGAAACACTGCTCTTCACATTCTTTAAGATAGAATTCGGCAATATCTTCAGAGATATCTTCGCAACGATTAGTCGTTGGTTCAATACGCAAAATTTGGACAGCATTATCGGCTTGGTCGATAAATTTGATCATGTCACTTTCTTCTAAGAAAGGACCAGATTTAGCGAGATTTTGCTCTTCATTTTCGCACATCACTAAGAGAATTTCATCAGAATTTATAAACACTGGTTTATTCACAAATGCCTCCATACTGCCTATTGGCAAAAGTTATTTTCTAAGATATGGAGTGAACATATTTTCGCTTTACGGTAATGTCAACATAAAAATACCGTATAACGAAAATTATTTTATGAGTATTCATCTAAAGATTAGTGTGTTTTTATAGATATTTGGAGATTTTATGAAAGGTTATAAGACTGCCAAAAGAAAATTTTTACAATTGTCAAATGAAGAAAAAACAGCAGTTATCGCTTTTTTGATTCGATTAAAGTATGAAGAAACGCTAAAACTGCCCTCCGTTCTTCTTCATTGCAAGACGAATATAGATCATAAAAATCTTGATCTATCTTGCTTAAAGCCGGATACGGAGGATACTCCTTAAAGAAACTGTGTAGCTTCACTAGCTCTTCTGCGGTGATATCACGGTAGGCTTTAGAGTCAGAGTCATCAATCGATAATAAGCGCGTAATAGATGATGGACTCAATCCTAAATGTTGCCCTAAAGCCTTACGGCTTCCATGCCCCATTTCATTTAATTTTTCATTAATCCACATTTTTATTAGCTTTTGAAAATCCATTTTATTTTTCTCTCTTAAAATTATTAAATAATCAATATTGCGTATTACGAAAATTTTGCTTATATTTGCGTAATACGTAAATATATGACAGAAATTTTGGATTACATGATTACTCCAGCAGTTATGATTATAAAATATTTAGGTGGTGCAAAACGTGTGTCGTTGATTTCTCAATGCCATGTGTCTGCTGTTTATAAATGGACTTACCCCTTTGAAAAGCGAGAGGGTAAAGGCGGCATCATTCCAGCTAAATACCAAATTATGCTTTTGAACTATGCACGTGAGCATGGGATAGATTTGCGTCCAGAAGATTTTTTTTATCCCGAGCGCTTGCAGAGATTAATGCAAGAGCAACACCCCCCATTGTCGAAAATTAGCAAGAGCTGCGGTGTTGATCACACCGGAGAAACTTTACAGCATTAAGGAGATAAAGATGGCTGTAGAAAAGAAATATGAATTCACGGATGAGACACGTGTTTTTGGTAATCACACACTTCATCGTATTAAAGCCTTAAGAGATTTTGGAGATGTGAAGGCTGGAGAGATTGGGGGGTATATCGAAAAAGAGAGCAACTTAAGTCATCATGGTGAATGTTGGGTTGCTCAGAAGGCTTGTGTTTTTGATAATGCCAAGGTTTATGAAAATGCATGGGTTTTTAATGGAGCCAATGTTTATGAAAACGCCCGTGTTTATGGCAATGCCCGTGTTGGTATAGATGCTTTTATTTATGGAGATAGTTATGTTTATGGCAATGCCCATATTTATGGCAGAGCTAGAGTTTATGAAAATGCTCGTGTTAGTGGGCATGCGCATGTTAGTGACCATGCCCGTGTTTATGGCAATGCCAAGGTTTGTGGCTATGTCTGTGTTAGTAATGATGCTTCGGTTTATGGCAATGCGCATGTGTATGGGAATGCTAAGGTTTGTGAAAATGCTCGTGTTTACGGAAATGCCAAGGTTTGTGGATATACCAAGGTTTGTGGCTATGGAGAGGTTAGCGATAACGACGAAGTTTACATGCGTAAACACGTTTCATATAGCACAAACGAAGCGCATAAGAATGATGATGGTAAGCCTCGTATAGAGCTTATACCGCCGTTGGCACTGATTGAAATCGGCAAAGTTTTAGAGTTTGGGGCAAAGAAGTACGGAGCAAACAATTGGCGTAATGGCATGCACTGGAGCAGGTTTCACGGTGCTGCTTTACGTCATTTATTAGCATGGTTTGGTGGAGAGCATAAGGATGCTGAGAGTGATTTATCACACTTGGCACATGCGGCTTGTTGCATTCTTTTTTTAATGGAATGCGAAGCACAACAGATTGGTCATGATGACCGCCCTCATAAAAATTAAAGGAGATAAAGATGAGTTCGAATGAAATTTTATGGATAGCAGTGGTTTCAGTTTTGCTCTTAAGCGGAGTGATGTTTCGTATTGCATTGCATTATCGCAACCAAGTTAAAGCACTTAAAGAGCAGGTTCAAGATATTAAGAAAAAAATGAAAGAGAATGAGTTTAGGTATTTAATGGAAAGCAAGCAGACAATTGATGAATGTGATGCGGATCTTGAAGAACGTGACGAGGAAATTGAAGAACTTAAGCAAAAGATAGATGCGTACCGAGAAGAGTTTAAACGGAAAAGTGAAAAGATACAGGCACTAAAAGCAGATGTTCAATCACGTGATACGGAAATTAAAGAATTGAAGCAAGAGATTGAAGAACGTGAGGAGGAAATTAAAGAACTCGAAGCAGATGTTCAATTACGCGACGAGGAAATTAAAGAATTGAAGCAAGAGATTGAAGAACGCGACGAGGAAATTGATGAACTGAAGCAAAAGATGGAAGAATGTGACGAGGAGGAAATGGAAGAACTGAAGCAAGAGATTGAAGAACGTGACGAGGAAATTGAAAAACTTAAACAAAAGATAGATGCGTACCGAGAAGAGTTTAAACGGAACAGTGAAACGATAGAGCTACTAACAGTACATGTTCAATCATGTGATGCGGAAATTAAAGAATTGAAGCAAAAGATAGATGCGTACCGAGAAGAGTTTAAACGGAAAAGTGAAAAGATACAGGCACTAAAAGCAGATGTTCAATCACGCGATACGGAAATTAAAGAATTGAAGCAAGAGATTGAAGAACGTGAGGAGGAAATTAAAGAACTCGAAGCAGATGTTCAATTACGCGACGAGGAAATTAAAGAATTGAAGCAAGAGATTGAAGAACGCGACGAGGAAATTGATGAACTGAAGCAAAAGATGGAAGAATGTGACGAGGAGGAAATGGAAGAACTGAAGCAAGAGATTGAAGAACGTGACGAGGAAATTGAAAAACTTAAACAAAAGATAGATGCGTACCGAGAAGAGTTTAAACGGAACAGTGAAACGATAGAGCTACTAACAGTACATGTTCAATCATGTGATGCGGAAATTAAAGAATTGAAGCAAAAGATAGATGCGTACCGAGAAGAGTTTAAACGGAAAAGTGAAAAGATACAGGCACTAAAAGCAGATGTTCAATCACGCGACGAGGAAGTTGAAAGACTAACACAAGAGCTTAAACAGCGTGATGAAGCAGTAAAAGCGCCGCCTCATAAGAATAAGAAGAGTAAGAAGAAGGGTAAGTGAGGAGATAGAGATGGGCTTAATTGCGCTTATTATATCTTGTTATGCAGCTTATACTGCTTTTAAAACCACAAAAAGGCTTAGACAAGAGATAAATGAAAAAGACGAAATAATACACGAGCAAGCAAAGCTCATTGAAAAATTATCTTTTCCTAACGTTTCTTATTGTGTGAATTGCAGTAAAATTGTGTGCAGAGAAGTCGTTTAAGCACCATTCTAAGAAAAAACCATCATTAAATGTAAGTGATTTAGATGCTTCATACAATCCTTTGTTTTGATCTAGGTACCAAAACGGGGTGGGCGTTTCGCAATGCCGAGGGTGACATATTCAGTGGTACCGTGAATTTTCAATCGCGCCGTTTTGAAGGCGGTGGAATGCGTTACTTGCGTTTTAAACAATGGCTATCAGAAATAAAGCAGACAGCAGGTCAAATTGACGTGGTGTATTTTGAAGAGGTGAGGCGTCATAAAGGTACAGATGCAGCGCATGTTTACGGTGGTTTGTTAGCAACGTTAACGGCGTGGTGTGAACAGCATCAGATACCGTATGAGGGGATACCAGTAAGTACGATTAAGAAAGCGACGACAGGCAAGGGGAATGCGTCGAAAGAAGAGATGATTAAGGCGGTGCGTGCAAAAGGGCACAATCCGAAAGATGATAACGAAGCAGATGCTTTAGCAATTTTATATTTAGTTAAAGAAAGGGAATTGGGGTATGTCAACTAAGTTGCCATGGACGAGGCTTTTTGCAGACAAGTGGCTTCTTACTCTTGGTTGTTTGTCGCCGACCGAGAAATGTATCTATGTCATGTTGCGACTTCTAATGCTCCATACTGGTGAACCTATTTTAAAGGACTTAACGGTATTAGCTTTTTGGGTTGGTTATCCAGTAGAAGAGTTTGAAGCAGCTTTGAATTCCTTGATTGAAGGTGGATTCATCATACGTTTAGACAATGGTGGGTTGTGGAATTCAGAAGTTGAAAAAGAACTCAATAACATCACTGAAGAGCTAGATAATTTCACTTGCAATAATAATAAAGAAAGGGAGGTGAAGTATGTCAACTAAGTTGCCATGGACGAGGCTTTTTGCAGACAAGTGGGCAATAGTTGTTGATTATTTGCCTGCTGTAGAGGGCAATATCTATATGCGATTACGGTTACGTATGTTGCATACTGGTGAACCTCTTTTTTATAATATTAAAGTTTTATCTAATTACACTGGTTATTCAGTGAAGAAGTTTGAAGCGGCACTGAATGTTTTGCTTGAAGAAGGATATTTCATTCGTTTAGCAGATGGTCGCTTGTGGAATTTAGATGTTGAGGAAGAACTCAATAACTCTAATGAGAATTTAAATAGACTCTCAGAAAAAGCTATAAAAGCTGCGAATACTAAGAGAAATAAGCAGAAAGATAATTCATCAAGAGAACATGATGATGTCATCATGACATCATCACGAGGTCATGATGACATCATGATGAGTTCATCACGACAACACATTAACAATAACAATAACAATAACAAAAAAAATAAAAATATTATTTTATCAAAAAGAGAAATTGATTTTGAAAATTTAGAAACAAACGATTTGGTTGACGAGCCAATCGAGTGTGATGATGTTCAATCAGAGCAAATCAAAACGATAGAAACCAAACAACCAATCATTCGCGAGCAAAATATCAATCTTTCAAACGAAGTTAACAACCGATGGCAAATTAACGAAGCGATGATTGCGAAATTGCCTTCACGAAAAGTTAAAAAGGTTGGAAAAAAACTTTCAGAAATCTTTGACACGATGATGCCTGCTTATTTTCCAGAGAAAGAAAACTTTTTTGAAGAAACTAAGAAAACAAGCGAAAAACAAGAAGTTGAAAGAATACTAGAAGATTTCAAACCCGATTTTCAATACGCAACTGAACAAGGATTAACGCATGATGAAGCCTTATCAGAATTTGAAAAATTTGTACGCTTTTCAAAATCCAACCCATGTCGAAATGCAAATGAACGCGATTGGCAAAGCGCTTGGGATAATTGGATTACGCATCCAGAATATGGACTGGTAATTAAGAAACACAAAAAATTAGAAACGGAAAAACTATATGCAACCGCATGCTATAAATCATCATCAAACAATTTCGCAAACAACCTTTCAGAAAGATTTAGCATACCCCCAACAGCGATCTACGCTTAAAGACACTTATGGATCAGAAATAGAGCTTTTTTCGGAAGCATCAGTCATGAAATTGTATTTAAAAGGATCCGAAAAAACAGCAAAGTAGTGAAATTTGCTGATGATTTTGAGAATAGAGATGCGTTTAAATTGACAGAAAGGCACCGTACAGAGCGATTTAAAGATTTTGTGATAAAAACCACATTGAAATTAAAAACGCTTCTGTACGGTCCATTTTGAGGCAAATAAACCCATTGGTAAAGTTATGGATTTAGATAGGGGATATTAAACCAGATGTTTTTAAAAAAACGTAAACAGAAAGGGCAAAAAAAGTGGGTTGCAACGGCGGTGGGGCATGCACCATGGGGATTAGGGGTAGCAGAACATTTTTATAACCTTTACGAATATGATGATGGCACAAGAGAATACGAAGAATTTGACGGTGGTCAGTATCATGAGATGCCTTGTAAAGTTGATTACAGTACCAAGGCGCAAGTGAAAGCTTGGATATATGGGGGTGGTATTCCGAAAAGCGTTCTCAATTACGAACCTCTTATAGACGAGATCAATAAAGAGATCAAAAAATTATCGAAAACCGCAGGAAATAAATATGTTTACAGATAAGCAGCTAAGAGCCTTGTTTGGTATTATAATTTTTATATTTTTATGCTTTCTAGGAATTAAAAAAAATCCCTATTTTATCCAAGGTATTTTGATATTTGCATCTTTTGGTTTGATAATAATAACAAATATTTTTGTAATTTTATGCAATTCTCATATTCCTTTTGAGTTGCAGAACAATCCAAAATACAAACGTGGCAATACAACAGGTTGGAAGACATTAACACGTGATTTACAACAGTATTTGCACAGACTTTTAAAGCTAATAAGTTTAGCACTTGTCGTTTTAATTTTTCCAAATAGTTATACTGTATTTTGGTATTTAGATATCGTTATTTGGTACTTTTTTTTAGTTTATTCATTCTTTCTCATGTTGCATACACGCAGTTTAATAAACATGTCCATTTACGCGATACAATCATCTATTAAAAAGAAAGAGAGCTAAAAAAAGCACTTGATATTCAATTAGGTAGGTATCAAAATGAAAAAAATTGAAAAAATAAAAAATACGTATTGACTTTAAAAAGTCATTCTGTTAAACGAATCACAAGTGCTTCAAAAACACTTAGCTATTAGCGGATGGGTTACGTAACAACCTTTCCCATGCCTTTAAAATACTGATTGTTTTTTATGCTATTATTAGCATATATTGATTACATCGGGTGTAGCTATGCCATACAATACCCTTCGCGAGGGAAAAGCATAGCGACGGACTAATAGCCGTGTTTTTGAGCGCCCGATGCCCTTATAGGGTTTTTAAATCAAAAACGTACTAACTATTAGAAAGGTTTTTTCAATGAAAGATCTAGTTACAATCAATGATGATGGCGTTGCAGTTACAAATTCTCTAAAAATTGCAGAGGGTGTGGGTAATAGCCATGCTACTGTTATTAGATTGCTACGTAAAAATATTAAAGATTTTGAAGAGTTTGGAAGGGTTGGATTTGAGATCGTACCCTTTAAAACAAATGGCGGATGTCAAAAAAGAGAAATCGCAATCCTTAATGAATCACAAGCAACTTTGCTCATGACATATATGCGCAATAATAATACGGTGCGTGCATTTAAAAAGGCGCTTGTTAAAGCTTTTTATGAATTAAAAAGC
Organism: Bartonella sp. CL434QHHD; assembly: GCF_042195145.1. NCBI lineage: Bacteria > Pseudomonadati > Pseudomonadota > Alphaproteobacteria > Hyphomicrobiales > Bartonellaceae > Bartonella > Bartonella sp. CL434QHHD. Next base: position 12,270 of record NZ_JBHINT010000015.1, on the reverse strand, counting down.
CAATCAAAAAATCATGATTTATTCTCTAGAGATAATGATTTATTTTCTTATGAAAGTTTAAAAGCTCCTGAGGGAATTGGTAAAGTTTTGGGAATGATTGCTGCGCGTTTATCGTATGTAAATGATCTACAAAAAGAGCTTGATCACTACAAATTGGTTACGACAGAAGCCAAGCGCGTTTTAACAAACGCTATTGCAAAAGCAGTTTAAATAACAGGCGTTGCGGGGGCGCCTTCTCAAATTTCCATTAAAATTTTATCGAATATTTAGATTAGGAGTAAAACCTATGACCACTAAAAATGTATCCAAAAAATATGAACTTACTAATGAAACTACAGAAGTTAAAGACCATCTCTATGGTAGAGTTAGAACACTTTATCGCATTAAAGCTTTAAGAAGTTTTGGAAGTGTTAAAAAAGGAGATTTAGGGGGCTTTATTGAAAGTGAATACAACTTATCACATGATGGCAATTGCTGGGTTGGTGATGATGCCAAGGTTTATAATGCTGCTATGGTTTGGGGGCATGCGAAGGTTTTTGAAAATGCAATAATTTGTGATGAGGCGTGTGTTAATGGGTTTGCGAAGGTTTACGGTAATGTACGTGCTTATGGAAAGGCAATTATTGGTGGCAGGGCGCGTGTTTTTGGAGATACGCAACTTATTTTGGGGGCATGGGTTACAGGAAGAAAAGAGATTTCTACAGGTTTAATATCCTTTTGTAGATAGATAAAGACTGTAGATAAATTGACTAAAGCGGCTTCTAAAAGATAGAATTAAAAAAAGCCGCGTCCTTTAAGACACGGCTTTTATTATCAAAACAGCTAGCGATCCAAATAAACGATTAAAATAACCAATCGAAATATAAAAGAACATCTCTTTATTGCACAAAACGTATCAAAACGCAAGCTGTTAAGTAAAATAAAAATGGGATTCACACTGTAGATTCAGTGATTTATAATTATCATTTATCAAATCAATTTAAATCATAATGAATAAAATGAGCGCTGTTAAATTACCTTCTTTTCAAACAGAAGAACAATCTTCTTTTCGTCAACTGCCCCATAATATTGAAGCAGAGAAAGCTTTGCTGGGTGCTATCATTATCAATAATAATGCTCTTGATAGCGTTTCTGATTTTTTAAAAGCAGAGCATTTTTTTGAACCGTTGCATCAAAGGCTTTTTAATATCATTTCACAAATTATTCAAAGTGGAAAAGTTGCAGATCCCATTACTATTAAGCCCTTTGTTGAAAATGATGAGAAAATTGGTGACATCACTGTATATAATTACGTGGTGCGTTTAGCTACCGAGGCAGTCACAATCATTAATACTAAAGATTATGGAATCGTCATTTATGATCTGTTTATCCGACGCTCTTTAATTAACCTTGGCACTCAAGTTGTGAATAGAGCTTATGATGTTTCTGTAGACCTTACAACATCACAACAAATTGAAACTGTTGAAAATCAGTTGTTTGAATTGGCAGAAAAGGGAAAATATGGGGGTGGGTTTGAAAACTTTAATACAGCCATTGCAAAAGCACTTAACATGGCAAGTGCAGCGAAAAAGCGTTCCTCAAGGCTCTCAGGGATAGCTACCCATATCAAAACACTTGATGAGAAAATGGGAGGGTTACAAGCATCTGATTTGATTATCCTTGCGGGGCGCCCTGCTATGGGGAAGACCTCACTGGCTACCAATATTGCTTTTAATATTGCCAATGCTTGCAAGCGTCATGATAACAGCCAAGCCAATGAAGGGGGTATTGTTGGTTTCTTCTCACTTGAGATGTCAACAGAACAGCTTGCAACTCGTATTATCTCAGAGCAAATAAAGGTTTCTTCTTCTGATATGCGCCGTGGTAATATCTCAGAAGAGCAATTTGCAAAAATTATTCACGCAATGCGTTCCTTACAAACAATCCCTCTTTATATTGATCAAACGGGGGGTGTATCCCTTGCACAATTGGCCGCCCGTGCAAGGCGTCTTAAACGACAACATGGTCTAGATGTCTTGATTATCGATTATATCCAACTCATGACAAGCGGTTCAAAGCGTTCATTAGAAAACCGCGTTCAAGAAATTACAGCCATTACCACCGGATTAAAAGCACTTGCAAAAGAACTCAATATTCCCATCATTGCTCTGTCACAACTTTCACGTCAAGTTGAAAACCGAACCGATAAACGTCCGCAACTCTCTGATTTACGTGAATCTGGTTCAATCGAGCAAGATGCCGACATTGTTCTGTTCGTTTATCGTGAAGAATATTATCTCAAAAATGAAGAACCCAAAGAAGGCACTGCTGAGTATAGCAAATGGCAAGATGCAATGGAGCAAGCCAAGGGTAAAGCCGAGGTTATTATAGCAAAACAACGCCATGGTCCGACAGGAATCGTTTCCCTTGCCTTTCAATCCGATTTTACACGCTTTAGTGATTTAGCACATAATGTAAAACATTAAATAATTGTTATTAGATAACTGAAAACATTGTAAAAACACATAAAACATGTTATGATCTTTACATCATTTAATGGGACTTACAAACATGCTTAATAAAGTGATTTTAATTGGTCATTTAGGTGCCAATCCCGAAAGCAAAACAATGTCATCTGGCATCGAGGTGGTCAATTTTCGAATGGCAACGTCTGAGAGCTATACAGACAAGGCAACCAATAAAAGAATAGACAAAACCGAATGGCATTCCATTGTGGTGTTTAATCCACATCTTGCAAAAATAGCACTCCAGTATCTGAATAAAGGCAGCAAAGTTTATATCGAGGGGCGACTACAAACCCGTAAATGGCAAGATAAAAACGGTGTTGATCGCTATGTAACAGAAGTCATATTGCCTCAGTACAAAGGCGAGTTAAAGCTTTTAGATGGCAAAAATGATGATAATCAAGATCAGTCATCTGCTTATGACAGAAGCATTTACAGACCTCTTGATACGCCCCATACCGTTATGAATGACAGTGTTCCTTTTTAAATAAAAGGCGGTGTTATGAAAAAAAATAAAAAGAGGGGACGCCCTAAAATAGCAGGGCAGGTAAGAGAACCAAACGGACGTATATCACGTGCAAAAGCACCGCGTGAAGCCGTTGATAAATTGGCAATAGAAATGCGTGCAAAGCGCTTCGGTTTAACGCTACAGGAGGCAAAAAATCCACTTTCTGGGTCTTACATAGGGCGGCTTTGCTTGCAAGGCGTGCTTACACAAGAGCAATATGACGCCGCCCAGCAATATCTACAGATAAGAAACGATTACCTTTGTGCAAAAGGCTTGCCTAATGCGATTTATGACGAAATGCCGTCATCTTCAGATGATAAGGCAAGAGATAAGTGGGTAGCATTTGCAACAGAGCAGTTTATAAACACGCAAGAGGCACTAAAAGAAGCCCAATGCCTCTATAGACAGTATAATCTTCATGCTGCGCTACAGTACCTCGTGATAGAAGATCAAATGTTACCACATCTTGTGAATTCGCTGCGTGTTGCTCTTAATGTGCTTCAGAAACATTTTGATCGTAAATGACAATCTCTATTACGGTTTCATTATATCATATATCGTTGGTAAGTCTCTGCAAAATCTAGCGACTTGTTTAGTGTTTTCATAATCACCGGTGCTCACGTCAGATACTACAACTATCATTTGTGTTTTGGGGCTAATGCCAGTTCCAGTCGAATTACTAAGAAATTTTTTTGCATAATAAATCATTGGATTTTTGCTGTTATTGGATTCGTTGTATGCCCACATAAAATCTCTTTCACTCCAATTATGTTCATAACGTAAACGACTTATTACATTGGGTAGCATTGCCCATGACATTTCTTCATTATACTCACCCCGCAATAAATTCACAAAGCGTCCACATAAAATAACGAATACGTGACGATGCAATACAGGATCAAATTTGGAAGGCATCTTATGATGGCCACGGCTGTATACAAATTCTTGTGCTTGGCTTAGCTTATTAAAATGCGTAAAGCCAGTATATTCTTTACTCGCGTATTTGTCGTAAAGTTGATTATACTTCTCTATAGTATCTACACTTGTAAACATACGCGTCAATTTGTCTATAAATCCAAATGACGCTGATGCAGGTAGCGCTGATATAGAAAAGAAAGCTATAAATGTTATGATGCGTGTTATGGATAATGATTTCATTATTTTGGATCCTTAATTATTCATAAGCGCTGTTTAACCGATTCCCTTTGAAATTATCAATATGTGTTATTTTAGTGTTGACAAAGTGTAGCAAATCGTATTTAATGACATTGCTGTACTTGGTCGTACTGTATCTAGACGAGAGGCAGTGCAGTTTGGAATCCCCGCATTTGCGGGGTTTTTTATTATCTGGAGGGCGTATTTTATGACATCAGAAAATACACATCAGGCTCCACAACCCATTAAAAAGCGTATACCACCAAAGGCAGGTCAAGGGCGTGTCAAAGGCGTTCCGAATAAGATGACGCGCATTTTAAAAGAAGCAGTGGTTAAGGCTGCTGAGAATGCTGGGAATAAAATTGGCAAGGATGGTTTGATCTCTTATTTGGAAAAACAGGCTATGGAATGCCCCGCTGCTTATTTAGCGTTGCTTGGTAAGGTGTTGCCTTTACAGGTAACAGGTGAAGATGGGGGAGCCATTAAGGTGATAACGCGTGTAGAAATCGCGCCTTTGGTCAATGACAACACGACAGATTAGTATTGTTCCAAAGCTTATACCGATTTTTACAGATAAGGCTTTGGTGCGTGCTGCTTGGGGTGGACGAGGGTCTGGAAAGACAAGATCATTTGCCTTGATGGCTGCTTTAAAAGGCTATCAATTTGGTATGCAAGGGATATCGGGCACTATACTTTGTGCACGTCAGTTTCAGAATTCTTTGTCAGAAAGTTCATTGGAGGAAATTAAGCGCGCCATTGAAGCACATGACTTTTTAAAGGACTATTACAAGGTTGGGGAGTCGTCGATTAAGTCGATAGATGGTCGTATAGCCTTTCAGTTTTCTGGTCTTGACCGCAATATAGCCAGTATCAAGTCTATGGGGCGTATTTTGCTTTGTTGGGTTGATGAGGCAGAGCCCGTTACAGAGACGGCTTGGCAGACGCTTATACCGACTTTGCGTGAAGAAGGAAAAGATTGGAATGCAGAATTATGGGTGACATGGAACCCGTTGCGAGAGAATGCCCCCGTTGAGAAGCGGTTTCGCTTTTCAGACAATGAGGCAATCAAGCGTGTTGAGATCAACTGGTTAGACAATCCGAAGTTTCCCAAGATCTTGAATGAAGCGCGATTGGATGATCTGAGAAACCGTCCAGAGACCTATAAGCATATCTGGGAAGGGGCTTATCTTACAGCGGTTCAAGGCGCTTATTATCAAAAGGAAATGTTGGCAGCCGAGCAGGAGGGGCGGATAGGGCGTGTTGCTCGTGATCCTTTAATGCAAATACGCGCCTTTTGGGATATTGGGGGCACGGGTGCTAAGGCAGATGCCACGGCGATATGGATAGCGCAATTTGTTGGTAGAGAGATCAGAGTGCTTGATTATTACGAAGCACAGGGGCAGCCTTTATCGGAGCATATCGGTTGGTTGCGTCAAAATGGTTATGAGAAGGCATTGATGGTTCTCCCCCATGATGGGGCAACCAGAGACCGTGTGCACAATGTGAGTTTTGAGAGCGCTCTTAAACAGGCAGGCTTTCAAACAAAAGTTATCCCTAATCAGGGAGCAGGAGCTGTTAAGATACGTATAGAAACAGTCCGCCGTGTTTTGCCTTCTGTTTGGTTTAATGAAAAGACGACGGTAGCAGGACGTAAGGCACTGAACTGGTATCACGAGAAATGGGATGAGAAGCGCAATATTGGCTTGGGAGCAGAGCACGATTGGTCCAGTCATGGGGCAGATGCCTTTGGACTGATGTGTATTTCATACAAACCACCAAAAGAAATACAAAAGCGACCAGCTTATAGCGGCAGAACGGAATATGAGAGTACCTCATGGATGGCAGAATGATGTATGATGAAGAGCATTTAGATAAAGAAAGTAACGCATCAGATTTGTCGACAGAAGGCTTATTTCGCAAGCTTGTGAGCTGGTACAAAGAAGATGTGGAGCATGTGAATAAATGGCGTGAACATGCGCGGGAGGATTTTGGTTTTTACAATGGTGATCAATGGAATGAAGAAGATTTATCGGCGTTAAAAAAGCAACGCCGCCCCGTTATGACCTTTAATCGTATTGCCCCATTGGTCAATGCCGTTGTGGGGTCAGAGCGTAATAACAAGCGCGAAGTGCAGTTTATTCCCCGTCAAGTAGGGAAGGCATTGCCTAGTGAATTGCTTACCGGTGCGGCAGAATGGTTTCGGGACATGGCGCATGCAGAATACGCTGATAGTGATGCTTTCCAAGATGCGGTTATCTGCGGCATGGGGTGGACTGATACACGGCTTGATTATGAGAACAGCCTCGATGGTGAACCGGTAATTACGCGTTTAGACCCGTTAAAGATGGTTTGGGATAGTGCAGCGGTGCAACCGAATTTAACCGATGCGCAACGTTTGTGGTATGTAGATCGCAAGCCGTTAGAAGTAGCTAAGCAGATGTTTCCCAAATCTCATTGGACAGAGCTGAGTGCAGATTGGGCAAGGGATGGTAGCTCTCATGAAGGTGTTCACCATAATGATCTTGATTATTACAGTGATGAAGGGAGCATTGATGTTGAAAACGGTCGTCGGATGGTTACACTTGTTGAATGCCGTTGGTTTGAAAGCGAGAGGTATTACAAAGCGCCCGATTTAAGCACTGGAGAACTTCGTGATTATAGCGAGGAAGAATTTAAGCAGCTACAGTGCATGATGCCCGATATCCAAGGGGCAGCTTTCAATAAAAAGGTTGTAAGACGTGCTTTTTTAGGGAGAAAATTGCTTGAATCCCCCGATCAACCCATGGTTCCAGCGGGTCAATTGGGTTGGGAGTGTATAACGGGGTATTTTGACAAGATAGAACGGCAATTTTATGGGGTTGTGCGTCCGACAAAAGATCCACAACGGTGGGCGAATAAATATTTCAGTCAAGTGATGTATATCCTTAATAGCCAATCCAAAGGGGGGCTTATTGTCGAGGAAGGGGCATTTAAGGACATCAGGCAGGCTATGCAAGATTGGTCGCGGGCTGATGCGTTGCTAGTTGCTGAAGATGGCGCCCTTGCACAAGGAAAGATCCAACCCAAACCCGTAGCAGAATTTCCAACGGGGTTTTTCCAACTGTTTAATGAAGCTAAGGAAGCAATTAATCAGGTGACGGGTTTATCGCCCGAATTCATTGGCACAAGAGAAGTGACACAAGCGGGTATTTTGGAGGCACAACGACGCCAATCCAGTTTAAATCTGCTTGCTTGTCTGTTTGATGGTTTACGTTTGTACCGCAAGCGGCAAGGTAAGATTATTTTGCACTTGATACAGAATTACTTGTCCGATGGTCGTTTGGTACGGATATCTGGTGAGGAGAATGCGCAATATATTCCATTGACGCGTGAAGAAGTAACGAGTGTCGAGTATGACATTGTTGTTGATGATGCGCCAACCAGCCCGAATGAGAAAGAGCGCACCTTCGGTATTATCACACAACTGCTCCCATTGCTTCAAAATGCGATTACGCCGGATATTATGCTTGATCTACTTCGTTATTCTCCATTGCCGGCGTCATTACTCAATCGTGTCAGTGAGAAGTTCCAACAGCAACAAATGGCACAACAACAGCAGATGGACCCCGAGCAGGAAATGAAGTTGCAGGAAAAGCAGCAAGATATTGCGGCTAAAAATCAGATGCAACAGATGGATTTACAAGGCAAGCAGATTGAATTGTTCATGCGTCAAAAGAGAGCAGAATTAGAAGCAGAAATGATGCAACAGCGCCATGACATTGAACGGCAGAAGCTTCTCAATGATCAGGCACACAATCAGATTATGCGAGAGCGAATAGCATTACACAGAGGTATGCATAGTTAAGAGAGGTGAAAGAATGAATGCAGAAATGAATGAAGCTATGAATGAAGATTACAGAGTTGGAGCACCGGTCTTTGATGATGAGAGCTCTTTTGATGCCGGCACTTATGATGGTGAAACGATTGATAATGATGATGTCACCTCTCCAGAGCCGGTTGCACAGCCCGTTGAAAAACCTTCAGAGATTGTTCCTAGTATAGAACAGCAGCGTATGGAGCAACAAGCCAAACAAGCCCGTGAAGCGCTTGTAAAGTTTTATGAACCCCAATCCCAGACGCCAATGGTTGAAGGTGAAAATGCACCCCCAGACCCTACACAAGACATTATTGGCTATATGAGTTGGATGGGAAAAAAGCTACAAGAGCAGGATGCGTATATTAGGGAACAGAAAGAAGCGCTAAGACAAGCTGAGGAACGGCAGCAGCATGATATACGTCTTGGTGAATTTTTTAATAATTCTGTTAAGTCGTTTCAAAATAAATCCAGTGATTTTGATGCCGCGGCAAATTTTCTTTATGAGGCACGCGCAAAGGAATTGAGTTCTTGGTCATCACTTTATCCTGAGTATGGACAACAAAACACAATAGATGCGATTATAAGAGATCAATTGCATGCTCTTGTAGCGACTTGTGCACAAAGAGATCTCAATCCGGCAGAAGAGATTTATAGAATAGCGCAAAATCTTGGCTATCAGAACCAAGGGGTTCAAGCGAATAATCAAGTTGCAGAACTTCAAAGCCGTCAGAATTCTGCGAGAACCTTAACGGCATCTGGTGGAGGGGGAAGTACAGGTCCACTTTCATGGGAAACGATGGACGCTATGACGGATAAAGAGTTTCAAGCGTGGTACAGTAATCCAAAAAACCGAGTGCTTATACGCAAATTGAGTGGTGCGGATGATGAAGATTAAGTGAAAGACTTTTAGAGAATAAGCCGCCTTTGGTGCGGGTTGGTGTTCCGGCTTTAAGCCGGTTTTTTTATAGCAAAGAAAGGTGAAATAAATGGCAACAACACATATAGGGATTAATGATCCACATGCGTTAAAAACATGGGCGAGAATACTTGATGCGGAGGTCTCCAAAGCAACCCCCATTGCTCCTTTGATGGGGCAGGATTCCAATAGCATTATTCAGGTGAAAACAGAGACGCAAAAAGGCAAAGGGGATTGTGTAACATTTAGTCTGCGAGCTCAGTTATCAGGACGTGGTGTGAGTGAGGGAGAAACCCTTGAAGGCAATGAAGAGGCACTCCAATTCCTTCATGATAAACTGTATATCAATGAACTTTATCATGGAACAAGAATTGCCAATGAAGGCACTATTGATAATCAGCGCACATTGTTTAATTTGCGCGAAGAAGCCAAAAACAGTTTATCAGATTGGTATGCGGACCGTTTGAGTTTGATGTTTTTCGTTCATGCTTGCGGTTATACCGCTAACAGGCTCCGTTTTGAGGGAGAACTGGTTGATCTTGATCCTCTTTTTTGGGGCTTTAATGCACCGTTAGCTCCAAGCAATAAGCGCATTGTGCGACCAGAAGCAAAAACCAAGGATGAAGATCTTACAGAAAAAGCCAAACACAGCTTTAATCTTAAATTGATAGATGAAGCGGTTCAGTGCGCTAAGCTAGCGAATCCTAAAATTAGACCGGTTCGTGTGAATGGCGAGAGTGTTTATGTGTTGTATTTGCATCCCATTCAGGTAACGCAATTGCGCACCAATACAGAGACGGGTCAATGGCTTGATATTCAGAAAGCCGCTTATACCGGTTCGCGTTCCAAAAACCCAATCTTTGATGGTTCTCTAGGCATGTACAACGGTGTGATTTTACGTGAATCAGAGCATGTCACCAATGGTGTTAAATCCACGGATAGTACACGTCTTGAAGGTGTGCGCCGTGCTGTTTTGCTTGGAGCGCAAAGTGTCGTTATGGCATTTGGTAAGAGTTACGGTAAGACCCGCTATAAAATCGAAGAAGAAACCTTCGACTACAAACGCGAATACGGTTTTGGAGTGCATACAATTATGGGCATGAAGAAAACGCGTTTCCAAATGCCCGGAAGAGCACAAGGAGCCCAAGATTTTGGAACGATAGTTATCCCCACCTACAGCGGTGAAGTTGAGTGATGAGGAAAGGAAATAGGACATGGTAGATGGCGTAACAGGACACTTACACGGCAGAGATCTTCATACACATCAGGTCAGTTTTTTGCGTTTGAATATCTCGTATAAAGATAAGCATTTGACACGCAAAATCGGGACTTTACCGCGTGGTGCGATGATCCTTTCGATTAAAGCGTTTGTGAAGACAGCGTTTTCGGATGCGAAATTAAAGATAGGTAGCACCTATGGTGGTAATGAGTTTAGTGAAAAGGACATCAAAACCCAAAGCACTCAAGATTTTACATCAACCAACCAAAAAGAGTTTGTTCCAGATGATCAAGAGCTTACGCTTTATGCAACACGGGATAAAACAACCGCGGCTGGAGAGTGTGTTGTGGTGGTGCAATTCGTGACCAATCGTTGAGAGGTATTTTGATGACACGTCATTATATTCGGGTTAAGACCGGAGGACCGATACCTGTAAAGCGAGATGTTTATCGTCATAAGAGAACACTTTCGCACTTAGTGTCGGTCATATGAGATATAATACTAAAAAATACAATAAAGTCAATAGGTTGAGTGTAATTATCTTATATGAATCCACTCAAGAATCCACACTTTTATACGTGATTCATTTGACCATTTTTTATAAACAATTGCCATGTATGAATAGACCATAAAAAGCTAATCATAAAGAAGTTTAAGAAGAAAAAACAACTTCAAAATGTCCTTCAAGCGTTTTAACTTCTTTCGGATTAACAATAATCTTTATATCGTTTCCCAATTTTGCCAAACACTCAAGCATTTTCATTTCACTAATTCCTCGAAATTCTCCACTTAAGAGTTTAGACAGTTTTGGTTGAGTCATTTTCAAAAGTTGACTAGCCTGTTTTTGTGTTAAGTTCTTTTCTTTCAGAATTTGACTAATCTTATGAGCAAGTTGCGCTTTGATAAGCATCTCTCTGGAATCTGAAAAGCCAAGATCCGCATAAACATTGGAACTACCGTGAAAAACATTGATCATTTTAATTCCCTTCTAATTGTTCTGCTAACTTGAGACGTTCTTTAATCAGATTAATGTCTGGTTTTGGTGTTGCAATGCCACGGGTCGATTTTTTCTGAAAACAATGCAACACATAAAGAGATTTTTTATATTGTATCGTATAAACAGCGCGATAAGTTCCTTGAATATCGCGTTCAATAATTTCTAGAACATTGGCAGATCCAAACCCCTTGAGAACCTTAACATTTTCTCCTCTATCTCCTATCTGAGCAAGATAAAGAGCATAACCAATCCTTTGTTGAATAAGATCAGGAAGACTTTTTATATCTTTGAGTGAAGAACCAAGCCATATGATACGTTTTATTTTACTCATGATTATTAATATACCCATATGGGTATATTTTCAAGTGGTTATTCTAATTTTGTGATTTTTTAATAACTATTATTAATAAAATTGACTTGATAAAAATGGTAACAAAAAACCATAATTGTTTATTTATCTTATGAAAAGCTGCTTTGTAAAAACCAACGCTTCCAAATGTAAAAAGAACGTTTTTTGCAGATATTTATTGAATATGCATTTGCTTTTGATTGGATTGTTAAAGCTACCGAGCGTTTTGATTTGTTTGATACGTTTGATAGCCATAACAAGCGTTATAGGTTTTCTCATTCAAATGAGTGATTAAAGATCATATGCATCATTTACATTCCTTTTGATAAGTTTTCATATCTCTCATAGAGCGCTTGCAATATGATACGTTTTGTATATATGCATTCATTACTCCATTGTGGATGATTCATTTTAATCAATAAAAAACGCTATTTGAAAGCCGCGTCATATCATTTGGCACGGCTTTTTTTTTATTTTACTCTCTCTTTTATGATATGTTTATAGCAATGCATTTTATATGCGTTTATAACCATAAAGAATGCACGCCCCCCATGTCTCTTTTTATTCTGTTTTATCAGTTATATTGACAACATTATCCCTTTCATACACCTCACAATTTTTTGGAACCAACCTTACTTTGCTTTTTTTATTGATTTTTGCATTGCCATAAACACGCCCCCAGATTGTTGCACAATATGAGATTTTAGCATTGCCATAAACAGAGCCATAAATCTCACAAGAGCCACTCACACAAGCATTTCCATAA
>NZ_JBHINT010000035.1:0-2813 GCF_042195145.1 Bartonella sp. CL434QHHD | reverse complement strand
CATCCTTACTGATACAACTGGACAGAGGGCGATGGGGCAAGATGCTGGACAAATCATTGGCTCTCTCAACCGCAACACCGCAGCAGCACACCAAGCAGTAGGACAGCTAGATGTCGCACCGCTTGAGGATATATTGCGTAATCGTTTAGGTATGAGAAATAAATGGGTAGATGAATGGTTTGATATATGGGATGGGGTTCGTAAAATGGCATTTTATGTTGACCATCCAGTGGGTGAGGTTGCGCATGATGAAAATGGCAATGTCCTCTATTTAACCGATGAAAATGGAAAACCTATAAAAGGCAGTGATGGAAAATATATCACTCTGTATCACTTTTTAAAGCCAGAGGAAGAAAAGCATTTACAAAAAGGCCCTAATGGTGCTGTTTATATGTTCTACAATGGCATTTTTAATTCACCAGATGATGCTGCGGGTAATGCTGTCCAATTGGCTGTTAATAAAAATGGTCCCCTTTATTTTACATACTTTCCCCAAGCTGATGATGTGCTGGTAGAATTAGGGGTAGCATATTATCAAAAGTTTTGGGAGGGTAGCACTTGGGGATTGAGTAATTCGACCAAGAAGTTCCAAGATTTTATCTATCGTTATGGCAATGACAATGCTATTGTTAGTGGGCATAGCCGGGGTACCTTAACAATACGCAATGGAGCAAATGACTTGCAAGAACATGGTATCCACAGTGTAGCCAAGAAAACAGACTTCTATCTTGTTGGAGCGGCGGCTCACATGCAATCGATGGCCAATACAGTAGATTATCTAAGCGATGGCGAAAAAAATTATATCTACATACAAGGTCATATGTTAGACCCCATTAGTACAGTGATTGGTTACAATTGGCCTACGGCTTATAAGGCACCTTTAAATCTAGATTTTTCACTTTTGGAGAAAGGTATAAAAAATCCTTTTTATATGACGATATTTGCAGCAAACAGTTTATTTACTATAGCAACTAATCCAATCAGAGAGATGGGGAGAGCGGTCTTGGGCCTTAACCCGAGCCCCCATAATTGTTATGCTGATGCGAGTGATGCGTGTAGATGGAATTACGGTTCATTTGATTTTAAAAAACTTTATTCAACGAGAACAGGGAACAAAAAATGAAAATGTTTTTTAATTTATTAAGCCTGCTCATTTTGTTAACGGTTACTGGATGTGACATTGAAAACATTGACAAACCTGCTCCAGGGTACGTGAGTATGTGGGAGAAGTCAGGTGCGGATTCTACTGAGGTAGGAAAAGCCTTATTAGAATGTGGAATGCCGAGTCTTATCGATCCTGATTCAGAAAATAGAAAGCAGAGCATCAATGCAAAAGCAACAACTTATACATGTATGATTCAAGCAGGATTCCGTTATAAAGGGGGAGGGAGTCCGTGTTATACTTTTAAAGAGGAAAACCTCCCCATTTGTCAGCCTGGTGCTGTCATCCCGAAGAGAAGTGTCGAAAAGCGCTTAAACAGCCCGTTTTGTAGAAGGTATAAAAACGCGGATGAATGCAAGCCTTAAGTGATGATCAACAATCTGCCATCCTTGCCTTTGCTTGGAATGGTGGGATTGTTTTCTCAACTAATCATCTCAATATTGTTCACCGTTGTTTTAAGCAGCGGTGACAGAAAATATCAACAGGCTTATGAGCTCTGTTTTATTGTAAATAAATCCATTGAAAGAGGGGAATAATGAAGAAAATCTTAAAACTGTTGAGTTGTATAGCTCTGTTAAGTATCACTGGATGTGTTAACTCAATTCCCTCACTTTCTCCAGCATTATGGAGAAATAAAATACTTTTAGAATGTGGAGTACCGGACCTTAATAAGGTTGTGGCGCTAGATTTGAATCAATTTGCCAGTATTGAAATGTGTATGGCGCAATCAGGTTTTCGCCCTAGCTTTACAATACAAGATTGGTGTGAAAATCATAAATCAGACAACCTTCCCATATGTCGTCCTGGTGCTGTCATGCCTCAGCGAAGTGTTGAGAGACGCTTAAATAGCCCTTATTGTAAAAAACATTCAGAACAACTTGAATGCAAACCTTAAGTCTTGCTTCAGTAGAGAAAGCCTTGAATTTACACCAAATAAAGCACCAGGTTGATGAGCTTGAGAAAGCCTTGTCCGTTCTTACGTGACAAGGTTTTCTTTTTATGCCGCGTCGTTATAACGTTGCTGTTTTGCTTGCTCGATGACATTCAAAAGATCTGATTGTAACCAACGCGATAAAAAACCAAATTTTAAAGGTTTTGGTAAAGAGCCATTGGTAACATGACGGCGGAAAGTTGAGACACTCATATGAAGCAATTTTGCACTTTCACGGTCTGTTAAAAGAATATCATTTTCTGTCATATTAAAATCCTTTCACTATAAAAATGGTAACAAATCATAACCATTTATTAACCACATTTTGGTTCATTTTTGAAGGTATTTTATTTATAGAAAACAATATTTTATCATATAATTTCTGATGTGATACGTGATGAATCTTATTGAGAAAGAATGAGAGACAAGAGAGCTAAAGTTATCCACAGATCATGGGGTTATTCACCCCATATCTTAAGATTGACCCGTGACATAAGCCGCCCATTTATCCATATAGACACGGCGCTGTTCTAGATAGTCAGTACGACGATAGGAGCGCTCTACTTGCCCTCCTACTGTATGACTTAGAATAGTTTCAGCGACCTCATAGGGGGCATCGGTTGTTTCTGCTAGCCAATCGCGTAAACTAGAGCGAAAACCATGGGGGCAAGCTTCAATTTTATTTTTTCTCATATACGCCGCCATCATCGTATGTGAAAG
>NZ_JBHINT010000013.1:0-5347 GCF_042195145.1 Bartonella sp. CL434QHHD | reverse complement strand
AGGGTGGAAACCTTAAACAGTCTATTCGTGATATTGCTGATGTTTCTGCTAGCGTAACCGTGGGCTTTAAGACAGAGAAGGAGGAGGCATCGGTTCAGACATCTACTGCGGTGACAGGTACAATAGAAGCAGGACGCGCTGTTAATATGCAAGCCCACAAAGGCAGCATCCATGGTGTTGGAGCCGATATTATTGCTGGCACAAACCCGATGCAAAGCAATGATGAACAGAGCGGGAATATCACCATGGGAGCAGGTGAAGATATCACTTTTGAAAGTGCGCAAAATACGCAAAGCACACAAAATCATACGCAAAGCACTTCAATGAATGTTGGGTATAGTTATGGTACCGGTGGTACAGGGTGGATGGGGAATGCTTCTTTTGGTAAAGGCAAGGGGTCCAGTGAGGAGGTTCACCAGAAGAACAGCCATATTATAGGCACTGGCACTCTTCATACCATAAGTCAGGGAAACACCATACTGGCAGGCGCCGTGGCTTCTGCAGACCATGTAGAAATGGAAGTAGGGGGTGATTTCGCCATTACCAGCCGCAGTGATACGGGACAAAGTTCTAGCAAGCAAAACTCTTTTTCCATTGGTTATAATAGCCGAGAAAAGGAAGGTACAGCCACAACCAATATTTCCTTGAACAAGGATAAATCCTCTAGTGATTATCATAGTGTTGTGGAACAATCAGGCATCAAAGCGGGTGATGGCGGTTTTAATATCAACGTTAAAGATAAAACGACCCTAACCGGAGGTATTATTGAAAGCACCGCGCTGGCAGATAAAAACAGCCTGACCACAGGAAGCATTAGCACCAGTGATATCAGCAACAGTGCGCATGCTCAAGCTAGCAGCCAAGGGTTAAGCATTTCTGCGGGTGGTCCGATGTATCAGGGCAAATATGGTGTCGGGAAAAACATTGCTAAAAATCTCTTAGATCATTCAAAAGCCCAAGATTCAGAGGAAGGATACACCAAATCCGCCATTAGCGATGGCACCATCGTCATTACTGATGAAGCTGGGCAGAAGGCATTGACAGGGCAAGATGTGGAACAAGCCATAGCCTCCCTTAATCGTGATACTGCCACCGCCCATAAGGGTGTACAACAGCTCGATGTAGGCAAGCTGGAACAAATCGTCCATGAAAACCGTGAAATGGTAACGCAACTCTTAGAAGAAGGGTTTAAATACAGCGATGATTCCTATAAAACCATGTTTATCAAAGAGCACCCCATCGCCGTGGTCGACCGTGATGAAAAGGGTAATATACTCTATGAAATAGATGCAAATGGAGAGCCTATAGAAGACGCTCGTGGACAAAATATCCCTAAGTTTCATTATTTAACGGATGAAGAAAAGCAGCATTTGCAAGCCGGCTCTGATGGCAAGGTGCATGTGTCCCTCAATGGCATTTTTACGCCACCCTATGAGGCGGCTGTTTATGCAGAGCAACATGCGGAGAATAAAAATGTACCGCTTTATTTTGTTGTGTTCCCCCAAGCCGATTCTGCTATCTCAGAACTTCTGGTCGCGGGCTATCAGAAGTTTATGGAAAATAACTTTTGGGGTTTGACCAATTCCACACAAGAAGCAAAAGATATAATGTCTCGCTATGGTAACACAGGATTGCATTTTGATGCCCATAGTCGTGGCAGTTTGACAGGCTTTAATATGATGAATTCTTTCAAACAAGAAGGTGTAAATGATGTAGCTGGCAATACAACGATCAGTTTCTATGGACCAGCGGCTAATGTTTTGGCGGCATCCGGTTTGTTAGGTTATGTGAGTGGTGGCAAACAAACCACTATTGGCTTTGATGGGAATAGATATGACTTTGTAAGCAGAATTATTGGCGGCAATGGCTATACCTACGAGACAATACCTGCTGGTAGTAACGTTTTGACAGAATGGTGGAGAGTGATCATGAATCCCATAAGCTCCCATACCTGTCTTGGAGATGCGAGTTATAAATGTAGATATAATTATGGTTTATCTCATCGTGAACAATTTCCTTTAAGTAAATCACGGAGTAAAAAATGAAACAAACCTTAAAATTATTAAGTGCTGTAACTCTATTCAGTATAGCTGGGTGCCAGTTTAATAAAACTCCCACATCTTCTATAGGGGCATGGGAAAAGCCAGGAGCAGATTTTACTGAGATAGGAAAAGCCTTGTTAGAATGCGGTATGCCAACCCCTTATGATAAGGATCCAGAAAGTAGAAAGCTCAGTAATAATGCAATAGCAACAATTCATGCTTGCATGGTTCAATCAGGATTCCGCTATGAAGAAAGGGGGGGGGGGATGGTGTGTAAATCATAAAGCGGAAAACCTTCCCATTTGTCGTCCAGGTGCTGTCATACCACAGCGCAGTGTCAAGAAGCGCTTGAACAGCCCTTTTTGTAAAAAATATAAAAATAGTCGCAAATGCCAGCCTTAATGATCAACAATCCGCCATCCTTGCCTTCACTTGGAATGGCGCGATTGTTTCCTCACGCACATTATTTAACGGATGAAGAAAAGCAGCATTTACAAAAAGGTGCTGATGGCAAGGTGCATGTGTCCTTTAATGGCATCTTTACTCCACCAGAGGAAGCCGCTGTTTATGCGGTTCAACATGCGAAGGATAAAAATGAACCGCTTTATTTTGTTGTGTTCCCTCAAGCCGATTCTGCTATCTCAGAACTTCTAGTCGCGGGCTATCAGAAGTTTATGGAAAATAACTTTTGGGGTTTGACCAATTCAACACAAGAAGCAAAAGATTTGATGTATAGCTATGGTATTACAGGGTTAGAACTTTATGGACATAGCCGTGGTACCATGACATTGGGGAATATGCTGAATTCTTTCAAACAAGAAGGTGTTCACGGTATAGCCAACGAAAACACGACTATCAATCTCTATGGACCAGCCTTTAATGTTTTATAGTTGCATCCGGTCTGTTAGGTTATGTGAGTGACGGCAAACAAACCACTATTGGCTTTGATGGGAATAGATATGACTTTGTCAGCAGAATTATTGGCGGCAATGGCTATACCTACGGGACACTCCCTGCTGGCAGTAACGTTTGGACAGAATGGTTGAGAGTGGCTACAAATCCCATAAGCTCCCATACCTGTCTTGGAGATGTGAGTGATAAGTGTACATGGCGCTATGGCACATCTCATCGTGAACAATTTCCTTTAAGTAAATCAAGGAGTAAAAAATGAAACAAACTCTAAAGCTATTAGGTGCTGTAACTTTGTTAAGTATCACCGGATGTCAGTTTAATAAAACTCCCATATCTTCTATAGGGGCATGGGAAAAGCCAGGAGCAGATTTTACGGAGATAGGAAAAGCCTTGTTAGAATGCGGTATGCCAACCCCTTATGATAAGGATCCAGAAAGTAGAAAGCTCAGCTATAATGCAAATGCAACCATTGATGCTTGCATGCTCCAAGCGGGATTTCGCTATAAATATGATGTGGGGGGAGGCTGGTGTGGAAATCATAAAGCTGAAAACTTGCCCATTTGTCGTCCAGGCGCTGTGATCCCCAGGCGCAGTGTCAAGAAGCGCTTAAATAGCCCTTTTTGTAAAAAGCATCCAGAACAATATGAATGCTATCCTTAAGTCTTGCTGTTTGTGATGACCAACAATCCGCCCTCCGTGCCTTTGCTTGGAATGGCGGGATTGTTTCCTCACGCACATTATTTAACGGATGAGGAAAAGCAGCATTTGCAAGAAGGTGCTGATGGCAAGGTGCATGTGTCCCTCAATGGCATTTTTACACCACCCTATGAGGCGGCTGTTTATGCAGAGCAACATGCGGAGAATAAAAATGTACCGCTTTATTTTGTTGTGTTCCCCCAAGCCGATTCTGCTATCTCAGAACTTTTGGTCGCGGGCTATCAGAAGTTTATGGAAAATAACTTTTGGGGTTTGACCAATTCAACACAAGAAGCAAAAGATTTGATGTATAGCTATGGTCTTACAGGATTAGAACTTTATGGACATAGTCGCGGGACAATGACATTGGGGAATATGCTGAATTCTTTCAAACAAGAAGGTGTGCACGGTATAGCCGACAACACGAATATCAATTTCTATGGACCAGCCTTTAATGTTTTAGTTGCATCCGGTCTGTTAGGTTATGTGAGTGATGGCAAACAAACCACTATTGGCTTTGATGGGAATAGATATGACTTTGTCAGCAGAATTATTGGCGGTAATGGCTATACCTACGAGACAATACCTGCTGGCAGTAACGTTTGGACAGAATGGTTGAGAGTGGCTACAAATCCCATAAGCTCCCATACCTGTCTTGGAGATGTGGGTTATAAATGCCAAAAGTTTTACGGCTCATCTCATCGTGAACAATTTCCTTTAAGTAAATCATGGAGTAAAAAATGAAACACATTTTAAAGTTATTAAGTGGAATAGTTTTGGTGAGTGTAACTGGATGTAATATCGATAAACCTCCTCTAGGAGAGATAGCTACGTGGGAGAAAAATGGTGTTACTGATTTTACTGAGGTAGGAAAAGCCTTGTTAGAATGCGGTATGCCAACCCCTTATGATACTGATCCAGAAAGCAGAAAACTCAGCTACAATGCATGGGCAACTATTGATGCCTGTATGGTTCAATCAGGTTTTCGTGATAAAGTGGGGGGAGGGACTTGGTGCGAGAATCATAAAGCCGAAAACCTTCCCATTTGTCGTCCAGGCGCTGTGATCCCGAGGCCCAGTGTCAAGAAGCGCTTGAACAGCCCTTTTTGTAAAAAATATAAAAATGCACCTGAATGCAAACCTTAAGTTTTGTTTGTGATGATCAACAATCCCCCTCCTTGCCTTCACTTGGAATGGCGGGATTGTTTTCTCAACCAATCATCTCAATATTGTTCACCGTTGTTTTAAGCAGCGGTGACAGAAAATATCAACAGGTTTATGAGCTGTTTTATAGTAAATAAATCCATTGAAAGAGGGGAAAAATGAAGAAAATCTTAAAACTGTTGAGTTGTATAGCTCTGTTAAGTATCACTGGATGTGTTAACTCAATTCCCTCACTTTCTCCAGCATTATGGAGAAATAAAATACTTTTAGAATGTGGAGTACCGGACCTTAATAAGGTTGTGGCGCTAGATTTGAATCAATTTGCCAGTATTGAAATGTGTATGGCGCAATCAGGTTTTCGCCCTAGCTTTACAATACAAGAATGGTGTGAAAATCATAAATCAGACAACCTTCCCATATGTCGTCCTGGTGCTGTGATGCCTCAGCGAAGCATTGAGAGACGCTTAAATAGCCCTTATTGTAAAAAACATTCAGAACAACTTGAATGCCAGCCTTAAGTCTTGCTTCAGTAGA
>NZ_JBHINT010000018.1:0-6062 GCF_042195145.1 Bartonella sp. CL434QHHD | reverse complement strand
TAATTGTGATTTATAGACCGTTATGAAAACACTTATGAAAACATCTCAATAGAAACTGATCATTATAGAGATGAGCAAAATTCCTTTTAATAAACTTTTGTCAGTCTTGTCAGTTCTTTTTAGAACCTATATCATTTTTTTTAAATGAGAGAAAATTAAAATCATTATATTTCAATAAGTTAAGTTTTATCAATTTTTCAAAATACAACTTATTAAAACAGCCATAACAAATAAATACAACTGTAAATATATATTTGTCAGTTTATGTCAGTACATTGAATCGACAAAAGTGATCATTTAGTAAATGATTAAAACATGTCTTATGAGAGTATGTGATCTTTTAAAGCCTTTCAAAAGAAAGGGATTATAATCATAATAAATGCTATCAAGATCCTTATGGTTATGAGTTTTGAAGGGGTTTTGAGTTTTGAGGGTTGCTGCTATTATGTAAAAAAACGATAAAAAGTAAAAACGTTATTTTTCAATATGTTAAGATTTTACAGACCTTTAAAAAACAACCCATATTGATAACACAACCTATAAATTCAACTAATAATATACGTTTTGAGGGGGTTTTGACGGTTTTTACACCTTCAAAACCTATAAGCAAAATGAATATACATAACTCTCTTTAAACAAAGCTTTTGATAACAATAAAGCACTCATTTTAGATTACGGTATAATCTCTTAAAGGCAATGTAAAAAAATCTAATTCACTTTAAGAGTGGATTTCTTAAATTTTGCAAAACAATCTAAAAAAATTATTTAAAAGTTCAAATCGTATCTTTAATTTGAATTATAAATACATTATTAGACTTTTGCATTAATCAAAGGTTTATGATGATGAAGTTTTTTATTTTACTTTGTTTGTTAATACTCACAGCTTGTGGTCCTATAACACATTTGAACGGAATTGTTGATCCAAACTACAAGGGACGATTTCAAACGAAAAAGATGGTCATAGGAGGTGTTGGCATGTCTATTTCTGAGCAAAAAGCACTTGAAGACACCTTTGAGAAATCGCTTGTTAAATACAATGTACAGATATTGAGAGGATTAGAACTTTTCCCTCTAACTCGTAATTATTCCTATAACGAGAAAGAGGAAATTATAACAAATAAAGGCGCAGATGCACTCCTAATAGTTAGCGTTGATAATCGTGCTATATCGCAGACATATATCCCGCCAACGTATCATCCGGGAACCTCTACAAGTACTATTTCGGGATTTGGAAACTTTGCTACCATAGAAACTGAGACGACACCAGGTTATGTGACCGGTGGATATAATATTAGTAAGCCCGCCATAAGTGTTAGTGTTTATCTTATTCACCATACAAAAAACAAAGAAACCATATGGCTAGCAAAAGGCTATAGCGATGGAAATGCTTTTGCATCATTTTCTAATCTCATAGTAAGCGTTGCTGAAACAACTGTTGAAAAACTAGCCAAAGAGGGGCTTATAGTCCCAAAGTAGAGTTAGGAAAATAGCAGCATAATCACGAATTTTAGCCACAAGGTCGATGTTAATAAAGCTATCATTTTAGATTACGGTATAATCTTTTAAAGGCGATGTAAAAAAATCTAATTCTATTTAAGAGTGGGTTTCTTAAAAGTCTTAAAGCAATCCCAATAAGAGTGTTTAAAAGTACAAAGCCTTATTTTTAGAATAACGCATATTAGGATTGTATCTAATCAACTTAACAAAAGAGGTATAGATTATGGTTATAAGATTCTATACCCCTTTGTGAGTTTAGCAAGCCAAGTCTATTCAGTTTCTCTAATTTCTAATTTTGGTAAGTTCTTAACGATTTTCATTGTCTCTAAACTTATGGTAATAACCCTCTGAAATAACTCTAGAGGGTAGGCAGGGTTGCCAATGGTTTCAACAGCATAACGATTGGCATCATTAACAATGCCACTCTTTTTATCAGTCTTAACACATTGACGCCCCATAACCCA
This sequence comes from Bartonella sp. CL434QHHD, assembly GCF_042195145.1. Lineage (NCBI taxonomy): Bacteria > Pseudomonadati > Pseudomonadota > Alphaproteobacteria > Hyphomicrobiales > Bartonellaceae > Bartonella > Bartonella sp. CL434QHHD. The sequence continues at coordinate 4,101 of NZ_JBHINT010000018.1, read as the reverse complement.
TTCAAGAGCGGATTTACCATTAACGATATACTCACAAGCGTCAAGAGGGATATCTGTTATTGTGATATTGTTATTATAAATAACAGTGGTTTTATCTTTCTCTTTACCTGCTTTTGCTAATTTCATTTCAGTCACGTAATAGAATTTTTCTGGATTAGAGATCTCTGTAACTTTTGGATTACCTTTTTTAAAGGTTACGCGATAAGGTTTTACAGTTTCATAATTCACGTGCAAATGATCCAGTTCACGCCCTGTTACAACAGAGCTCCGTTTTCGTATAAGGGGTTTAAGTCTCTTCAAAAGAATTAAAACGAAGCTTATTAAATCCATTTTGAATGAATTGAGAAAAAATGCAGAAAAATGCTAAAAAAGCCGATAATTTTTTCAAAAGTTTTTTAAATGCTGTTTATCCGCAGCCCATGAGAGAGATCAGATCAGCAAAATAGTGAAATTTGCTGTTTATTTTATGGAAAAAGACAAATGAAGCATGTGCTTTTAAAATATCATAATGATTATTTTGATAGATTTTATGAGTCACTAAAATAATCTAGTTTGTTAGTTCAATTTACAGACACAAACTGACAAATATATATTATTGATTGTATTTAAGGTTGTATTATCGATATAGGTTGTATCGTTAAAATTCTAACATATTGAAATATAATGTTTTTAATTTTCTCTCATTTTAAAAAAATAATATAGGTTCTAAAAAGAACTGACAAGACTGACAAAACTCTTCTGATAAGGTCACTCAGATCATTTGCTTTTGGAAAAAAGTTCCTTGATGAGAATGCCATAAAAAGAGTTTTGCGTGGTTGTCTTAAAGACTTCAAAAGAGATTTTTTTATTGTTTTATGCTGTTGTTTTTAACCAAAGGATGCCATTCATACCGTCTATCAGGACGCCGACCTAATTCATTCCCCTCTATAGGAAATTCACGAATATAGTTACAACGACATAAAAGCTCTAAAGCTTGCTTAACGGCTCCATTGTCTTTTAAAGATCTCCAACACCGTCTATAGATATCTCTTGCCGTAAAAACATTGGGTAAAAGATCACAGCGCTCTACAATTAATTTTGCACGCTCTGCTGTTAATGTATCATTCGCCGCATAAAGACGTTTTGCATGGCTTATCAGATATTCTTCCCAATATAAGGCTCTCTCAAGGGCATCTCTATTGATTTCAAAACGCCCCCCTTCACTCAATTCAAAAATCAATGCAAGGGTTGGTATGGTTTTATTCATTTTCAAAAGATGCGCTTGTAAACTTGATGAGAAATGACCTCCTTTGATTGTTCTTTGAAAATTTTCCCACCATACACGAAACATTTCTTGAGCTTCAGCAGAAAAGCGTATGGTAATAGGGTGTTTTGGTGATCCTAATGGTTTATCATAAAGAGAACGAAAAATTCCTTGATAACTTTCCCATGCCTTTTGATTGGGAGGTCTATCAACCCATAACCGCTCTTTTCGTTCATCGGGCCACACCAGCATTTGAAATCGTTGCAATAAGCCGTCATTATTTGTTCCATGGTGCATTGCTTGAATAATGGGAATAATCCGTGAAGGTTGAATGCCCCCAATAATGGAAATGGTTGCATTGGGAATAAAAATGGTTCCACGTCCTATACGGTCATAGGTGTATGATTTTTTGCCATTAAAAGCTGTTAGATAAAAAGAACGGTCTGATTGATATTCCTTCCGTTCCAAATCGGATAAAAAACCAGATAATTCATCACGAACCAACAATAAACCACGGGGGTTTTCTTTTAACAATTCCCCAAGCTTTTCGACGGTCACATCGTTGACAATAAGACGTCGTTTATTAAGCGTGTCATCTTCCTCACTTTCTTTATGTTCAAGAGATTGAGAAAGAAGAGCAAGGGCTTGTTCCTCGTCTTGATCTTTGAGTGCTTTGTAGGCTTGTTTTTTCTTTTCTCTTTTGTCTAATTCAATAAGAATATCTTTTGTTTCTTGCTGTTTTTTCTTCTTTAACCATTCTTGATGCCATTCCTCTTGAAAAACATCAAGAGGTGCTAAAGCAGCTTCCATGGTATCTGTTTTCATAGTTGAAGGTTCCCCCACAATGGCACCCCAGAGATTAGGAACAATTTTCCAATTGGCATGTTGTTTTGGAGAAACTCGCACGCCATTTCCAATGACAGCAGACAATCCACATAAAGTAGAAACAGCAACAAAATCGATAGAAGATTGTTGAATATCAGCAACGTCATAAACATAGTTTATTAATGGTGTTGGAAGCAGGAATATTTTAAAAGGCTCGACGGGTAAGAGAGCCGTAGCAATCGGTTGTAATTGCCCCCAACCATTTTGTTGCAAGGCTTGTTCATAAGAAATGGCTTTTAAACAAGTATTTTCGTTTAAAGAGACATTATCGTTATCATTGATGGGAGTATTTTCATTATTGTTTTGTAAATTACTATCTTTCATAGTTTCCCTCTTTTAAGAAAGTAATACGTTATTAAAATCAGTTCCTTTTGGAGCTTGCATCATAAAGACCTCAAAGCCATGGCTATAGGCACGCGCAGCGAGGTTAAAACCTGCTTTACGACCCGCATCATCGCCGTCCATTGCAATGGTGAGATGCCCTTTTGTATGGGGTAAATTCACACGCATCATGCCACTGGTTGAAAGAGAAGCCCATAAATCAACGGGCTCTGATAACAACCCAGACAAAAGAGCCAGACCGGTTTCAATGCCCTCACAAATGACCAGATGTTTGGGATTGCCTTGACTTAAATGCACAGCACCACCTGTTACAGATCCCAACATGGCTTTTGCTGGTTTTTGGTCTGTTTTGCAGCCATTGGCTTGTAAAAAGGTTCTATGAATGGCAAAGGAACCAGCACCCTTAACAAGAGCCACTAACGCGGGCAGTGTACCCCCAGAGGGGTGTGGACATTTGTCGTAAAAGCGTAAATCAGTAGGCAAATCACATGTAATACCCCGCATACGTAAATAGGTTTCTGCTAAAGTATTTTTGATTGGTTGGCTTTGTTGCCAAATTGCTTTTGCTCTCTCTGCTTTCTGTTTTGCTCGTTTGAGATCAGCACAAAACTGTTTTGAGAAAGAGAGCGTCTGATCATAAGCTTTATCAAAAAAGGCTTGTTTTCCAAGCAAGCCAATTCTAATGAGCGCTTGTATGATCTCTCTAAAAGAGCAGCCAGCATAACAATAGAGTAAAAGACGCCCATCATGTCCATTGGCAAGGGATAAGCTGAGGCAGCCTATCATCATGAGCAGGGCAACGGGCTGTTCCATAACGCCCATGCCAAGTACCACGCAAGGCACGTGTGATACCTTGCGCATTCTTAAAAGAACACATCATTTTAAATCCTATAACGTTGCGTCATAGGACGGATTGTGCTATCTCTAGGGTGATGAGTTTGAGAAAGCCTTGTCCGTCCTTACGCGACAAGGTTTTTTTATGCCGCGTCACTTTGACGTTGCTGTTTTGCTTGCTCGATGACATTCAAAAGATCTGATTGTAACCAACGGGATAAAAAGCCAAATTTTAAAGGTTTTGGGAGAGAGCCATTGGTAACATGACGGCGGAATGTTGAGACACTCATATGAAGCAATTTTGCACTTTCACGGTCTGTCAAAAGAATATCATTTTCTGTCATACTAAAATCCTTTCTATCAAAAAATGGTAACAAATCATAACTATTTATTAACCACATTTTGGTTCATTTAGAAAGATGTTTTATTCATAGAAAACAATATTTTATTATACAATTTCTGATGTGATACGTTATGAGTCTTATTGAGAAAGAATGAGAGAGAAGAGAGCTAAAGTTATCCACAGATAATGGGGTTATTCACCCCATATTTTAGGTTTGACCCGTGACATAAGCCGCCCATTTATCCATATAGACACGGCGCTGTTCTAGATAGTCAGTACGACGATAGGAGCGCTCTACTTGTCCTCCTACTGTATGACTTAGAATAGTTTCAGCGACCTCATAGGGGGCATCGGTTGTTTCTGCTAGCCAATTGCGTAAACTAGAGCGAAAACCATGGGGGCAAGCTTCAATTTTATTTTTTCTCATATACGCCGCCATCATCGTATGTGAAAG
>NZ_JBHINT010000040.1:0-67936 GCF_042195145.1 Bartonella sp. CL434QHHD | reverse complement strand
TCCGATAGCGATGGAAGAGAAACTTCGTTTTGCTATTCGTGAAGGTGGTCGTACTGTTGGTGCCGGTATCGTCTCTAAGATCATTGAATAAATAATGCTTGTTGAGTGCTTTAATTATTAATGCACTTTGTATAACAGGGAAATAAAGAGCATGAACAGTCAGAATATTCGCATTCGCTTGAAAGCGTTTGATCATAGAATTCTTGATACGTCGACGCGTGAGATTGTATCGACTGCTAAACGTACCGGTGCAAATGTCCGTGGTCCCATTCCGCTTCCGACGCGGATTGAGAAGTTTACGGTCAATCGTGGACCGCATATCGATAAGAAAAGTCGTGAGCAGTTTGAGATGCGAACACATAAGCGTCTTCTTGACATTGTTGATCCAACGCCGCAAACAGTGGATGCGCTTATGAAGCTCGATCTTTCTGCTGGTGTGGATGTAGAAATTAAGCTCTGAGGTTTGAGGACAGAAGGAACAGACCCGATGCGTTCAGGTGTAATAGCACAGAAGCTGGGCATGACCCGTATTTATAATGATGCTGGTGAGCATGTGCCGGTGACGGTACTTCGTTTGGAGAATTGTCAAGTCGTTGCTCAGCGTACAGTTGAAAAGAATGGTTATACTGCTGTTCAATTAGGTGTAGGCTTTGCTAAGGTTAAGAATACTTCACAAGCTCTTCGTGGACATTTTGCTAAGGCTTCTGTTGAGCCTAAAGCCAAAATAGCAGAGTTTCGTGTGAGTCCCGACAATCTTCTTGATGTTGGTACTGAGATTACAGTGGAACATTTTGTTCCAGGACAAAGAGTTGATGTGACTGGTACCAGTATTGGTAAGGGGTTTGCTGGTGTTATGAAACGACATAACTTTGGTGGGCATCGTGCTTCCCATGGTAATTCGATCACACATCGTGCTCATGGTTCTACAGGGCAGTGCCAAGATCCTGGTAAAGTTTTTAAAGGCAAAAAAATGGCCGGCCATATGGGGCAAGTGCGTGTAACAACACAGAATATTGAAGTTATTTCCACTGATAGTGAGCGTGGTTTAATTTTAGTGCGTGGTGCTGTTTCTGGTTCTAAAGGTTCTTGGATTTTGATACGGGATGCTGTGAAGAAGCGTCTTCCTGATAATGCTCCAAAGCCTGCCGGTATTCGCCGTCTTGTGAAGGAGAAAGCGGAAATGGTTACTCCGGTGACGGAAACCTCTGAAGTTGAGGGAGCCTAATAATGGATCTTGTAATTAAAACTCTTGATGGTAATGAAGCTGGCAAATTAAAGGTTTCTGAAGCTATTTTTGATCTTGTTCCGCGTGAGGATATTTTGCAACGTGTTGTTCGTTGGCAGCTTGCACGTCGTCAGCAGGGAAGTCATCAATCCCAAGGTCGTTCTGATGTGTCGCGAACAGGGGCAAAAATGTTTAAACAGAAAGGAACTGGGCGTGCTCGACATTCATCTGCACGTGCACCGCAGTTTAGAGGTGGGGGTAAGGCACATGGACCGGTGGTTCGCAGTCATGCGCATGATCTTCCTAAAAAGATTCGTGCTCTTGGGTTGCGTCTTGCTTTATCTGCAAAATTAAAAGCAAAAGATTTGATTATTGTGGATGAGTTGACTGTTAAGGATGCTAAAACGAAGATGCTTGTTTCTCATTTTTCTAAGCTTGGATTTAATAACGCTCTCTTGATTGGTGGTAAAGAGATTGATATTAACTTTTTTCGTGCAGCCTCTAATATCCCTAATATTGACATTTTGCCTATTCAGGGAATTAATGTTTATGATATTTTGCGTCGCAGCAAACTTGTTTTATCAAAAGCAGCTGTTGAGGCTCTTGAGGAGCGTTTTAAATGACAGATCTTCGCCATTATGATATAATTATTAGTCCAGTTATTACTGAAAAGGCGACTATGATTTCTGAATATAATCAAGTTGCTTTTAATGTCGCGCCGAAAGCGACGAAGCCTGAGATTAAGGCTGCTATTGAAGCGCTTTTTAGCGTAAAAGTTAAAGCAGTTAACACGATAGTCCGTAAGGGTAAAGTGAAGCGTTTCAAAGGTATAGTTGGTCGGCAGAGTGATGTCAAAAAAGCGATCGTAACTCTGGCCAGTGGTCAGACTATCGACGTTTCGACAGGTCTTTAAGAGGCTCGGAGATAGGAATAATGGCACTTAAGCAATTTAATCCAACTACACCTGGGCAGCGTCAGCTTGTTATTGTGGAACGTTCTTGTCTTTATAAGGGAAAACCTATAAAGATGTTAACTGAAGGTTTGTCTTCAAAGGGTGGACGTAATAATCGCGGTCGTGTTACTGCTCGTTTTCAGGGTGGTGGACATAAACGTAGTTATCGGTTTGTCGACTTTAAGCGTCTTAAACGTGATGTTTCAGCAAAGGTTGAGCGTTTAGAATACGATCCTAATCGTACCGCTTTTATTGCTTTAATCCGCTATGAGGATGGGCAATTGAGTTATATTCTTGCGCCACAGCGTCTTGGTGTTGGTGATTCTGTTATGGCTGGTTTAAATGTGGATGTTAAACCAGGTAATGCTATGCCTCTTGGTAATATGCCAGTAGGCACAATTATTCATAATGTTGAGATGAAGCCAGGAAAAGGAGGGCAGATTGCGCGTTCAGCAGGTGCTTATGCGCAGTTGGTTGGACGAGATCATGGTATGGCTATTCTTCGTTTAAATTCTGGTGAACAGCGTTTGGTTCCGAGTAGCTGTTTTGCAACTGTTGGCGCTGTTTCAAATCCTGATCATGGGAATATTAATGATGGTAAGGCGGGTCGGTCACGTTGGCGTGGTAAACGTCCACATGTTCGTGGTGTTGCTATGAACCCCGTTGATCATCCGCACGGTGGTGGTGAAGGTCGTACATCGGGGGGGCGCCATCCAGTATCTCCTTGGGGTAAACCTACGAAAGGTAAGCGTACGCGCTCCAATAAAGCCACTGATAAATTTATTATGCGTACGCGTCATCAACGCAAGAAATGAGAAAGGTAGTCTGAAGTGGTTCGTTCAGTGTGGAAAGGTCCGTTTGTTGACGGCTATCTTCTTGGTAAAGCAGAGAAGGTACGTGCAAGTGGGCGCAATGAAGTTATAAAAATATGGAGTCGTCGCTCTACTATTTTACCGCAATTTGTTGGTTTAACTTTTGGTGTTTACAACGGTAATAAGCATATTCCTGTTTCTGTTTCTGAAGAGATGGTTGGGCATAAGTTTGGTGAGTTCGCTCCTACCCGGACTTATTATGGTCATGGTGCCGATAAAAAAGCGAAGAGGAAGTAGGAATGGGAAAAGCTAAAGTTTCGCGCCAGCTTAAAGATAATGAAGCAAGAGCTGTCACGCGGACAATTCGTGTTAGTCCGCAGAAGCTTAATTTAGTTGCTGCAATGATTCGTGGTAAAAGAGTTAATGTAGCGCTCGCTGATTTGATGTTTTCACGCAAGCGTATTGCTGCTACTGTGAAAAAAACGCTTGAATCAGCAATTGCAAATGCAGAAAATAACCACGATCTTGATATTGATTCGCTTGTTGTGGCGGAAGCTTATGTTGGTAAGTCGATAGTGATGAAGCGCTTTCATGTTCGTGGTCGAGGGCGTGCTAGTAGAATTGAACGTCCATTTTCGCATCTTACTGTTATTGTTCGTGAAGTTACCGAAAAAGTGGAGGCCGCGTAATGGGGCAGAAGATCAATCCAATAGGACTTCGTCTTGGTGTTAATCGGACTTGGGACTCTCGTTGGTATGCTGATAGTGGTGAATATGGGCGCCTTCTTCATGAAGATTTGAAAATTCGTTCATATGTGCTTGAGGAGCTTAAACAGGCGGCTATTTCTAAGGTTGTTATTGAGCGTCCTCATAAGAAGTGTCGTATTACGATTCATTCTGCACGTCCTGGTTTGATTATTGGTAAAAAGGGTGCTGATATCGAAAAGCTTCGTCGTAAGCTTTCAGAAATGACGGATGCTGAAACTTCATTGAATATTGTGGAGATTCGTAAACCGGAGATTGATGCGACAATTATTGCGCAATCAATTGCTCAACAGTTAGAGCGTCGTGTTGCTTTTCGTCGTGCAATGAAGCGTGCTGTTCAGTCTGCTATGCGTCTTGGTGCGGAAGGTATTCGTATCAATTGTTCTGGCCGTCTTGGTGGTGCTGAAATTGCTCGTATGGAATGGTATCGTGAAGGTCGTGTTCCACTTCATACCTTGCGTTCTGATGTTGATTACGGTACAGCAGAAGCTAAGACCGCTTATGGTATTTGTGGTATTAAAGTTTGGGTCTTTAAGGGTGAGATTCTTGAGCATGATCCGATGGCTTCAGAACGTCGTGCTACGGAAGCTGATCAATCTGGTTCTTCATCGAATCGTCGCCGCGAAAATGCTTAGTTTTTGAGATTGAACTAAAATTTGGAGTAGAGAACAATGTTGCAGCCAAAGCGCACAAAGTTCCGTAAACAGTTCAAAGGCCGTATTCACGGTTCTGCGAAGGGTGGTACGGATTTGAATTTCGGTGCCTACGGTTTGAAGGCTGTTGAGCCGGAGCGGGTTACTGCTCGTCAAATTGAAGCGGCGCGTCGTGCGATTACACGTTATATGAAGCGTTCTGGTCGTGTGTGGATTCGCATTTTTCCAGATCTTCCGGTTACATCTAAACCGACTGAAGTTCGTATGGGTAAAGGTAAGGGAAGTGTTGATTATTGGGCTGCACGTGTTGCTCCTGGGCGCGTCATGTTTGAGCTTGATGGAGTTCCGGAAGATGTTGCACGTGAAGCGCTAAGGTTGGGTGCTGCAAAGTTGCCTATAAAAACGCGTTTCATCCAGCGTATTGCTGAATAATGAGGTTAAGCGATGAGAGCCACAGAATTACGGGCGCAAACGCTCGACCAAATGAAAGATGAATTGGCTAAGTTAAAGAAAGAGCAATTTAATTTGCGTTTTCAAAAAGCAACAGGTCAATTAGAAAAGACTGCGCGTGTTAGACAAGTTCGTCGTGATATCGCGCGTATTAAAACTTTTCTTCGTCAAAAGATAAGTGAAACTAAGGTTTAAGGAAATAAGAGATGCCTAAACGCGTTTTGCAGGGTGTTGTTATTAGCGACAAAAGTGATAAGACTGTTGTTGTCAAAGTTGAACGCCGTTATTCTCATCCGCTTCTTAAGAAGACTGTTCGGCAGTCTAAAAATTATAAAGCGCATGACGAAAACAACCAATTCAAGATTGGGGATCAAGTTTCTATTCAAGAATCTAGACCAATTTCGAAAGATAAATGTTGGATTGTTGTAAAAGACAATGTAGCGTAATGGGTTAAGTTTATTGTTTTAGAATTTAACAGTGTTTTTATCATTGATAAATTTGAAGGCGATGAATTTATCGTTATTTGGCAGGCAAATCCGAGTGTATAAAAGGTACAATCGGATATATGTGTTAAGAGAAGGTGGCCAGTCATGATTCAGATGCAAACAAATCTCGACGTTGCTGATAATTCTGGAGCGCGTCGTGTCATGTGCATCAAGGTGTTAGGCGGTTCAAAGCGGAAATATGCTTCGGTCGGTGACATTATTGTTGTTTCGGTTAAGGATGCAATTCCTCGTGGCCGTGTTAAAAAAGGTGATGTTATGAAAGCTGTTGTGGTTCGTACTGCTAAGGATATTCGTCGCGCAGATGGTAGTGTCATTCGTTTTGATAGTAATGCTGCGGTTTTAGTGGATAATAAAAAAGAGCCGATTGGTACTCGTATCTTTGGACCTGTTCCCCGCGAATTGCGTGGTAGGAATCATATGAAGATCATCTCGCTTGCTCCTGAAGTTCTATAAGGAGTAAATGTTATGCAGAAGATTCGAAAAGGTGATAAAGTTGTTGTTTTGTCCGGTAAGGATAAAGGATGTAGTGGTGAAGTAATTAAGGTTAGTCCAAAAGAGAATAAGGCTTTTGTTCGTGGGATTAATATGATTAAACGTCATCAACGTCAAACGCAGAAGCAAGAGGCTGGAATTATTTCTAAAGAAGCTCCGATTCATCTGTCTAATTTGGCGATTGCTGATCCTAAAGATGGTAAGCCTACACGTGTAGGCTTTCGTATGAATGCAGATGGTAATAAGGTGCGTTTTGCCAAGCGTTCGGGAGAGTTGATTAATGGCTGAGGAAAGACAAGTACCGCGTATGAAAGCGCATTATTTTGAAGTGATTCGTAAAGCGCTTCAAGAGAAGTTTAATTACAGAAATGCGATGCAAATTCCGCGGATTGATAAAGTTGTAATAAATATGGGCATAGGTGAAGCAACTGCTGATTCGAAGAAGCCTTCCCTTGCTGCTGAGGATTTAGGGCTAATAACGGGTCAGAAGGCTGTTGTTACGCGTGCGCGTAATTCTATTGCGACCTTTAAGGTTCGTGAAGGAATGCCTCTTGGGGCTAAAGTTACATTGCGTAAAGATCGTATGTTTGAGTTTTTAGATCGTCTTGTTACGATTGCTCTTCCGCGGGTTCGTGACTTTCGTGGTTTAAATCCAAAGAGTTTTGATGGTCGTGGCAATTTTGCTATGGGTATTAAAGAACACATTGTGTTTCCAGAAATCAACTATGATAAAGTTGATCAAATTTGGGGCATGGATATTATCGTTTGTACGACAGCAAAAACGGATGATGAGGCTCGTGAATTATTGCGTGCTTTTAATTTTCCTTTTCGTTCGTAACGGCAAGCATAGTGAGGTGAAATTATGGCCAAAGTAAGTGCCGTTGAAAAAAATAAGCGTCGTGAGGTGATGGTAAAGCGTTATGCTGCCCGTCGTGCACGTTTGAAAGCAATAGTTATGGATCAGAAGGTTTCTCTTGAAGAACGTTTTAAAGCTTCTGTTCAGTTGGCAGAGTTACCGCGTAATTCTTCGAAAGTTCGTATTCGTAATCGCTGTGAGGTTTCAGGTCGTCCGCGGGCTTATTATCGTAAATTAAAAATGTCGCGAATTGCGTTGCGTGAGCTTGGCTCTATTGGCTATATTCCTGGTATTGTAAAATCTAGTTGGTAAGAGGAGATTATTTAATGTCTATGTCAGATCCTCTTGGTGATATGTTAACACGTATTCGTAATGCACTTGGTCGTAAAAAAGGTAAAGTAGTTACTCCAGCTTCGAAGCTTCGTGCGCACGTTCTTGATGTTCTTCAGTCGGAAGGTTATATTCGCGGATATAATCAAATTGATTTAGGTGATGGGAAAGCTGAGATTGAAATCGAATTGAAGTATTTTGAAGGGCTGGCTGCTATTCGTGAGATTTCACGTGTGTCAAAGCCAGGGCGTCGTGTGTATGTTTCTGCTAAGTCACTTCCACAGGTGGCTAATGGCCTCGGTATTTCGATTTTATCGACTCCTAAAGGCGTCATGGCAGATCATGAGGCGCGTGAACAGAATGTTGGTGGAGAACTCCTTTGTCGTGTTTTCTAAGTTATGTCAAGAAAACGGAAGAAAAAGTAGGTTAGAACAATGTCTCGTATTGGAAAGAAACCCATTTCAATTCCTTCTGGAGTTACTGCTACTGTTGAAGGTCAGTTGGTTAAGGCAAAAGGTCCAAAAGGTGAGCTGAGTTACGTCGTCAATGATGAAGTCTTAGTCAAACTTGAGGAAAATATCATATCAGTTATGCCGCGGGATCAGTCAAAAGATGCGCGTTCTAAATGGGGAATGTCGCGCTCAATGATTGAGAACATTTTTTGTGGTGTGAAAGATGGTTTTGAAAAGAGGTTGGAGATTAATGGGGTTGGTTATCGTGCTGCTTTGCAGGGTAAGGATGTTCAACTATCTCTGGGCTTTTCGCATGATGTGGTTTATAAAGTTCCGTCAGGTGTTACTGTGACTGTTCCTAAGCCAACAGAAATTGTTGTTTCTGGAATTGATAAACAGCAAGTTGGACAAGTTGCAGCGGAGATTCGGGAGTATCGTAGGCCTGAGCCTTATAAAGGTAAGGGTGTTAAGCATGCAGATGAACGTATCTTCCGTAAAGAAGGTAAAAAGAAATAAGGATTTTGTATTATGGTTTCATCTAAGGACATTATCCAACGTCGTGCAAGGCGTGTTCGTCGTAGAATTAAAATGGTTTCTCATGATCGTCCTCGGCTTAGTGTTTATCGTTCAAATCAGAACATTTATGCTCAAGTTATCGATGATTTGCGGGGATGTACACTTGTTTCAGCCTCTACTCTTGAAAGTGATTTAAAAAAGTCGTTAAAGAGTGGTGCTGATAAAAAGGCAGCTTTTGCTGTTGGTAAGTTAATTGCTGAGCGTGCGAAGAAAGCGGGTGTTAATGAGGTGGTTTTTGATCGTGGAGCGTATGTGTACCATGGTCGCGTCAAAGCTTTAGCTGAGGCTGCTCGTGAAGGTGGTTTGAATTTCTAAAATTTCTTATTTATGAATGAGTAAGGAGAGTTTAGAGTTTTTCGTTTAAGTTCTTCCAGTTTGGTGAGGGACTTTGTTATCGTGCTTCCGGAAAAGAAAAAGGAATGAGGAATGGCACAAAAAGAACGTGGTGATAGAGAAGAACGCGATAATGAATTTGTCGATAGGCTCGTTCATATCAATCGTGTTGCTAAAGTTGTAAAAGGTGGTCGGCGTTTTGGTTTTGCTGCTCTTGTTGTCGTTGGAGATCAAAAAGGACGTGTGGGTTTTGGACATGGTAAAGCCCGCGAAGTTCCCGAAGCCGTTCGTAAAGCAACGGAATCTGCAAAGCGTGGGATGATTTATGTTCCACTTCGGTCTGGGCGTACATTGCATCATGATCTTGAAGGTCGTCACGGAGCTGGGCGTGTTTTGCTACGTTCGGCTTCTGCTGGTACTGGTATTATTGCTGGGGGACCGATGCGTGCTATTTTTGAAGCTCTTGGTATGCAGGATGTCGTTGCAAAATCGCTAGGATCGTCGAATCCTTATAACATGGTTCGTGCAACATTTGATGCATTGAAACATCAAATGCATCCTAGAGATATTGCTGCTCAACGTGGTATAAAATATTCGACTTTGCAGGCGCGTCGTCGCCATTTAGTTGACCTAGAAGGGTAGTTTCTGAGATTATCAGAAAAGGAATTAGGAAATGGTTCAGAAAAAATCTCAGAGTAATAAAACTGTGACGGTGGAGCAAATTGGAAGCCCTATTCGAAACTCACAGATTCAGCGTGCAACCTTAAAGGGGCTTGGACTAAATAAAATGCGTCGTCGGCGCGTTTTAGATGATACACTTTGTGTGCGGGGTATGATTGCTCGGGTTCGGCATCTTGTTCGCGTTATAGATGAAGGTTAAGGGTTGCGGGAGTATTATATATGAAACTCAATGAACTGCGTGATTGCGAAGGCGCAATAAAAAATCGTAAGCGTGTTGGGCGTGGCATTGGTTCCGGTATGGGTAAGACTGGTGGTCGTGGTGTAAAAGGGCAAAAGTCACGTTCTGGTGTTTCCCTTAATGGTTTTGAAGGTGGGCAAATGCCTATCTATCGTCGTTTGCCAAAACGTGGATTTAGAAATTTCTTTGCCAAAACCTACAATGAAGTTTCACTAGGACGTATTCAGTTGGCAGTTGATGCGGGTAAGTTGAATATTGAAAAGCCTGTTGATATGATTGCTTTGAAAGAGTCTGGTATTATTCGTCGTGAAAAAGATGGGGTTCGTCTTCTTTCTGATGGTGATTTGAAGGCTAAGATTACCTTTCATGTTTCTGGTGCTTCACAAGCTGCTCGTGTTAAGATTGAAAAAGTGGGTGGTCAGGTCATTTTTCCTGATATTGCTCGATAATTTTTTTAATATGAATAGAGACCTAAAGAAGAATTATATTTGTTTTGTGGGATCTTTTGTGGAGACTTGTTTAAGTTCTGCATTTATTTGTGTATGCGTATGTGAATTTTAGGATTATACTTCTGTGATTTAAAGAACTGGAGTGTAAAGTGGAGACGTTTTATGGCATCAGCAGCAGAGCAATTTGCTTCCAATATAAACTTCGGTACCTTTTCGCGTGCAACTGAATTAAAGAAACGCATCTGGTTTACTCTGTTGGCGCTTCTTGTATATCGTTTTGGCACTTACATCTCTCTTCCAGGTATCAATATCGATGCTTTGCGGCAAACATTTGAACATCACGCGTCTGGTGTATTAGGACTCTTTAATATGTTTGCTGGAGGTGCCGTTGGGCGTATGGCTATTTTTGCGCTGGGTATCATGCCTTATATATCGGCATCTATTATTGTGCAATTGTTAACATCTATTATTCCTTCTTTGGAGACTCTTAAAAAAGAAGGGGATTTAGGTCGTAAGATTATCAATCAATATACGCGTTATGTAACAGTCGTATTGGCAATTCTACAAGCTTTTGGTATTGCGGTTGCGCTTGAAAGCGGTATAGGGTCGGGGCTTCAAATTGTTTTAGAACCAGGTCTTATGTTTCGTTTTTCTTCTGTTATTACACTTGTTGGCGGAACGATGTTTCTTATGTGGCTTGGCGAGCAAATTACGTCACGTGGTGTTGGTAATGGGGTTTCTCTTATCATTTTTACAGGGATTGTAGCCAACTTTCCTTCTACTTTTGCTCAGCTTTTGACAGCTCATAGTCAGGCTGATTTATCAACTTTTCTTTTAATAGGAATCGTTCTTATTGCTGTTTTGGTTATTGGGCTTATTGTTTTTATAGAGCGTGCACAACGGCGAATTCTTATCCAATATCCGAAACGTCAGGTCGGTAATCAAATGTTTCAAGGAGATATGTCGCATCTTCCTTTAAAGTTGAATACTGCTGGTGTTATTCCACCTATTTTTGCTTCATCTTTATTATTATTGCCTGCCACTATTAATAATTTTTCTGATAAAATGCCACAATGGGTTCAGGAGATTTCTTATGCTCTTGGTCATGGACAGCCACTTTATATGATTGTTTATGCATTTTTAATGGCGTTTTTTTGCTTTTTTTATACAGCTATTGTGTTTAATCCAAGTGATACTGCAGATCAGTTGAAAAAGCATTCTGGTTTTATTCCAGGGATTCGTCCAGGTGAGCGTACAGCTGAATATATTGATTACGTTTTGACGCGTATTACTGTTGTGGGCGCTGTTTATATTATCTTGGTTTGTTTGTTACCTGAATTTATGATATCTGCATTACAGGTTCCTTTTTATCTTGGGGGAACATCCTTGTTGATTGTTGTTACTGTTACACTTGATACGGTTGCTCAAATTCAGGGGCATCTTGTTGCCCACCAATATGAAGGGTTGATAAAAAAATCAAAACTTCGTGGAGGTAGAAGGAATCGATGAGAGTTATTCTTTTAGGTCCTCCTGGAGCGGGAAAAGGTACGCAAGCAAAAATGTTGACTGAGGAATATAACATTCCTCATTTATCAACAGGGGATATGTTGCGTGAGGTGATTGCCAAAGAAACGGAGATTGGTAAAAAAGCTAAAGCTATTATAAGTTCTGGTGCTTTGGTTCCTGATAGTATTGTTAACCAAATCGTATCAGATCGGATTGATGAAGCTGATTGTGTAAACGGTTTTGTTTTGGATGGATATCCGCGAACTGTGGGGCAGGCGGAAGCGTTGCAACAGATACTGGATTCAAAAAATACGCGGCTTAATGCTGTTATTGAGTTGTGTGTTGATGAAGACGTGTTGATTGAACGTATGAAGAAGCGTGTTGAGGAAACAATAGCGGCTGGTGGACAGGTTCGTTTAGATGACAATCCTGTTGCTTTTGCAAAAAGATTAGTGGAATATCGTGAAAAAACAGCTCCCTTATCAAAGTTTTATTCAGAGAGGGGAATGTTGAAAGTTGTTGATGGAATGATTGGTGTTGCTGAAGTGACACGTATGATTAGAAGTTTTCTTTCATGAGATTTTTTTTAGAAATAAATGAAAAGAGTTGACTTTTGAGATGAAATCTATCAGAAGTAAATTTAATTTATTTTAGTGAAATAAGAGGATTCGGAAGAATTTTTTTCTGAGTCTATTTTTTTCTGTAAGGTATATCAGGTATTTTATAACAATTTGTCAAAATAACTAAGGAGAGTAGGCGTGGCTCGTATTGCTGGCGTCAATATCCCGACAAATAAGCGTGTAATTATTGCGCTTCAATATATCCACGGGATTGGACCAAAATTTGCTCAAGAAATTATTGAAAGAGTTGGCATTCCTTTGGGGCGTCGTGTGCATGAGCTTTCAGATGCTGAGGTGCTGCAGATTCGTGAGGCTATAGATCAGGGCTATCAAGTTGAAGGTGATCTTCGTCGTGAGGTTGCTATGAATGTTAAGCGTTTGATGGACCTTGGTTGTTATCGAGGATTGCGTCATCGCCGGTCTTTGCCTGTCCGAGGACAGCGTACACATACGAATGCCCGTACGCGTAAAGGTCCGGCTAAGGCAATTGCTGGTAAGAAGAAATAAGGGCCTTTGTGGAAGGTTTTTATATATTCTTTTTTCTTGTTTGATTTGTTTGACAAGGAAAAAAAAGGTGGAGCTGCTGATGTTACGGCAGTGATGAGATCGTTGAAAGGGAAATTATGGCCAAGGAAGCCACACGTGTTCGTCGTCGCGAACGTAAGAATATTTCATCGGGTGTTGTGCATATTAATTCAACATTTAATAACACAATGATTACTATTACTGATGCTCAGGGTAATGCAATTGCTTGGTCATCTGCTGGGGCTCAGGGGTTTAAAGGTGCGCGTAAATCGACACCTTTTGCTGCTCAAGTTGCTGCGGAGGATTGTGCAAGAAAAGCGCAAGAGCATGGTATGCGTTCTTTGGAAGTCGAAGTTTGTGGGCCTGGATCAGGGCGTGAATCTGCTCTACGTGCATTGCAATCTGTTGGTTTTGTCATTACTTCTATTCGCGATGTAACACCAATTCCTCATAATGGATGTCGTCCACGGAAAAGGCGGCGTGTTTAATTGGGTGTTGTTTTTTGTTGTCGGAGATTTCTCTGATGTTCACATTGGTCGTTACGATTGAATGGTAACGGAACTAAAGAACGGGAATAAAAATATGATCCAGAAAAACTGGCAGGAACTTATTAAACCCAATAAGGTTGAATCATGTGCACATGATAATCCAAATATTATAAGTGTGATTGCTGAGCCTCTTGAGCGTGGTTTTGGTTTAACCTTAGGAAATGCGCTTCGTCGCGTGTTGTTATCTTCGCTTCGTGGTGCTGCTATTACTGCTGTGCAGATTGACGGTGTCTTGCATGAATTTTCATCGATTCCAGGTGTGCGTGAGGATGTTACGGATATTATTCTGAATATAAAAGAAATTGCGCTTCGTATGGAAGAAGAAGGGCCTAAACGTGTCGTCGTTTATAAAGAGGGGCCTGGTGTCGTGAAAGCGGGAGATATCAGTACAGTCGGGGATATGGAAATTCTAAATCCAGATCATGTTATTTGTACTCTTGATGAAGATGCTGAGATTCGTATGGAATTTATTGTCAACACAGGAAAGGGTTATGTTCCATCTGATCGTAATTGTGTTGATGATGCACGTATAGGGCTTATTCCAATTGATAGTCTTTATTCACCAATTCGTAAAGTTTCTTATAAAGTGGAAAATACGCGTGAAGGTCAAGTTTTGGATTATGATAAATTGACCTTAACGATTGAAACGAATGGTGCTGTTAATGGAGAGGATGCTGTTGCTTTTGCAGCACGCATTCTTCAGGATCAATTATCGTTATTTATTAACTTTGAAGAGCCACAGAAGGAGCCTATTGAAGAGGTTGATTCTGAGCTTTCTTTTAATCCTGCACTTCTCAAAAAAGTGGATGAATTAGAACTTTCAGTTCGTTCGGCAAATTGTCTTAAGAATGATAATATTGTCTATATTGGTGATCTGATTCAAAAAACAGAATCTGAAATGCTTCGGACACCGAATTTTGGTCGCAAATCGTTGAATGAGATTAAAGAAGTTTTGGCGTGTATGGGTTTACATCTTGGAATGGAAATTCCTGCGTGGCCGCCTGAGAACATTGATGATCTTGCAAAACGTTATGAAGATCAATATTAAAATTAGAATTTAAGGAGAGGGCTTATGCGCCATAGTAAGTCAGGACGCAAGTTGAATCGTACTGCCAGTCACCGTAAAGCGATGTTTGCAAATATGGCAACTTCGTTGATCGAGCATGAGCAGATTGTGACAACGCTTCCAAAGGCTAAAGAAATTCGTCCTATTGTTGAAAAACTTGTTACTCTTGGTAAGCGTGGTGGTTTGCATGCGCGTCGGCAAGCAATTGCAGCACTTCGTGATGCGGGAAAGGTTGCAAAATTATTTGATACGCTTGCGCCACGTTATGCATCACGCAACGGTGGGTATTTGCGTATTATGAAAGCGGGGTTTCGTACCGGTGATAATGCACCCATGGCTGTTATAGAGTTTGTTGATCGTGATGTTGAAGCGAAGGGTGCTGGGGATCGTGCTCGCATGGAGGCTTCTGAGAATGAAAAGGGAACATCTTCGTAGAGTTTTTTTATTCTGTTGGATTTTTAAAGGCCGCCTTGTTTTGGGCGGTTTTTTTGTGAGTATTTTTAAGTTTATTTTAGTTGAGAAATAGGTGCAGAGAGAAAATTATAGAGTATTGAATTATCTTATTTTTATAATATTTATTGTTCAAATAGGTTGTTTTTATTCTCTATTATGAAATATTAATAGAGATCCTTAATTTGCGGGGATGCGTTTTTTTATTCTATTAATCTTCAACAGAATGTGCTGATTTTATAAGGAGTGGATTATGAGGTATTCTTTTTGGGTGCGGATTTTTTTTGCAATTATGATGCAGATATCATTTGATCATGTATATGCTCATGTTCCTCAAACACAAACAGAAATCACTCTTTCATTTTCTCCTTTAGTTAAAAAGACAGTTCCATCTGTTGTAAATATTTATGCAGCTCGACAAATTAGAGCACGATCACCTTTTGAAGGCGATCCATTTTTTGAGCAATTTTTTGGTCGTTTTCAAAATAAATTTCCTGTTCGTAAGCAATCGTCATTAGGATCAGGGGTGATTGTTGATGCACGTGGTTTGATTGTTACAAATTACCACGTCATTAAAGATGCAAGCGAAATTAAAGTGGCTTTTTCTGATGGGCGGGAGTTTGAGAGTAAGGTTGTGCTCAAAGATGAAGCGACTGATATTGCAATTCTTGAAGTTGAGGAAAAAGATGCTCAATTTCCTGTTCTTTCTTTGGGAAATTCTGATGCTGTTGAAGTTGGTGATCTTGTTCTGGCTATTGGTAATCCTTTTGGTGTTGGTCAAACAGTTACAAGTGGTATTGTTTCAGCGCAAGCGCGTACACGTGTTGGGATTTCTGATTTTGACTTTTTTATTCAAACAGACGCAGCCATTAATCCAGGGAATTCTGGTGGCGCTTTAATTGATATGAAAGGTCAGTTAATCGGAATTAATACGGCTATTTATTCGCGTTCCGGTGGTTCGGTAGGGATTGGTTTTGCTATTCCAGTTAATCTTGTAAAAGTAATGCTTAATACTGTTAAACGCGGTGGAAAATATTTTGTGCCGCCTTATATTGGGGCTTCTTTTCAAAATGTTACACCTGATATTGCTGGTGGTTTAGGTTTAGAACGTCCCTATGGTGCTCTGATTATTGAAGTTATCAAAGATAGTCCTGCTGAAAAAGCTGGATTGAAAGTAGGTGATGTTATTTTGAGTGTGCAGGGGGTACGCGTTGACAGTCCAGATAGTCTTGGTTATCGTTTGATGACAGCTGACGTTGAGCATAGTCTTGCCTTGGAATATTTACGAAGTGGAAAAACTTTAAAAACACAAATAACAGTTTCATCAATATCAGAAACTGCATTTTTAAAATCTGAAAAAATTACGGGTGACAGTCCTCTTGCTGGTGCTGAGGTGTTAGATTTAACACCGCAAAATAGTCGACGTTTTCATCTTCCTATATCTGCAAAAGGGGTTGTGATTACCAATCTTGAGGAAATGAGCAATGCAGCTGGAATTTTTCAGTCAGGAGATATTCTACGTGTTGTAAATGGCCATAAAATTCAAACAGTTCATCAGTTGAAAAAGGTTCTTATGCAAGGTCGCTCAAATATGTGGCAATTGGAATATGAACGTGATGGTATGTATATTCGCCAATTTATTCGTTGAGGTTTTTTTTGAAGAAAGATTTTTTTACTTCGTCGTTTGATTTTCAAGTTAATAAAAATCAGCCACTTGCAGAAAGAATGCGCCCTTGTTCTCTCAATGATGTTGTGGGACAAAAGCATTTGATTGGAGAGGATGGTTTGCTTTCACGTATGGCGGCAACTGGCTCAATTGGATCGATGATTTTTTGGGGACCTCCAGGGACGGGAAAAACGACCGTTGCACGTTTGTTAGCCCTTGAAACAAATTTCGCGTTTGAACAGGTTTCTGCTATTTTTACAGGAGTTTCTGAACTTAAAAAAATTTTTGAAGTTGCGCAGAGGCGTTTTATATCTGGGGATAAAACACTTCTCTTTGTTGATGAAATTCATCGGTTTAATCGTGCTCAGCAGGATAGTTTTCTTTCTGTGATGGAAGAGGGTACTGTGGTACTTATAGGTGCAACAACCGAAAATCCTTCTTTTGAACTGAATGCTGCCCTTCTTTCGCGTGCACGTGTTTTAACATTTCTTTCTCATGATCATGAAAGTTTGGACATGCTTTTGAAGCGTGCTGAAGAAGTGGAGGGAAAAACTCTTCCCTTGGATAATGATGCCAGAGACGTTTTGATAGAGATGTCTGATGGTGATGCGCGGGTAGCGTTGACATTGGCAGAGGAAGTTTGGTCTATTGCTCCATTGGGAGAGATTCTTGATGTTGTTGCTTTGCAAAAAGTTATTCAGCGTCGTGCGCCCATTTATGATAAAGGACGAGATGGGCATTATAATCTCATTTCAGCGTTGCATAAATCCGTTCGTGGATCTGATCCTGATGCTGCGCTTTATTATTTGGCACGTATGTTGGATGCTGGTGAAGATCCTCTCTATATTGGGCGAAGATTGGTTCGTATGGCTGTTGAAGATATTGGTTTGGCGGATCCTCAAGCTCTTGTCATTTGTAATGCAGCAAAAGATGCCTATGATTATTTAGGATCACCAGAAGGAGAGTTGGCTTTGGCGCAAGCATGTCTTTATGTTGCAACTGCGCCAAAGTCAAATGCAGCATATCTCGCGTATAAAGCAGCACTGCGTTGTGCGCGCAAAAATGGCTCTTTATCACCTCCTAAGCATATTCTTAATGCTCCTACGAAATTTATGAAGGAAGAAGGGTATGGAAGTGGTTATTGTTATGACCATGATGAACCAGACGCTTTTTCAGGACAAGAATATTTTCCCGAAAAACTTGGGCGTCAGAGTTATTATAAACCAGTTGAGCGTGGTTTTGAGCGTGAAATTGTGAAACGTCTTGAGTGGTGGCAACAGTTGCGCAAAAAACGTAAAGATCAAAATAAAATTTGAGTTGAAATACGTTTTTTATTGATCTCTTATGTTATTGTATGAGAAATTTAGCTTATATTTTAAACATTTATTGCATTGCTTGTAGAGATTTTTTTTGATATCTTCGAAAGTACATAGTTTTTCAAATTTAAATATATCATTCAACTTTTAAGCTGCTTTATTTTTTTTGGTTTTATTAAATAATATATTGACTTATAATAATAGACTGTTTCGTAAGTTGAATGAAAGTTTCAAATACCGTAAATTTCTCTCATCCCAAGTCTGTTATTTGTTGAATCAATCAAATCATTTACTTGCATGTTACAAGCAGGATTACCGTGTGATAAAAACTGTACAAGAAAGGACTAAAAATCCTTCTTATGAATTGTCTCAAGTGCCGAGAACTGTTGCAACATTGGGGGATGATAAATAGTGTGATGGGTGCCGGCTTTCTCCTTCCATAGAGTAAAGATGGTGGCGCCTAAAGGGTTTTGTAGTATACCACATTCATAGGTGTTGTCACAAAACGAGCTTAGAAGTTTTGAGAGATGTTTCTTAAATCAAGTGTATGAATATGCAACACAATGGCGTTTTGTTCTTCGATGCAATAGGGTATGAGGTTGATTGATGATGCGTTTTTTTGTGATCAATAGCAGGAGAATTCTTAGTCTCTCAAGTATTTAATCAAAGGGATAAGCAGAAGGGCTGTAGAACATTGTGTTTAAAATTAAATTGTTCCTTTTCTAGAGAGATATAAATATGTTAACTATGCTCCCATAGAGATATTACTTTATTAGAGTTTATTATGTGTCATAAGATAAGCAATGCCAATTCTTTATTGTGATGGTCATGAATGTTTATGGGCATAATGTGGAGATAGGAATGGAAATAGTCTGTGAAAATCTAAACTCAAGCCTTTAGTTAAATTAAAAGTACAGTGTACACTAAATTTTTAGGTTATTATGAATTCGGTCAAGGATATAATCGTGGATAAAACAAAAGCTCTCGATGCTGCTCTCTCACAAATTGAACGTTCTTTTGGTAAAGGCTCGATTATGCGTCTTGGGCAAAAAGAGCAGGTTGTTGAAATTGAAACAATTCCAACAGGGTCGTTATCCTTGGATATTGCTTTAGGGATTGGTGGATTACCGAAGGGGCGTATTGTTGAGATTTATGGACCAGAAAGTTCTGGGAAAACAACATTGGCTCTCCATGCTATTGCTGAGGCACAGAAAGGTGGTGGGATTTGTGCTTTTATTGATGCAGAGCATGCGCTTGATCCTATTTATGCGCGTAAGCTTGGTGTTGATTTAGAAAACTTGTTCATTTCTCAGCCAGATACCGGTGAACAGGCATTGGAAATTACAGAAACGTTGGTTCGTTCTGGTGCAGTTGATGTGCTTGTTGTGGATTCTGTCGCAGCTTTAACTCCGCGAGCAGAAATTGACGGTGAAATGGGTGATGCTTTGCCCGGATTGCAAGCTCGGTTAATGAGTAAAGCGTTACGAAAATTAACCGCAGCAATTTTTCGCTCTAACTGTATGGTTGTTTTTATTAATCAAATTCGCATGAAAATTGGTGTGATGTTTGGTTCTCCTGAAACGACAACGGGTGGAAACGCTTTAAAGTTTTATGCTTCTGTTCGTTTAGATATTCGTCGCATTGGATCCATTAAAGATAGGGATTCAATCGTTGGTAATCAGACGCGCGTTAAAGTGGTGAAAAATAAATTGGCACCTCCATTTAAGCAGGTTGAGTTTGATATTATTTATGGTGAAGGTATTTCCAAAGTAGGTGAATTGATTGATTTGGGTGTCAAGGTTGGTGTTGTGGAAAAATCTGGTGCATGGTTTTCTTATAATTCTCAGCGTTTAGGACAGGGGCGTGAGAATGCAAAGCAGTTTTTACGTGAACATGTGGAAATAGCTACAGAGATTGAAGCAGCTTTGCGCCAAAATGCTGGTTTGATTGCGATTGAACTGTTAGAAAATGCAGGGTCAGAAAATATAGAAAGTGATGAAGCCATTTGATGGAGTGTTTTTTTCGTCTATAATTTTTTCCCTTTCAGATTTTTCTGTTTTTTTGTTTGAGTTTTTAAATACGCAGTCATTTTTTTCTCAATTTTTTAAAACAAATATTCCATTTTTGATTAAATTGACTCCATGCGTGGCGAAGAGAATTTAATGAGGGGGATTTTTCTTTTATGGTTTTGTGCTGTATTGAGCAGGTGTCAACATGAATAGTGTTAATAATATTCGGTCAATATTTTTGGATTATTTTCATCGTAATGGGCATAAAGTTCTTTCTTCTAGTCCGCTTGTTCCGCGGAATGATCCTACACTTATGTTTACAAATGCAGGGATGGTGCAGTTTAAAAATGTTTTTACTGGACTTGAACAACCTTCTTATACGCAGGCAACAACGGCACAAAAATGTGTTCGTGCGGGTGGAAAGCATAATGATCTTGATAATGTTGGATATACGGCGCGCCATCATACATTTTTTGAAATGCTGGGTAATTTTTCTTTCGGTGATTATTTCAAAGAAGAAGCCATTTTTTTATCATGGAATCTTTTAACAAAGGAATTTTGCCTGCCAAAAGATAAATTGTTGGTGACAGTTTATCAGAGTGATGATGTTGCTGCTGAACTGTGGCGTAAAATTTCAGGTCTTCCAGATGAAAAAATTGTCCGTATTGCGACAGCTGATAATTTTTGGTCGATGGGAGAAACAGGCCCTTGTGGGCCTTGTTCGGAGATTTTTTATGATCATGGTGATGAAATCTGGGGCGGTCCTCCTGGAAGTATGGAAGAAGATGGTGATCGCTTTATTGAGATTTGGAATCTTGTTTTTATGCAGTATGAGCAAGTTTCCAAGGAAAAACGTGTTAACTTACCTCACCCTTCTATTGATACAGGCATGGGATTAGAGCGTATTGCTGCTGTTTTACAGGGCGTTCATGATAATTATGACATTGATCTTTTTCGTGCATTAATTGCTGCATCAGAAGAAATTACAGGGATTGAGGCAAAGGGTGATTTTATTGCCAGCCATCGTGTCATTGCTGATCATCTTCGCTCATCGGCATTTTTGATTGCTGATGGTGTGCTTCCTTCTAATGAAGGAAGAGGATATGTTTTACGTCGTATTATGCGTCGTGCTATGCGTCATGCGCATCTTCTTGGTGCTAAAGAGCCCTTAATGTGGCGACTTTTGCCTGCTTTAAATCGCGAAATGGGACAAGCTTATCCTGAGTTGGTGCGTGCTGAATCTTTGATTTCAGAAACTTTAAGGTTAGAAGAAATACGTTTTCGTAAAACGCTTGAACGAGGACTTGGTTTGTTGAACGAAGCAAGTACCGATCTTAAAGAAGGAGACTATTTGAATGGTGAAGTTGCTTTCAAACTTTATGATACCTATGGTTTTCCGCTTGATTTGACGCAAGATGTTCTTCGTCGTCGCGGAATATCTGTTGACGTTGGTGCTTTTGATAAAGCGATGGAACGCCAAAAAGAGGAAGCACGTGCCAATTGGTCTGGTTCTGGAGAAGCTGTAACAGAGAAAATCTGGTTTTCTGTTCGTGATCAAGTGGGGGCCACAGAGTTTTTAGGTTATGAAACTGAGACAGCGAAAGGTATTCTTACAGCTCTTGTATGTGATGGTAAAATTGTTGATCATATTTCTTCAGATCAGAAAGCTATGCTTGTTGTTAATCAGACACCTTTTTATGGTGAATCTGGTGGGCAAATTGGTGATAGCGGTATCATTTCTGGTGAAAATTTTATTTTTAAGGTGCATGATACCCAAAGAAAGGGTGATGGTGTTTTTATCCATATTGGGGAGATGAAATCTGGTCAGGCATCGAGGTCTGATTGTGTAGAATTAACGGTTGATATTGTTCGTCGTAAGAAAATTCGCGCGAATCACTCTGCTACTCATTTGTTACACGAAGCTTTACGCCAAACATTGGGGGACCATGTTACACAAAAGGGCTCTCTTGTATCGCCAGATCGGTTGCGTTTTGATTTTTCACATCCAAAATCCGTTTCACCAGAAGAGTTGAAAAAAATAGAAGATTTAGCCAATGAGATTATTTTGCAAAATAGTAAAGTAATAACGCGCCTCATGGCTGTAGATGATGCAATTTCTGAAGGTGCCATGGCATTGTTTGGTGAAAAATATGGTGATGAAGTTCGCGTTGTTTCTATGGGGGAGCCATTTGAAAAGGGAGGATTTAAAAAGCGTTGGTCAATTGAGCTTTGTGGAGGTACACATGTGGAGCGAACAGGTGATATCGGTTTGATTCATATTGTTTCTGAAAGTTCTGTTTCAGCTGGAGTGCGGCGTATTGAAGCTTTAACAGGCAAAGAAGCACGTCTTTATCTTAGCCGCCAAGATGAACGTATTCATGAAATTGCTGATCTTTTAAAAACTTCTTCTGCTGGTGTGGAAGAACGGGTGCGAATTTTGCTTGATGATCGTCGTAAACTTGAAAAAGAATTGAATGATGTACGCAAGAAAATGATGTTGAGTGGTGGAATAACAGAAAGGAGCCAAGGTGATATTATCATCATCAATGGGTTTTCTTTTACCGGACGCGTTGTTAAAAATATTTTACCACGGGATCTTAAGGCGCTCGTCGATTCTGAGAAAAAACAAATCGGATCTGGAGTGGTTGCATTTATTAGTGTCTCGGAGGATGGAAAAGGGAGTGCTGTTGTCGGCGTTACGGATGATTTAACGGATAAGTTAAATGCTGTAGATCTCGTTCGTATTCTTTCAGAGATGCTTGGTGGTAAAGGTGGAGGTGGCCGTCCTGATATGGCGCAGGCTGGTGGTCCTGAGGGGAACAAAGCTGATGAGGCATTTGCGGCACTAAAAGATTTTCTTGAAAAAAATTAAAGAATGAAATCATTCTGCATAGGTATTTTTTACATTGTTATATTGGGTTGGCATCTATGTATCATGAATATCTGTCTGGTGTATTTCTGAAATGCAGATACAGCGTAATTGGGGAAAAATACAATTGTAAAGATAAAAACAGTGTTTGTCTTTATAACGTCCAAGCGTTTCAGGAGTCACCTTTTTAAGATAAGATAGATTATTCAGCACTTCATGCTTTGCTGTGTATTCTTTTACTAGGAAGACTAGTTATTGTGTTGCTCTTATAGATTTTTTAAAGAAACCTCTCTTTTTATGAAAGGAAAAATCAAGATTTATTGCATACGATTCTCCTTATAAAGTTATAAGCTGTCATTATTCGATTAGTTTTCAAATGAATAAAATCTCTTTCCTTGAAAAGGCTTATAAAAGAGTTGTTATATCTTAGAGCTATTGTTTTCATTTTGCTTGTTATGTACACAGTTTTTTGGTTTATTATTAAAAGGTTTTGAAAAGAATATTCTCCTATCTTTATAAATCTTTATTTAAAGTTATAAAGTAATGAATTATCAATATAAATCAAAGGAATATCACATAAATCTAAAGATTTAGATTAATATTTAATTTATTTATGATAAAATTGCTTTAATACATTGAGTTATAATGATAATTTATCGTTTTATCTTTTGAATAAGAGCTACGAATATTCGTAGGATTTTATTATTTCAAATTCTGGGTATGTTAAATTAATCAAAACCACTCACGAATGTCGTTGTGAAATGGGCTTAAGAGCATTGAAAAATGTTTCTTAAAAAAGTCATATGAATGTGCAAAACAATGATGTTCTGTTCTTTATGAGAGGACTATAAAGAACGTGATAAACAAAAGTGCAAAGCAATACATAATATTCATTATTTAAAAGATGTTTCTTTAGTTCGTTTTGAAATTCGTAAAGCTGAGTAAAAAGAAGACGATAAAACTGGAAATTGTTTTTACCTTTACATTTTCCCTAAATGAGAATGTATACTCGTCAATATGCACAGATATAGGAAAATATTTTTGTTCTAATCTAGTAAAATTGCAATAGCAGAGAAAATACTAAACTGTTTTAATATTTTTCTTAAATACCTAAAATGAATTGTGGCATTTTTAGAAATCTTTTTACTTGTATCATATATAAGAACTCTTGTTATCTTGAGGAGGATTTTTTTGCTTGAAAAAGAGTATCAATTTTATGATGCTATGGCTTCATGTAAGGGGATAACATTTTCTCCTTCTCTTTCTGGTGGTTTGATTGTTAAACCACTTGCCTTTAAAAAATTAGAGAAACGTCCCCCTTTATCGATCAATTCTTGAAAGTTTCCTTTTTCCATTAAGTGACCATGATCCAGAAAGAGTATCACATCAGCATTGCGTACTGTTGAGAGGCGATGTGCTATAATAAAAGTAGTGCGGTTATGGCTTATGCAATCGAGAGCATCTTTGACACGTGCTTCTGTTTCAACATCAAGAGCGCTTGTTGCTTCATCTAGAATGAGAATAGGGGAATTTTTTAAAACAGCGCGTGCAATTGCTAGTCGCTGTTTTTCTCCACCGGATAATTGAGATCCTCGTTCGCCCACCATTGTGTTATAACAATCAGCTTTTTTTAGAATAAAATCGTGAGCTTCTGCTATTTTTGCTGCTTCATAAAGTTCTTCATTTGTTGCGCTCGCTTTTCCTATTGAAATATTGTCATGAATAGTACGGTTGAAAAGACCCGAGTCTTGAAATACTGTTGCTAGAGATTTGCGTAAAGATTCGCGATTGATTGAGCATATATTTATTCCATCAATGGAGATATGCCCAAGGGTAGGGTCGTATACGCGCTGCAACAGATTGATCAATGTTGTTTTTCCAGCCCCTGTTGGCCCTACAATTGCAACAGTTTGTCCTGCTTTAACCTCAAAGGAAATATCAAAAACACCTTGAGAAGAATTGGGGAATTTATAGGTCACGTGATGAAATTGTATGGCGCCTTTAACATTTTGGAGGGAAGGAAGATTTTGCGGTTCGTTGATATGAAAGGTTGAGTCTTCCATTTCAAAAAATTCTTGCAGTTTTGCTTGTGAGGATATTGCACAATTAATAAAATTGCTCATTTGGTCTAGGCGGCTAATCATGAGTTGTGCAAATCCAACAAAAGCAACGACTTCACCTACTCGTAATTGATCTTTTGCAACAAAAAAAGCTCCAAGGAGAAGAACACAAACGATTGAAATTGTTGAAGCCATTCGATTTAAGCCACTGGCGAGCGCCCACCAATTGAGAACAGGATTTTGTGCTTTAAGCAGAGCATTTGTATGTTGATGCAGTATAGAAGCTTCTTCTTTTATTCGGTTATAACTTTGTACAATGGAAACATTAGAGATTGAATCACTGACATGTTTAAAAAGGTTGTGGTGGTAGCATTCCACAGCGGCTTGTCCGTCTTTTGTTTTTCGCATCACTAAACGTGCAATTAATACGTAGGTGATGGCAAGCACAACCAAGACTATTGAAAGACGCCAATTCATATTAAACGCTATGGGGATGAGAACCAATAAGGCGACAAGCGTTGAGAGGTGTTGGCGCATAAAATCAAGCCATATGGTTGACATGGAATCTATTGCGCGCAAAAGTGTATGGAGTGCGTTGGAAGTTCCACGTTGTTGATGCCAAATTAAAGGCATGGCAATGATACGTTCGAAAGATTCCGTTAAAACCGTTAAGCGGCGTCTATGGGCTAAGCGGTCAGCACCGCGAGCAACAAGGACATAAGCAATAATATGTGAAAGTCCAAAACAAACCCAAATGGTAAGAGTAGGAATGATAGCTGATTTTTCTGAAATAGAATCAATAACACGTCCGAATAAAATAGGTTCTGCAATAGTGATAATAGCTAACATAACATTAGCGGTACAGATTAAAAGGGATGCATTTTTTTCTCTATTTAGGTAAGTGAGAACACGTGCATAGGTTTTGAATAAGGACACGGTTAATTATCTCCATTCGCTATTAAGCGTAAAGGCTGTTGATTTTTACAACGCTTAGTTTTTAGCTAATAAAATTTGGACGTTAAGAAAAGGCAATTTTGGATACTAACTGTAATATGGTGTGATAAAACCAACTAAAATATGAATTTTTGTGTTTATAAAGGCGCAAAAATAGATCAATAAAATTATCAGGTAAGGGAATTTTCATGGCAGGCATAGAAATAAAAAAAGTTGAGGCAGATGAAAATGGAATGCGCTTAGATCGCTGGTTTAAAGTGCATTATCCAGGACTTGGTTTTGGAGCTTTGCAAAAATTGTTGCGTTCTGGTCAGATACGGGTTGATAGTGGACGTGTTAAAGCCGATACGCGTCTTTGTATAGGGCAAGCTGTTCGTATTCCACCTCTCCCTATTAATGACAAGGAAAGTCTTTCAATAACCGATAAAACACTTCGTGGGCAGGATGATGGGACCGTTTTGAAAAAAATGCTGCTTTATGAAGATCCAAAGGTATTTGTTTTTAATAAACCCGCTGGGTTGGCTGTACAAGGAGGCTCTGGTTTAACACGTCATATGGATAGTATGCTTGAGGTATGGCGCAATAAAAAAGGTGAAAAGCCGCGTTTGGTTCATCGTCTTGATCGTGAGACGTCGGGTGTGCTTATTGTTGCGCGATCAAGGGGAGCTGCTCAGTCCTTAACTGCTGCTTTTAGAGCGCGAGAAACAAAAAAGACTTATTGGGCGTTGGTTCGGGGCGTGCCTAAAAAAAAGCAGGACAAAATTTCAACGTGGATGGTTAAGGAAATGACTGCACAAGGTGACAAAATGCGTGTTTGTGAACATGGGGAGCCAGATTCACATCATGCGGTTTCCTACTATCGCGTTTTAGATACACGAGGGCGGGCTCTTTCGTGGCTTGAAATGGAACCCTATACAGGGAGAACACATCAGCTTCGTGTGCATGCTGCCCATATGGATCATCCTATCATTGGCGATACAAAGTATTTTTTTTCTGATAGTAATTGGACATTACCAGGAGGAATTCAAAATCGTCTTCATCTTCATGCACGTCGTATTCGTATTCCTCATCCTTCAGGAGGAATATTGGACATTGTTGCACCTTTACCACCTCATATGGTTCAAAGTTTTAATCTTTTGTCTTTTAATGAGAGTGATGCTGAAACAGAGTAAAGAAACTTCATTTGTTCTTTTTGATTGATATAAATTTGATAAGATGAATAGGGCATCATTTGAAGGAAGTTTTTGATAAGTCAATCGCTATGAGAAAATTATGTTTTTGAGTGATGAAATTTTCGAATATCATGGCTTTCTTTCTACAGCTCTTTATCCATATTGATTGTATTGTTATTTTTTGGATATGGTGTATCATTTAATAATCTGAGTTTATGAAGCTGCTCCTTTGAATTATCTATAGAGGTCATATATTGGGAAGGCGTGTCTGTTGAGGGAGATGAGTTAGATAAAATCTGAAAGATATTTACTAAAATAGAGAAAGCGATTTTAGTTTTTTTATGGGGAATAATGAAGGCATTTTATAGTAATGCTTAGGAAAAGTAGACTCTCAAAAAAATCCTGTTGTCAAGGAAGTTTGTTCTGTTATAAATGTGGTTTGATATGCTTATAGTATAGATTTATGCTTTGTATCTTTACTTACACAATGAAGCCTTCTTAGCAAAGTTCTCCTTTCAATGAGCAATTATTTTTCTACTTACTTAGTTTATCCAAAAGACTATCTTTCATAAAAGAAGAAATAATTTTTCAGTATCTTAATGCTTCATTGAAGTGAACTCATCACATTGAAAAAATATCTAGACAAAAAATTGGAGATAAAACGTCAGACGCGTTTTATTGCTCTAGGGAGGGCTTGAACACTTTTGTTTTTTCTAGTGAACAAAACAGATATTTATTATGGGAACATTCAAAAGGGGGATAAATTGAAATTAGGAGTGACTGATGGGATCATTATTGATTGACGTTAATAACGTCTCAAAAATATATCGCAACATTGACAGAGGAATTGGTTTTAAAAACAAGGTGTTTTCTCTCTTCAAGCCGGTTTATACAAATCATCATGTGTTAAAAGATATGAGTTTCACCCTCTTTTCAGGGCAATCGTTAGCAATTCTTGGCCCTAACGGAGCGGGTAAATCGACACTGATTAAAATACTTTCTGGTATACAATACGCTGATGAGGGATGTGTTAAAGTCCTTGGTGTTGATCCTTATAAAGCGAAGAAAAATCTGTTCAAGTCTTTGGGTGTGGTCTTTGGTCACAAGAATTGTTTATGGTGGGATTTGCCCTTACGCTACAGTCTGGATATGGTTCAACCATTATATGGTCTTGAATGCGCCTCTTTTACCCGTGATCTTAAAGAGATCGCTGAGTTGCTGGGTCTTGAGCATATTATGGATAAGCCAGTGCGGATGCTTAGTCTGGGTGAGAGAGTGAAAAGTGAATTGGCATTTAATCTCTCCTTTAGACCTAAACTGTTGTTTCTCGATGAGCCAAGTATTGGTCTTGATATTACATCTAAGCATGAAATCAGGGAGCTTCTTAAAAAACTGAAAAAGGAGCGTGGCACTGGGTATATCATTACAAGTCATGATATGGGAGATATTGATGGATACGTCGATGATATTATTCTTTTGCATAAAGGAAAGAAACAGTTTCATGGTAATCTTCATGCGCTTAAAAATGTCATTCCTTCTTTGGTGAGAATGACACTTTTTTGTGAACACATGGCTGCACCTTCAGCTGTTGTAGAAAAAATTGATGAGATTGCGTTGAAATTATCTACTCCTTTAAAAGATAAGCACTTTAACGCTGAAGAATGCTCGCTGGAGGTTTCGCTGCCCCGTGAGGATTTTGCGCGTTTTGTACGCGAAATTACAACCGAATTGAACTGTACGTTCTCTGTATCCACTCCCTCGCTTGAAGAGATGCTCCGTGTTAAATTTAAAGAATTTATCTAACCACTGCTTTGGTATGTTTCTTTTTGCCAAGAATGGATTACTCACTGTTCTAAGTGATAGAGCAATGTTTTTTACCGATATTATCATTGGGACACTTTCGCCATTTGTTATTCAACTGCTATTATGGAATGCACTTTTCTCTGATACGGGCAACACCATCAATGGCTTTAGCTTTTATGATATGATGTATTATTATGCTTTTGCTTTAGTCCTAGGTCGCTTAAATAATGGTTATAATGTGATTAAGTTTTTCTCTCATCATGTTAAAGAAGGTCAATTAGAAGTATATCTTACAAAGCCCTTTAGTTATATGACACAAATGCTTTTTACTTTTTTAGGGGAGAGTGTATTATATAGCATCCCGTTATTGGCTCTTTTTGTTGTTAAGCTTGTTTTATCCTATGAAAATATTCTGGGATTGGTCATCGCTTTTCTGTTCTTTTTTCTGGTTGTTATTCTATCACAATTGCTTTGTTTTTTACTCTCTTTTGGAATTGCCTTATTAAGCTTTTGGGTGATTGAGTACAATATATTACTCTCTTTCAGTATTCTCAGTTCAACGCTTCTTGGGGGTGTTCTTTTACCACCATCTTTTTGGCCGGTGTGGCTTATTCCGCTTATGCAATTTAATCCTTATCGTTTCATGATATCAGCTCCTGCCGAGTTTTTCGCGACGCAAAATTTAGCGTTGTTTCAGCAGTTTATTTTCGGAAGTTTTACTTATATTTTGTGTTTTTTATTCTTAATTTATATTGCTTGGAATAAAGGGATGAAAGCATATAATGGAGCGGGTGGTTGAGATGAAAATAATCCTTCATTTTATCAGTTTGAATATCCGCCGACAGATTGTTTATGGTAAGAATTTGGCTGAGGAGTTTATTCTTTCTCTATGCTATTATTTTATTCAATTCATATTTATTGATAGAATATCTTCTTTTTCAGGAAAGATCGGTAACTATAGCAGAGATGAAATCCATTTTATCTTTGTTGTCTTTGTTTTACTTGGAATATTTTGAATATTTTTACTAATTCTATTGAAACGTTTTTTGAAAAAGTAGCGGATGGTAAAATTGAACCATACTTGATAAAGCCCGTTTCAATCTGGTTGTTGATGTTATTTGGTTGGTGTAAACCTCTTAATCTGATCAAGCTCTTTGTTCTTTATGTTAGTGCCTATTTATTTGTATCATTACCGAATATATCCGATCTTAAGCTAAGATGGATCTCTTTTATTGTTGCAATATTTTGTGTTTTTATTGTCAATATTTGTTTTTTCATGATGTTTAATTTTGTAACATTTATTATTAGCCGTAAGATGCCTGTCGAATATTTTCATGAAATGATTTACGAGCTTTCATTTGTGCCAATAGGAATTTATCCTTTAAGCATCGTAAAATGGCTTTTGTTTATGCTTCCCATGGCTTTTTCTGCTTCCTTGCCTGTGTCATTGTTGCTTGGTAAAGGCGAATGGAATATTGGATATGTTCTGTTGAGCGCTTTTCTTTCCATGGTCATGACTTTCATAAGTTATAAGAAAACAATGCGTAAATTTAATGGATTAGGGGGATGAAATGAAAGTCAGCATGATTATAAAAATAAAAAAAATTGAGTGAATAATTCTATTGTACCATAAATTATCGTTATTTATTCTGGCGATATAAGGCATGTAGAATTTTCACATGAGGATTTTTTTATTGTTAGATAAGATTGAACAATAATATAGGCCGCATTCCCACAGTTACTGGCAAGGAGCGTGAAATAGAAATCAGAGGTTTAAACTGTTCGATTTTAGATGGCAGCTTGATGACAAAAGCCAATGGTAAGATGGCATACAATTTAGTATCATTCATAATACGAGCCAGATGTGTTCTTTTTCGGTTATAGTGCTAAAAAATTGTCAAAGTGGGTAATTTTTATATGCGTAGAATGTGGTTATTCGTGCGGATTTTGTTGGTGCATTCAGTATATTATTACGTGGATGAGTTTTTGCGTAAACAATAAGAAAATTGATAGAATAAAGCTTTTAAGTTGCCCGATAGAAAGCTAAGAGCTGTGCTAAACAACATGATAGCAATTATCAAGACAACGATCACATAGAGATTTTCAGCATGCTGAGTAGGCAAAATTAAGTTAATAATTGCTTGAAATAAAAGTATTCACCAAGTAAAGTAGATGTAAAACGATAGCAATAAGATTAATTTCAATAACGTAATAAATATATTTCTTTGTTGTGCGAGTAAATCAAGAGAAGGTTCTTAATTTTTCTTATGCAAACTCATTTTAATTTATGATTTTGTTAAGAAAAAGAAAAATTAATGTGTTATATTTTAATAGTATTTGCGAATATTATTTTTTTGTACGGTGTTTTTATTTTATTTTAATTTAAAATTAGGTTTGACAATTGTCTAAAACGCGTAATAATCAAATTTAATTGTATCGATATGATGCGTTTTTCTATAAAAGAAAAAGGAGAGTTCAAGCTCATCACGCGCTTCAGGTAATTCATGCCGTCCTTCGGGTTATTATTGGGATACAATAAAATCTACAGGACAAACAGGAGCAATGATAGTGGCGCCTGTTGGGACAGTTGGAGGTGCTGTGCTTGGAGGAATCGTAAGTATAGCGGGTGCAGTTGCAATAGAAAATAGATGGTATAGTTCCTGTTAATCGTAGCTGCTGCTGTGGAGGGAGCTATACTAAGAGAAGCAGTAGGCAGCACTATAAATGGTGCTCTAGTAGGGGGCTTTTAGAGTTGTGCATCATTTTTATAATTGTGTACGGTAATTTATAGAATATCTGCAATATATCTCTAAAATCATAATAATTTTGTAGATATGTTAATGAAAAATATGTCTAAGAAATATTGTTAGAATATCTTTTAATGGTATATTATTTATAATTCTATATATTTTAGTTCATAAATTTTAAGTGTTATAGATACTTTAAGTACTATTAATATTATTAATAAATTTATTAAAATTATATTATGCTTCTAAAGCGCATATTAAAACTGATATTATAAAAAATCATCAATAATATTCATTTTATTTTTTATAGTATTCTTTATTTAAGTATCTTTCTATAGAGATTATGAGATATGTTATTAATAAAGTTATGTTTTTAAATTTGTCCAAAAAAATAAAGAGAAATCCAGACAGCTTCTTTTTCAATAAACAAAAATAATGCTTTAATTTGATGTTGTAAAATAACTGATAACGATCATATGTTTTTGATTATCAGTGATGAAAATAATGTGATTTTTGATATAGAGATTGAAAAGATTGAGAACTTTTTCGCGTATCACTCATATTTTCTTACCAAATTTTTTGAAAAATTATATAAAGCAAAAAAATAAATTCTGTTAAGTTATTAGCATTTATAATGAGTTTTTTATTTTCCAGTTTTGTGATTGTTTTTGCATTTAACAATGCATTAACAACATGTGTGGTCCATTTTAAAGTTTTGTTTAAAATTACATAAGTAAGTTCTATTTTGATTTGTTATTGCATCGCTCGTATTGATGTATAACAAAAGCGTTTGAGACAATATAAGATCACAAGAATAAATTTTTAATTGGGTATATAAACTACCGATTGCTTACAGATAAAAAAATCTATGCATATCAAAGTTACGTAAGTTTTTTCTCTTCAAAATGTGTATTTGAATTAATTTTTGTGATTGATAGCTTTACTACGATGAAAATACTTGTGAGTTTATTGTTATTCATTAGATACCTATGAATTTTACATATCGATTCAAAAATATAGAATAATATAATTTTACGATTATTGTGGAGTTCATTTTGATAAACTGAAAAACATAATGCTGAGCATTACAAATATTTGCAAAAATGCTTTTATTAGGTGTTATTTTGTTTCTTTATAGTTTACATTTTTTATCTTTTTAACCTTGGTTAGAGAGAGAATTTGTATTCATTATCTATTTCTCTATTTTATTTTGAATGGGTGGAGCACTATTAATATCAAAAAGTAATGATCGTGGAAGATAATGAGCTTAAACTGAAGTTATTCTGCGATTCTGTAGAAACGAATTGTCGTAAAATCGTTGAAATGTTTAATGGCTTTATGGATTAAAGTTGGCGATTTCATCAATATTATCTCTTATCTTATCTCGTTTAGCTTTTCTAATCAAAGAGCGAAATTTTTGTTTACGCTAAATTTTTACTCGGTTAGCTATTGCCTCTCAACATACAATAAGAAAAAAATTAGCTTACTGTATGCTACCAATATAAAAAATCCATTATGTGTAATAAAAAAGACAATTTAGTAATATTTTTTTATGTTGTGATTTAAAAATGTTGTGATTAAAAAAATCAATCGTTTTGAAGAAAAAATACAATTTAAACAATAATATAATCATATTATTGTAATAAAATTTTATCATCTAATCAGTCAGCTTAAAAACAAAAATAGAATAATTGACAAAACAAATTAAATATGGAAAGAATAAAAATATAATACAAAATGATAACTATTTTTGTATTATATTATCATTCTCTTCTCAGTAGGAAAATATGAATCATCGGTAGATGATGTGATGTTTTCTGTTTAGAGAGTAAGGTTTTATTAAATATTGTAATAGGTTATTATAATGAGAATATTTAAGCATTGTATATCATGTGTTGTTGCAGTCGCTATTTTCTTTTCACAAGTTTTAGGAGCCAATGCCGATTCTTTAAATGGTAGATCTCAAAACGCTGATTTTATTTCTGTAATGAAACAAGAGAATAGAGTTATTAAATCTGTTAAGGAGATTATTAGTCAATTTTCAGAACAAAGCAGAGAAAAAGATGTCCAAAAGGTGGCTGGTTTGATAGGAATGGAGCCAGCGATTTTTGGTTTAATCGCATTTCTTGTATATTTCTTTACTAGAAAGCCACCGGATCCTAGAAAAAGCGCAGGTGAAAAAGCATTCACTGCTTTTACTCGAAGTGCATGGGCTCTTAATTAAAAATGTTGATTTGATGAATTTTAAATTATTCTGTTTTTGAATCTTTTATAATTAATAAACCGTGATTTCTAATCACGGTTTAGCTATTTTTATATTTATTAATATGCCCATTAAGCTTTAAGTTTTTAGGCTGTACTCTTTTTTTAATATTATTACAGAAATACTTTATTGTACATAATATAGTCTTTTTGAGGTTTAAAATTTTTAATCATTTTATCTTGGTTAGAAAGAATGTGTATTTATTTCTATTTCTCTAAGTCGTAGAATTATATTAATGTTAGAAAGTTAGAATCTTGAAAGACAATGAACTTTATTAAAATTATTCCACGTTCTTGTAGAAACGAATGGCTGTGAAATCTTTGAAATGTGTAATGGCCTTATGGCATTAGATTTGGCGCGTTCACCAAAGTTATCCCTTATCTTACTTAATTTAGCTTTTTCAATCAAAGAGCTAAGTTGATACTTACGCTAATTTTTGCTGGGAAAACTATTTCTTCTCAATCTATACTAAGAAAAAATTATTTTAACAGAATATTTCAATAAAATATTTTTTTGTTTTTTGTAAATTTTAAAAATATTTATCTTACTATATTATACAAAAAATAAAAAACATTACGTGTAACTAAAAAAACAATATATTGATATTTTTATGTTATAATATCTAATAATATTTATGATAATAAAGATAAAATTATAATAAAAACAATAAAATAATTTTATTTTAATACATTTTTGCCATTAAATTATACATTATTAAAACACGAATAAAATAATTGACAATATTAAAATAAACATGTAACGGATATATTGTAAATGTAATATAATATAAAATTAACAATTAAAATAAAACTGTTAATTAAATTTTGTATTATATTTTTTGTTATTAGAAGATAAATATACTTTATCGATAGATGATGTAATGTTTTCTATTTAGAGGGGGCGGTAAAGAAAATTTATTTTATTAAATATTGTAATAGGTGTTTATGATGAAAATATTCAAGCATTGTATAGTATGTTTTGTTGCAGTAGCTATTTTCTTTTCACAGGTTTTAGGAGCCAATGCTGATTCTTTAAATGATAGATTTCAAAATGCTGGTTTCATTTCTGTAATGACACAGGAAAATAGAGTTATTAAAGCTGTTGATATGATTATTAGCCAGTTTGGAGGACAAGGGGCTGAGAAAAATGTCCAAAAAGTCGCGGGTTTAATGGGGATGGAGGCAGCGATTTTTGGTTTAATCGCATATCTTGTATATTTCTTTACTAGAAAACCGCCGAGTCCTAACAGAGAGACAGGTGGAAGAGCATTCGATGCTTTTGCTTATAGTGCATGGGCTTTGAATTAAAAGATAATTCCTTGATGAACTTTGAATTATTCTGTTGTTGAATATTTTATATTAAATAAACCGTGATGTTTAATCACGGTTTATTTATTTTTTACTTTTAATAATATGGTAAATTTATCCTTTAATATCATTAAGATATTGTTGGGGGATGGCAGTATAGGGGACATTAAATTTAAATAATCAGCTGCTTTTTAAAGTTAATTAAATTTTTTCTCTTCAAAATACGCATTTGAGCTAAGTTTGTATTTGATATTTTTCTATGATGAAAATGCATATGCTGGAATTGAGATATTCATAAACGGTGCGTATTCACTCAAAAATATAGGGTAATACAATACTTATGGTTATTGTGGATTTTATACTGATGAACTGAATAAGTATAGCGATGCGTCTTACAAATATTTGTAAAAAATGCTTTTATTGGAATCTTTTAATCTCTTTGTGGTTTACAATTCATTTTATCATTTTATCTTAAGCAAAGAGAATGTGGATTCATTTCTATTTCTCTATTTTATTTGAGAAGGGTGGAGTTATACGAATGTCAAAAAAAGTCATGATCGTGGAAGATAATGAGCTTAATATGAAGTTATTCCGTGATCTTGTAGAAGCGAGTGGTTATGAAACTGTTGAAACGCGTAATGGTCTTATGGCATTAGATTTGGCGCGTTCATCAATGCCATCTCTTATCCTTGTGGATATCCAGTTGCCAGAGGTCTCTGGAATAGATGTTATTAAACAATTAAAAGAAGATGAAGAACTTCGATCAATCCCTGTTGTTGCTGTAACAGCTTTTGCTATGAAAGGCGATGAGGAGCGAATTCGTGCCAGTGGATGTGAAGAATATATGTCAAAGCCTATTTCTGTTCCTCATTTTATCACAATGGTAAAACATTTTGTGGACTAAAGCTTGTTAAGTGATGATAGAAAAAAATATTGAAAAGCTTATAAAATTGCTAAAGTTTTCGTGCAAATATTTTTCTGCTTTAGCACGTGGATATATTCAAGTTAGTAAAACAGATTTTAAAAATTGAAACTGAAGTTTCGAGATTTTTCGGTTTATTTTCTTGCCTTTTATCTTAAGAGAGGAGGTTGTTTTGCATTTTTGTTTTTTCTAATCGGTATAGATTTGTTCCTACATTCATCTAAAAGTCTGTTTTAGTAGGGGAAAAAGCCTCGGTTTTGTCCGAGGCTTTATGCATTGTACAAAAATTGAAATTAACGCTTTGAGAATTGGAAAGAACGACGTGCTTTTGCTTTACCGTATTTTTTACGTTCAACAACGCGGCTATCACGGGTAAGAAAACCACCTTTTTTCAAGATTGAGCGAAGTTCTGGTTCATAATAGGTTAAAGCTTTGGAAATGCCATGGCGCACTGCACCGGCTTGTCCGGAAAGACCACCGCCTGCAACGGTTGCAATAATATCAAACTGGGTATCCCTATTTGTTGCAACAATTGGTTGACGAAGAATCATTCTAAGAACAGGACGAGCAAAATATTTGTCAAATTCCTTATTGTTGATTGTGATTTTTCCAGAACCTGGTTTAATCCATACGCGTGCAACAGCGTCTTTACGCTTTCCTGTTGCATAAGCACGTCCTTGTGAATCAAGCTTTTGCACGTGGACAGGAACAACATTTTCATGTGTTTCTGTAATACTTGTTACTATGCTAAGCTCAGAAAGAGAATTAATTTCAGCCATAATCAAGCAATCCTTTTGTTTTTGCGGTTTAAAGCACCAACGTCAAGAGATTCAGGCTGTTGTGCTTCATGTGGATGTTGGCTTCCAGCGTAAACACGTAGATTCTTCAATTGACGGCGACCAAGAGGCCCTCGAGGAATCATGCGCTCTACTGCTTTTTCAATAACGCGTTCGGGAAAACGTCCCTCAAGAAGTTGACGTGCTGTACGTTGTTTGATTCCACCAATATAGCCGGTATGCCAATAATATTTTTTATCCGTATATTTTTTGCCAGTGAGAGCTATTTTATCTGCATTAATGACAATAACGTTGTCACCATCATCAACATGTGGAGTAAATGTAGCTTTATGTTTGCCACGTAAGCGGTTAGCAACAAATGTGGCAAGACGACCCAAAACAAGGTTTTCTGCGTCAATAATAACCCATTTTTTCACCACTTCAGTTGGCTTTTGTGAAAAAGTTGCCATAGAAGTATCCTTTATTAGAACCCTTTTAATATAAGGGAATTTTTACTGTTTTGCGTTGAAAATTGTTACCATAGCGAAATATTTAACGCATACTACTTGCTCTGATATAATGTCTTTTGATTGACGTCAAGAGAAAATAAAAACTTTATAAAACAACATGTTATGAGAAAGGTATTATAATACCCCATTAAAAGAAGTTTGTAGACCATTTAAACTTAAAATGAATGTTGCAAAAAACTATTTTATCTTTAACGCATGATTGTATTTTATTGTTCTTCATTATAAAATAAGAAATAATGCAGTGGTCTCGTTATTTTCTCAATGTTGAATCTTCTGCTTGTGGTCAAGCTTGGTTAGATGCCCTTGATGTTCAAGGGATAAATAATGCGCGCGCTATTTCTCAAAAATTTGGCTTTCCAGATCAGTTAGCTCGAGTACTTTCAGCAAGAGATGTGGATGAAGCTGAGGCTGTTGCTTTTATTAATCCAACATTACGTACGCTTATGCCTGATCCAGAAAGTTTTAGGGATATGCAATGCGCTGCAGAGCGTATTGTTAAGGCTCTTCTCAATCAAGAACAGGTTGCTGTTTTTGGTGATTATGATGTTGATGGTGCTTGTTCATCGGCACTCATAGCGCGTTTTTTTCGTTATTTTGGTATTGAAGTCAAAATTTATATTCCTGATCGTATTGTTGAAGGCTATGGTCCGAATGAACAAGCAATGAGGATGCTTGTGCAAGAAGGCGCTCGGTTAATTATCACTGTTGATTGTGGCGCAAACAGTCCTGATGCCGTAAAAGCAGCGAGGCTTGCTGGTGCTGATGTTGTGATTTTAGATCATCATCAAATGTCAGAGATTCATCAAGAAGCCGTTGCTCTTGTCAATCCTAATCGCCCTGATGATTTTTCTAAACAGGGGCATTTATGTGCAGCTGGCGTTGTTTTTGTTACGTTAGCTTGGGTTCATCATTTGCTGCGGAAAAAACAATTCCAAGGGCAGCTGCCT
This sequence comes from Bartonella sp. CL434QHHD, assembly GCF_042195145.1. NCBI lineage: Bacteria > Pseudomonadati > Pseudomonadota > Alphaproteobacteria > Hyphomicrobiales > Bartonellaceae > Bartonella > Bartonella sp. CL434QHHD. The sequence continues at coordinate 30,111 of NZ_JBHINT010000040.1, read as the reverse complement.
GATCTTTTAAGTATGCTTGATCTTGTTGCATTGGCAACCATATGTGATGTCGTTCCATTACAGGGGGTTAACCGTGCTTTTGTGATAAAAGGGCTTCAAGTTGCTCGTTCTATGCATAATCTAGGAATAACAGCTTTAACAAAGGTTGCACGAATAGGGGAGCCGCTTAATAGTTTTCACTTAGGTTTTTTGTTAGGTCCTAGAATTAATGCAGGAGGGCGCATTGGTGATCAAGCTTTGGGAGCACGTTTACTTAGCTGTGAGAATAAAGATGAAGCGGACAGAATAGCAGAACAATTAGATCGGCTTAATCAAGAACGCCAAGAAATGGAGAACATTCAATTAGCACAAGCGGAATCTTACATTACTTCTCTTTATCAAGATCAAGAAATACCATTATCGCTTGTAATTTCACATAAAGAATGGCATCCGGGAATTATTGGTATTCTTGCTTCCCGTCTCAAAGAGCGTTTTTTTTGTCCTGTTTTTGCTATTGCTTTGAAAGAAGATGGAAATGGCGTAGGGTCGGGACGCTCAATTAATGGTATAGATTTAGGAGCACTCGTTCGTGAAGCTGTTACATTAAATTTATTAGAAAAAGGAGGGGGACATAGTATGGCAGCAGGAATTACAATTCAATCAACAAAAATTGAAATTTTTCGAAAATGGCTAGAAGAAAAAGTTTCTTTAATGGTTTCACAGTTGCGTGCAAAAAAATCTCTTAGTATAGATGGTTCTCTTTCTGCTTCTGGTGTTAATGAAACGCTGTTTGAATTGCTTGAAAAAGCAGGGCCATTTGGGGCAGGGAATGCAACACCTGTTTTTGTTCTTCCCTCTCATCGACTGGTGAATCTATCTGAAGTTGGTAAAGGACATCTTCGCCTCATTGTATCTAATGTTGAAGGAAAAAAACTGCAAGGAATTGCTTTTCGTGCTGTAGGGACATCGCTTGGTGATTTTCTTTTTGAAAATATTGGTGAAATGATTCATTTAGCTGGTCATCTTAGTTTGAATTATTGGAATGGAACGATCAATCCGCAGCTGCGCGTGATTGACGCAGCCGCAGTGGTTTGAAAGGGATATTTTTTACATTAGATGTCTAGATTAGAAGCAAAAGTAGAATTTTCTTGTATGAAACGAAATCGTGCTTCTGGTTTTGTTCCCATGAGACTTTCTACAGTCTTTTTCGTTTCTTGCATTTCCACGGCATCAATAGAAACACGAAGCAATGTACGTTTTTGAGGATGCATAGTCGTTTCTTTAAGTTGTTCTGCGCGCATTTCACCCAGCCCTTTAAAACGCCCGATTTCGATTTTAGCTTTTCCAGTAAATTCAGTTTTGAGCAATTCATCCTTATGAATGTCGTCACGAGCATAAGCAACTTTTCCTCCTTGCGATATTCTATAAAGGGGAGGGACGGCGAGATATAAATGTCCCTGATGAATAAGGTCAGGCATTTCTTGAAAGAAGAAGGTAATGAGCAGTGACGCAATATGAGCACCATCAACATCAGCATCTGTCATGATGATAATACGTTCATATCTGAGATCTTTTTCACGATACTTGGAGCGTGTTCCACATCCAAGAGCAAGGATAAGATCGCTAATTGTTTGGCTTGAGTTCATTTTTTCATGTGCAGCACTGGCGACATTTAAGATTTTACCACGAAGAGGTAAAATTGCTTGGTTTGCTCTATTTCTTGCTTGTTTAGCAGATCCTCCTGCAGAATCCCCTTCAACAATGAATAGTTCAGCACCCACAGCATGGTTCTGGCTACAATCTGCAAGTTTACCGGGCAGACGTAATTTGCGGACAGCAGTTTTTCGACTTATTTCTCTATCTTGGCGTCGTCTAACACGTTCTTCAGCACGTTCAATAACCCAATCGAGAAGTTTTGTTGCTTCTTGCGGGGAATTTGCTAACCAATGATCAAAAGGATCGCGGATTGCATTCTCAACGATACGCTGTGCTTCAATGGTTGCTAATCGATCTTTTGTTTGTCCAACAAATTCAGGGTTACTGATAAAGACTGAAAGTATTGCGGCTGTTGAAATCATAATATCGTCAGACGTAATAATCGCTGCGCGCTTGTTTCCTATTAACTCAGCGTAGGATTTCAATCCACGCAAAAGAGCTTGACGTAATCCTATTTCGTGCGTTCCGCCTTCTCCTGTAGGAATCGTATTGCAGTAAGATTGCACACAAGAATCACCACCATGCCAAGCGATAGCCCATTCAACGGAGCCATGGCCATTATTGTGTTGTGTTTTGCCAGAAAAAATTTCTGACGTTACTCGATATTCATCTTTTAGTGACGCAAGTAAATAGTCTTTAAGTCCATTGGGAAAATGAAAAACAGCTTTTTCAGGAATATTTTTTACGCCTTCAAGTATGACGGGATCACAAGTCCAGCGAATTTTTACGCCACCAAAAAGATAGGCTTTGGAGCATGTCATCTTATAGATTTTTTCTGGATCAAAAGCTGCTTTTTCACCAAAAATTTCATGATCAGGATGAAAACGAACGCGCGTACCACGACGATTATAAACATCTCCCAGATCTTCCAATCCAGATTGAGGAATTCCGCGTGAGAAACGTTGGCGGTACAGTTTTCGTTCTCGTGCAACTTCAACTTCCATATCATCAGAAAGAGCATTGACGACAGAAATTCCTACTCCATGAAGTCCACCTGCAGTTTGATAAGCCTTTCCATCAAATTTTCCCCCGGAGTGGAGTTGTGTCATAATAACTTCAAGAGTAGATTTCTCAGGCATTTGAGGATGATTTTCGACAGGAATACCGCGTCCATTATCTGTAACGGTTATATAACCGTTCCTATCTAATGAGACCTCAATAGAATCTGCATAACCCGCAACAGCTTCATCCATCGCGTTATCAATAATTTCGGCAAATAAATGATGAAGCGCTTTACTGTCTGTTCCACCAATATACATTCCAGGGCGTAAACGCACGGGCTCTAAACCCTCAAGAACTCGAATAGAGAGGGCATTATAGTCATCTTCTTGCGTATCTTTTGCACTTTTTCTTGAAATCATCGCTTTTGATTTCATTGGAGGCTGCAGAGTGTTTTCTTTTGTATTTACCCGAGATTGGGCTTTATTTAAAACACTAAAAAGATCCTTTTTGTTATCGCTCATAGCGTTTAACTATCTACCTCATAAAATAAAATGTTTATTAAAATAATTTTATGCCTGTTTTTTATTTAAAAATCAATGCACTTAGAAAACATCAATTGTTGGACCAAAAATTTGTTCAAAAGCGTGTTTGAGAGCAATATCAATATCATGCATTGCTACAGGGCAACCTAGATCAAGAAAGCTTGTTACACCGTGGTTTGTAATTCCACAAGGAACAATTCCTGAATAATGGGCTAAATTAGGATTAACATTGATAGAAACTCCATGAAAACTTATCCATTTTCGCACTCGAATGCCAATAGCTGCAATTTTATCTTCGGAAGAAAGATCATTTTGTTTTGATGGGCAATGAGATTGTTTAACCCAGACACCAACGCGATCTTCTCTGCGTTCGCCTTTAATATTAAAGTTTGCAAGCATCTGTATGATCCATTCTTCTAATGCACTAATGAAAGCACGAATGTCTTGTTTTCGGCGTTTAAGATCAAGCATGATATAAGCAATACGCTGTCCTGGACCGTGATATGTAAATTCACCTCCACGTCCTGCTTCATAAACAGGGAATAAATTAGGCGCCAAAAGATCTTTTTTATTTGCACTCGTCCCCGCTGTATAAAGGGAAGGGTGTTCAAGAAGCCAAACTTGTTCATGCGCGGTTTTTGCAAGAATTTTTTCTACACGTTCTTGCATATAACGCAGAGCTTCAGGATACTCAACTAGATGATCACTTATCTTCCATTCAACGGGTGGATTTCCTAGAATTGCATTAAAATGATGTGATAAGTGATTACGATCCGTATGTTTCAATTCAAATGTCATTGGTAATACTTATCTTGATGTTTGAGTTTATATTGTAATCAATAAAAGTGATTACAGAGTAAGGTATAGAATTGTTGAATAAAAGAGAATACGTTCATAAATTTTATCTTAAGAAGATTTACTACGCTTAAAAATCCACGCTCCTTTTACCATCTTCCTGTTGCACCGCCTCCACCTGATGATCCACCACCACCCCTAAAGCCCCCTCCACCTCGAGGACCACCGAACCTTCCACCAGGATATCTGCCACCGGCACTTAAGTTAAGAAACCAAGGTGTGAAGATGATCCCCAGCCAGAGATACTTTTGTGGACCCACTTTTTTACCAAAAATCATTGCAAGAATAGGGAGACCAAACATTATAAAAAAGGCTAAAAACATAATTGCATTGATTACCATTTCTTCTTTTTCAGCTTGTTTACGTTGTTCTTCAACGATTTTAGCTTTTTCTTTGATACGAAAAGTAAAATCAGAATTACTTTCTGTAATAACTTTGATAATTGCATCAACTGCTTCAGCAATTCCTTTTTGATAATTTCCTTCGCGAAAATTAGGAATCATGAAGCTATTAATAATGACAGAGGAAAGAGCGTCTGTTAGCTCTCCTTCCAAACCATATCCTACTTCGATACGTGCTGTGCGTTCATTCGGTGCAATGACCAGTAATACACCATTATTGATCTTCTTTTGGCCTAATCCCCATGTACGAAAAAGAGAATTGCTGTATGTTTCTATATCATTGCCCGAAAGAGTAGGGAGTGTCACAAGAACAATTTGATCTCCCGTTTTCTCTTCGAGTGCTGCCAGTTTTTTTGTCAAGTCTTCCTTGGTTGCATTATCGAGCAAATGAGCCACATCATTAACATAGCCTGTTAAATGAGGAAATTTTATTTGCGAACAAGCGATACTTCCCAATGCAGCAACTAAATACAGAGAGCAGATAAAAGCCCATAATTGTGGAAATACAATACGTTGCAAAGAGTATCGAAATGATTTCATTAATTAAAATTAACCTTTGGTGTTTGTTGGCTATCAGTATCGATGGTAAAAGTTGGCATAGGTTTAGCATCACGAAACCATAATTTTGCCCAAATCATCGTCGGCATTGTTTTGAGTGCAGTATTGTAGGCACGTACTGTTTCAATATAATCGCGGCGCGCAACGGAAATACGGTTTTCTGTTCCTTCTAGTTGTGATTGAAGAGCAAGAAAGTTCTGGTTTGCTTTAAGATCCGGATAGTTTTCAACAACAGCCATAAGCCGCGAAAGTGCACTTGATAAATTTGCTTGATTTTTGAGATATTGCTGCATAACTTCTGGATTATTCAACATATCTGCATTAATGTTGACTTGCGTTGCTTTAGCACGTGCTTCAATTACATTTGTGAAAACGCTTTGTTCATGAGCTGCGTAAGCTTTAACTGTTTCTACAAGATTGGGGATGAGATCTGTACGACGTTGATATTGATTGAGCACTTCACTCCATGCTGCATGTGCTTTTTCTTCATTTGTTGGTATCGTATTAAATCCGCACCCACTTAAAAATGGCACTAACCATGCCAAAAAAATCACGATTGAAAATTGTTTTAATATTTTAAACATTGAAATTGAAGAAGTTTGTACATTTAACATAAAGATGTCTCCACAGATATTTTATGTATTATATAGGGTTTATCTTCTTGGTGGAAAGTATTTTGAATTTTATAAACAGGCATATTTATCAATAAATCGACATCTCTATGCGTTTTAGGCACGCTTAAGTGACTCGTTGATATTAAAATAATACGGGTAATATAGATGTCATCTTATAAAAGTTCAATAATATTTATATCAATTATTATTACAGAAAATTATATTATTTTCGTAGTATTTTTGTGTTTCACAACGTGCAGATCACAATTGGAAAAGGGAAAAATGTAAGTATCAATCTTATGGAAAGATAGAAGGTAAGGGCAGTTCTTATTTTCACTCCTTTAGAAGTTATGTTTAATAGATTGGACAAAAAAAGCTTTTTAACTATGTATGGTAGTAATTGTGAAGGAGGCGGAAAATCCTGTGATAGAAGGTGTTCAACGGCAAAGTGAAAAGTTTGATGGATTGGCTAATGATTATGATCGTTATCGTCCTCGCTACCCCCTCACTTTATTTAAAACCATGCTCCATTCTTTTAAGAACAAAAAGCATTTGTCCATTGTGGATGTGGGTGCTGGGACAGGCATCGCATTAGAGGGAATTGTTAAATTTTTAGGAAATGAGCACCAATATCATGCTATCGATGTATCGGCAGATATGATTAAGCAGGGGCGAAAAAAATTTCCTACGGTGCAGTGGTATCAGGGCCGTGCCGAAGACCTATTGCCTCAAATTGGCGAGGTTGATCTTGTCATTGCAGCGCAAGCGTTTCAGTGGATGGATCGTCCCAAGTTGCTTTGTTCTGTTTCAGATCAACTTCGAGTCAATGGTGTCATGGCGGTTATTCAAAATAATCGCGATTTCAAGCATAGCGAATTTCTAGAGGCTTATGAGACATTGTTAGAAAAAATGAGTCCGAACTATTCCCGTTATTATCGTAATTTTGATTTTTTACAGGAAATGAGTGATGGCTTTGGGGTAGATCCAGAAAAGATTTTTTTTCATACGCATAATTGGACGATGATGATCCCATCTGAAGCTTTTATTGGAATGAGCCGCTCTTCAACGCAAGCGCAACGCGCTATTGCTTGCTATGGGGAAGAATATTTGCGGCAATTGGTCTCATTGATAAAGAAATATGAAGTGCAAGGCAATTTGGAGCTTTTGTATCGAAGTGAGCTCTATATGTATGCGGGATAATCTGATATCGATGATTACTTTTGCTCTTTTAGCACATCAGAGTAGGCGGTATTCAGGAAATTAACGCCTTATTAAGGCAGATTTTGAGGGGGACGGTTTTTTTCTTCAGCATTCACGTTGACATCTTATTACGTCTGATTTTCATTGTTCACTTGATATGAGAGAGTTTAAATAGAAAATTTATGCACTGCATTATAGTATTGAAGCGCTTTCTTTACTGCAGTTTAACAACAGATTATTTTATAAAATAAGAAGAGGTAGATTGAATAGAAATATTTGATAATTCTTTGTTTTTATGATTGTTTTTTATTATTAAATGAGAGTGTTTTTAATAAATTTTGACAAAAACAACTGAAAAAGTATAAAAATTATCATAATCAGAAATTTGTAGTAAAAAAGGTAATGGCTTGGAAGCACCTTTAAAAAACAACTCATTTTGAAATTATCTCTAAATTCAGATTCAATATAACAAAAAAGTAAAATATAAATATGTTATATGGAGCATTTCTCTTTTTTAAAGATATAATATAAAAACAATATGTTAATTAAATTTTTTGATATAAGAAAACTTCTTTTATTTTTATTTTAAATAACGGGTTAGGGCGAGTCTTGTGTGGTTTTATTGAAGATGTGCTTTTTAGGTTTCAATCTGGCGCTTTAAATACAATTTTAGAAGTAGCAAAAAAGCTCAATTTCTTCTCTGTTGTGATGTGTTGAATAAGTTTTTTAATTTTCTATAGAGTTTAATTTTTGCAATCATGATAGATTGTGACAGCTATCTGTCTAAGATTTTTATAAGTTTAGTAGGAATAGCTTAATGATAAATCTATTGAGTTCTCCATCTTTACGCTTCATAAAAGAATAAGCCTGCACTATCACACACTTTGTCATCTCCCAATGTTGCGACAGCTCTTGACACGGCTTATAAGAGGAGTAGTCCTTTTTTTTACAGTTTTATCTATACGCCAATTTCGCTTATGACGTGCAAGCGAATGGTGTTGATTGATTCAACATACACAGATTTGGAATGAGAGAGTCTTAAGATATTCCGCTCTCTCATTTAATATGAATCATGCTAGATTATAATTATAAATTAATGCGTTATCTATTTTTGAAATCTATAACCTTGGTTATGCTTGTCAATATTTCATTTATCGTCAACTATTCTACTTTTGGATAATGACTCCATTGTAAGGAATACCTTTAAAAAAGTATTCTCGCTTTAAAGAGTCGTTATAGTTTTTTTGTTTTATAGAAGCATCAATAATGCTAAACATTATACTTTGATAAAAAAGAAAGTAAATTATGACTATTATACTGAAACCGAGCGAGGTGACGCTTAGTGAACTTGCGGCTATTTATTTTAATGGTGAAGTGAGTAAACTTCATAATGACACGCATTTAGCTATCGAGAAAGGGGCACTGCGCATTGCTGAAATTGCTGCTGGAAGTGAGCCTGTGTACGGTATTAATACTGGTTTTGGGAAGTTGGCTTCCATTAAAATTGATGCGGACGATGTTACTGTTTTACAGAGAAATCTTATTTTGTCCCATTGTTGTGGGGTAGGAGAACCTTTAGCTGAAAATATTGTGCGTTTGATAATGAGCTTAAAGCTTATCTCTTTAGGAAGAGGAGCTTCAGGAGTTCGTCTAGAATTGGTAAATTTGCTGGAAAATATGCTTGCAAAGGGCGTCATTCCTGTCATCCCTGAAAAAGGGTCTGTTGGTGCTTCAGGTGATCTAGCTCCACTTGCTCACATGGCGGCTGTTATGATGGGAGAAGGGGAAGCATTTTTTCAAAATATTCGTATGAGTGGAGCTGTTGCATTAGAGAAAGCGGGATTGTCCCCTATTATTTTAGAGGCAAAGGAAGGTCTAGCTCTTATTAATGGGACTCAAACATCAACAGCCCTCGCACTTGCCGGTCTTTTTCGAGGTTATCGGGCATTGTGTGGTGGATTGTTGGCAGGGGCCTTGACGACAGATGCCATCATGGGATCAACGGCGCCATTTCATCCTGATATTCATATTTTACGAGGACATTATGGGCAGATTGCCGTATCGAAAACATTAGAAAAGCTTGTAGAGGATTCAGAAATTCGTGCAGCACATTTACGGGGTGATGAGCGTGTACAAGATCCTTATTGTATACGTTGCCAGCCACAGGTCATGGGGGCATGTTTTGATATTTTGCTGGCAGCAGCAAAAACACTGATTATTGAAGCAAATGCTGTTACAGATAATCCATTGATTTTAAGGAATGGTGAAGTTGTATCAGGTGGGAATTTTCATGCTGAACCTGTAGCGTTTGCTGCTGATCAGATTGCTCTTGCTTTATGTGAAATAGGATCTATTTCTCAACGGCGTATTGCTCTTATGGTTGATCCAGCAGTTTCTTATGGACTTCCAGCTTTTTTAGCGCATAATGCGGGTCTTAATTCAGGTTTTATGATTGCTGAAGTAACAGCGGCAGCTTTAATGTCTGAAAATAAGCAAATGGCCCATCCTGCTTCCGTTGATTCAACCCCAACTTCAGCCAATCAAGAAGATCATGTTTCAATGGCTTGTCATGGAGCTCGTCGGTTATTGGTAATGAGCGAAAATCTTTTTACACTTATTGGCATTGAAACGCTTGTTGCAGCACAAGGAATTGAATATCGTGCACCTTTAAAAACAAGTACTTTTTTGCAATCTGTTATGGAATGTTTACGCAAAAATGTTGCTTCTCTTAAGGAAGATCGCTATCTGGCTCCAGATCTTCATCAAGCACATATACTTGTGCGTGAAGGGCACTTATTATCTGTTTTACCAGAAACAATTTTTCCTTCATTAAGTTTTCAATAATATTTGTTTTAAGGACAATGATGAAGGGCGGATATTGAATTTTGAAACTTCCTCATATGAAAATATAGAAGATCAATACTATATTTGAATTATTTAATGAATTATGTATATATATGTTATTTATAGTCAACTAGATATTTTATTATTTTATAGGTATCTGATTTAGCATCATAATTTTATAGAAACTATAAATTTAAAGTACCTATACTTTCTGATTTCTATCAGAAATTTTAATCTAAGTTAAATAATATTCACAAATTATATGTTGTAATATTATATTTTTATAAGTACAAATTATAATATATGTATTATATTAAGTAAAAATAAAAAATTTATTGTAGATTCTTCTTATTTGTTAATACTTTATGAATTTTATATTTCATTTTTGATATTTTAAATAAAAAAGGAGAAAGAAATGTTTAAAAGTGCTAGATTATGTGTATCAATAACAGTTATTTTTTTCTCTCAAATTCTTGAGATTCATGCAAATTGTAGGAGAGGTGGCTTTCCAGAGGAAGTTTTCATTACAATAGTGGACCAAGAGAAGGAGCCTCTGATTTTAGCGAAAAACAAAGATTTTATTGCTATCTCAGGGCAAAATCCCGAAGATAAGGAGAATGCTATCATTAGGCCAACAGTCAAAGATTCTATTTTTAGCGCATATTTTTTTTCCATTGGAAAGTTTATCTTTAAGACAGTTGGAGTCCTTAAAAGATGGGTTGTAAATACAATTTCTCATACTTTTGAAGGCTTGCGAGATTCGTATTATCATTGATTGAGCTATTCAATTGGCGTAAAAAGTTTGCTTTGTGGGCTCAAAGAGAGTTTTCTTAAAGTAACAAAAAATTAATTGTACGCATAGTTAATGCGTTTGTTATGAAGTTTTAGGCTTCTATTTCCGCGCACGGAAATAGAAGCCTAAAAGTTTAGATTACATTAAGATTAATTTTCTCTGTAAAAAACTAGAGAATACGAAATGAATTAAATGACAATTATAAAAAAATTCATTATCACTTTATTTGAATAAAATAATACGAAATTGCAGGCTATAAAAGCTGAGTAATTCGCAATAAAAGTATTTTTTCATTGTTTAGAGCAAAGTGTTTGACGGGCTGGTCTTCAATGTTTTTTGAAATATATTTGTGAAAGAAACATGAGGCTTTATTTATCATAAAGCTGTTATCGTGGTGTGGAGTGTCAGCATTTCAAAAAGTAAGGAAAGAAATGGCAATAAATAAACTGAAAAGAGGGATGAGTAAGCGCCAAGTTATTTTTTTAGCTCTTGGCTCTGCTATTGGAACAGGTCTTTTTTATGGGTCTGCACAGGCAATTAAGCTTGCCGGTCCCAGTGTTTTGATTGCCTATTGTATTGCTGGTTTAGCTATTTTTATGGTTATGCGGGCTCTAGGAGAGATGATACTTCATAATCCATTACCTGGTTCTTTTGCTCGTTATGCGGCAAATTACATATCACCATTAGCAGGTTTTTTAACGGGATGGACATACGTATTTGAGATGATTCTTGTTGGTTTGGCTGATATTACAGCTTTTGCGACTTATATGGGGTTTTGGTATCCTGATGTTGCTCCTTGGGTATGGGCACTGAGTATTACATTAATCATCACAGGTATTAATTTAGCTGCTGTAGAAGTCTATGGTGAACTAGAGTTTTGGCTATCTTCTATTAAAGTTATCGCTATCATTGCGATGATTATTTTAGGAATAGCAATTATTTTTTGGGGGTGGGGTGAAGGTGCAAATTTTTCTACCGTTACTGTTCATAATTTATGGAAAAATGGTGGACTTTTTCCCAATGGTTGGTTTGGTTTTTTAGCTTGCTTTAGTGTTGTTGTTTTTGCTTTTGGTGGCATAGAAATTATTGGCATGGCAGTTATGGAAGTTCAAAACCCTCATCAAACGATTTCAAAGGCAATTAATTCTACTCCAGTTCGTATTTTGCTTTTTTACGTCATGACGTTAGCTATTTTAATGTCTCTTTATCCTTGGAATGAGATTGGTCTTATGGATAGCCCTTTTGTATCTATTTTTGAAAATCTTGGGATTTCGTATGCAGCAAATATTTTAAATATTGTTGTTGTTACAGCGGCTATTTCAGCAATGAATAGTGGAATGTATGGTGCTTGTCGTATGATCCATGGTTTATCGCAGGAAGGTTATGCTTTAAAAAAGTTTCAATATTTATCAAAAAATGGTATACCAGTTTTTGTTATTTTGATGATCTTCGGTATCTTTCTTCTTGGTGCTGTCCTTAATTATTTTTACCATGAAAAGCTTTTTTTTCTTATTGCCGCAATGGCAACATTTGCGACAGTTTTTGTTTGGATGATGATTCTACTTTCACAATTTTTTATGCGAATTAAGATGCCTAAAGAAGCACAGAATGGTTTAAAATTTCCCATTCCATTTTGGCCAATAGGATCGATTTTTTCTATTTTATTTATGGTTTTTATTTTTATTCTGTTATGGTATTTTGATGAGACACGACCGGTTTTAATTATAGGTTTTAGTTGGATTGCTTGGCTTATTATTTGTTTCTATGCACTTAAACTTTATAATTTTAAGCAAAAGAAACAGCAATAAAATGTGAATAGAGATAAAGCTCAAAACAAATAGCTGATGTCATCAGGAAAACAGGTGTTTGATTGTTATTCTCTAAAGGTTAGAACAATCTAGATTGAAAAAATCTGCTCGTTATTATTTTGCTTTGGAAGTTTTGTGAGCCATTGCTTACGGTAACGACCAAATCATATAAATATTAGGCATTTTTTGATGGTGAGCCCTGCAATCAATATAAGTCTTTCAGGTAAAAATGCCTAATAGTGCAAATAGATTTTACCAGATACAAGATTATAGGCAGATATCTTTTTCTAAACGTATTAATGAAGTTCTGTTCCACAAGAGAAGTTATTGTAAGAATTGTTCTTTAAGCTCTTTAAAAAATTGGTTGTTTAAATTTTGTTGTTTAGAAAACTACTATTGCTTTTAGAATCGAAGATAAAGTTCTTTATGTATTTTTTCTCAAAGAGGATTGGCGTTGGTAGAAAATAGTGGATAACAAAGTCATTAGAGGCATTGTATGATTGTATTTGCAAAAACTTTAATAAAGAGCAGCAAGGTATCACAATAAAATCTCATAGAAGAGTAAATTAAAGAGAACAATGAACGTGTGACAGTGTTACGACTCTTATTGTTATTGCGCTCACAATAGCAAGGATCAAACTTATTTTTTATAATATTGATACGAGAGTAATTTTTATCACAAGTGGAGGCGGACAAAATGCACTCCGCAACTGTATTGCGGTGCAAAATTATTCAATACTACCATAAAAGGTGCTCAAGAACACTACGATCAGCAAAAACAATCGTCATCAAGTGGCTTTTTGCATGAGAAATCGTCCGATAGTTCTTAATCGCATACCACAACGGTCTCCTCTATCCTTGGGGCGACGGGCAACATCGTGTTAGACGCACAAGGAGAAGCCAAGATTTCTGCTTCTCATCTGATTTCCGGTCAAGATATCAATGTAATGGGAGAAAGTATGACGATTGTTGGCATGACAGACCATCATAGCAGCCATTCACAGACGCATGAAACAGGTTTTTTGATGGGCATAGATATGACTTTGTAAGCCGATGGATTGGCGGTAATGGCTATACCTACGGGACACTCCCTGCTGGCAGTAACGTTTTGATAGAATGGTTGAGAGTGGCTACAAATCCCATAAGCTCCCATACCTGTCTTGGAGATGTGGGTTATAAATGCCAAAAGTTTTTATGGCACATCTCATCTAGAACAAAAGCCTTGAATTAAATCATGGAGTAAAAAATGAAACAAACTCTAAAATTATTAAGTGCGATAACTCTATTGAGTATAGCCGGATGTCAGTTTAATAAAACTCCTGGAGGGTATTTGAGTGCGTGGGAAAAGCCAAGAGCAGATTTTACTGAGATAGGAAAAGCCCTGTTAGAATGTGGCATGCCAACACCTTATGATGTTGATCCAGAAAATAGAAAGCAGAGCATCAATGCAAAAGCAACAATTTATGCTTGCATGCTTCAATCAGGTTTTCGCTATAAAGATGAAGAAGTAGCAAGAGCGGGTGGGCCATGTTATACTTTTAGAGCCGAAAACCTTCCCATTTGTCGTCCAGGCGCTGTGATCCCTAGGCCCAGTGTCAAGAAGCGCTTGAACAGCCCTTATTGTAAACAGTATAAAAATGCACCTGAATGCAAACCTTAAGTTTTGCTGTTTGTGATGATCAACAATCCCTACCTTCATGCTTCTCATGCCCGTACGGGGATGGCTTAATTCAGCATGTCAATGCTAATTATTTATGAGGACAACAACTGTTGGCGCAATGATATAAAATATCTATTTTGGTTGTAATCAAAATATTGATAATAATTATAAGCATATCGTTGATAGAATATGGTTTTAGTAATAATTTTACCGTATTTTTGCTATAATAATTATGGCATAATCTTCGGAAAGATAAAAATAATATAGGCTGATAATGTTCATCATTGTTTTGGAAATAAAAAACAGCATGTATAATAATTTATAGATTGTTTCGTAATATCAAAATTACTCAAGGATAGGAAAATGAAGCAGATTTTAAAATTATTAAGCGGGATAACCTTATTTGTTATGGCAGGATGTTACCCAGAGCAGCCTTCTCGAACAGCTGTAGATGCATGGGAAAAATCCGGTGCAGATCAGCTTGAGATAAAAAAAGCCCTGTTAGAATGTGGAATACAGCATCTTGATGGTCGTCTTGATACAGAAATAAGTATGGATGAAAAATTCAATGCAGAGGAGTCTGTGAATGCATGTATGATCCAAGCAGGTTTTCAAGATAAATTGGGAAGAATGAAGTGGTGTGAGAAATATGAAAATCTTCCAATTTGTCAACCTGATGCAGTTATTCCTCAGCGAAGTGTAGAGAGGCGTTTGAATAGTCCTCATTGTAAAGAGCATAAAGAACAACCTGAATGTCAACCTTAAGTATTGAGGCTGCTGTAATCAAAAATCCTTACATTCTTGTTTTTGCATGGGGTGGGTGGGATTGTTTCTTCAATATCTATATGCTAACAAGAGTCATCTTGCGTGTGAGCAAATATTAGAAGACTTATCAGTCTTTCTATCGTAAATATTGAAGGAGGGGGAATGAAAAAAACATTGAAATTATTGAGTGCTATAATTTTATTAAGCACTGCTGGGTGTATTAGCAAACCTCCCCCATCGACATTAGAATTATGGGAAAAGCCCGGTGTCAATAAGTCTATGGTCCAACAAGCACTGTCAAAATGTGGTTGGAAACCAATCTACGCTTCTTCTGAAAATATGGATTCGCGTGCAAGTGATTTTGCAGCAGTTTATGAGTGCATGACTAAAGCAGGTTATCGGTACAAATTACAAGATTCAAAGGGAATCTATTTTTCATCAGCGCCGCGAAGTGATTCATTTTTAGTCAATTTAATGGTAGCAGGGTATCAGCAGGCTATGGACAATGATACTTTTGGTGTAACCAATTCGACAAAACAAGAGCGAGATTTGATGTTACGTTTTGAAAATGATAAAAAGCGCCAGAAAATAAAAAAAGCTTTGCACAAGTGATCGCCAATAGTAGAACGTTGATTTTTAAAGCAATAATTGAATAAAAATATTAAACGGGAGAAGAGAGAAATATCGGTCTTTTGTCTCCAATGTAGTTATATTCATCAGCTACGAGATTAGCAATAATGTTGTTGTCAGATGATGATAGCGGTGGATAGTGAGTTGTTGTTTAGAGAAATTTATTCAATATAAAGAATGGAAAATAATAGCTTTGCTAAAATATCTGCTTTAACGATAATCAACAGATAGCTTTCATAGAGCTGATTTTGATGAAATTTTATTTTGGTGTTTTTTAATTTCAGAATGGTGAGTGTTTTACTGTATTTAGATTTTATCAAAAGATCTAAAATATTACATTTATTAATTCAAATTTTTTTGTTAGATGTTTAGCATTTCTAATATAGAAATTATGTAGATTAGCTTATACATTAGTGTGCAATTTCTTGTTTTTTTGTTGTGGTTGAAGGAATAATGCGGTTATAGATTGCGTATACTGTATCTTATTTGTGCTGTGTTTTATTAAAACGTTTTAATCGTTTAATCTTAAAAGTTATTCTCATTTTGTTGTATTTTAATTTTTCGGTGGTGAGATAAATTGAATATTGTATCTCTTCAAAGTTCGCATTTTTTCACGTTTTTTTAAAGATTGGTGTTTCGGCACTTTGTAATTGCAGTTTTCAGCGGTTTTTGAGATGCCTTCTTTAAAGGGATTGTCATCTTAAATGGTATTTTTAAACTTTTTGTTCTTTCTTTACATAAGACACAAAACATATTATTTAATGCTGTAATTTATCATAAAAAATAAAATAATTTTGTTTGTTTCATTCTTGTTGTGTTTAATTTGTGGTTTATTTTTTTGCCAGCATTTTTTTTTGTTGAAAAAAGAAAGTTTTGAAAAACAATGATAGTCAAGGTATCTAACAATCACTTGTATTCGTGCGTTTTTACAGCAGCTATTTTTTCTTTTTTGTTAAATATAAATATTGAGGCACATTCTCATTCATATACATCACTGTCATGTGACAAAAACAAATTACCTTATGAATGCAGTGATGGTTCAAAGCATACAATTAGTGATAAAGTATATAAATTCACGGCACCTGTTAAAGAAAAGAATGGGGAGGGGCGGTCTCTCATGTTACCTGCTGCTATAGTAGTGCAGGAGCCAAATACAGTTATTCAGGCAATGCGTGTAGAGGTTGAAGCTACTGCAGGTATAGAAGATATTTATGGTGTTTTGGTATCACAAGGGGGCAAAATTGTTTTGAGCGATTCAGCTTTTAAAAATGTATCAATAGGTCTTAAAGCTGATAGTGGAATGATTGAGGTTAATCGTGGAACAATTGAGGCTTCTCAGATTGCTGCTTATGCAGAGAATCTAGGAGCATCTGTTACGTTAACGGATACAGAAATTAAAGTGGAAGGTTTGGGTATCGGTCAAGAGAGTGCTCTTTTCGTTAGGGCTGATGCGAGTATTCAGATGAAAAGTGGATTTATTGATGTGAATGATGCTGCTGCGCTTTATGTGGGGAGAGGGGGTAGTGCGACTTTAGATGGTGTTACCATTGCTTCAAAATATCAAAAAACAGAAGACAAAGAAAATACAAATGAAAAAATTACACATACAGTTTTCAATGTAAAACATCATGGTTCTGTTTATGTAAAAAATACGAATATTATTTCTACGGATGTTCATGTTTTAACAGTTGGACAAGATTCTAACACACCATCCAATAATGGCAGGGAAGGAAATATTTTAATTTCACGGGTTAATATTGAAGATTCAACAATTAAAGCAATCGGTAACAAACATGGTATGTATTTTGAGAGGGATGGGGAAAATGATGCGTATGAACAGGGACTTGTCTTTTTGAAAAGGACAATTTTTGAGGTTCCAGACGGAACAGCTATTCATAGTAATAAAAGTCGTAGTTATATTGGAGTAACAGAAGGTACAAAAATTTTTGGTGATTTATTATTAACAGCTGAAAAGGGGGGGACTGTAGCGATTTTGGCTGATTCCTCTTCATTGATAGGAGGGACTCGTGTTGCCGATGATTCTATTGCTGAACTTTATTTAACAGGGGGATCAAAATGGTTTTTGACAAAAAGAAAAGGGATAGATTTGCAAGTTGCAAACCGTACAAGTTCGTCTATTTCATTTGTGAAAGTTTCTGATAGTTTTATTGCTTTTGAGATTCCAATGTTTCAGGAGTATCAGACACTTTATATTGGGAAGGGAGAAAAAGAAGTTTATAGTGCGCAAGATAGGGCAGATATTTATCTCAATACACATCTCAGTAGTGATGGTTTGCTCGATAATAAAAAAACTGATCGGCTTTTGATACATGGTGATGTTTCTGGAAAAACGACAGTTTATGTGCAATTTGTTTCAGGAAATCAGGGTGAGATAGCAACCGGTGAAAATGCTCATAGTATTTCACTTATTCAGGTTTCTGGAAAAGCGGCAGAGGATTCTTTTCAGTTAAATCGTGCTTATATCGCATTAGAGGGTTTGCCTTACCAATATTATCTTCATGCTTATGGTCCAGCTTCTGCTCTTGGAAATGCACAAACTTCTCAAAGATTGGTTGAAGGAGATGGAGATTTTTGGGATTTCCGCCTTGAAAGTAAATATATTCAGCCTGCTTTAGAGGTGTCTGCTATTCCCCCTTCTGAGTTAAAGATCAGGGAGGTTGTTCCACAGGTTCCCACTTACCTTCTGGTACCAAATGCTTTGTTTCATGTTGGGCTCATGGATATTAGTCATCAACAAAAGCAGTTGCAAGTTAGGCGGTCTATGCCTCGTAAATTATTAAAAGTTGAAGGGAATTTTGCTTTATCTGTTCAGAGTTATGGTGGACGTTATCGTTATGTCTCAGATCTTTCTACACTTAAATATGGGTACGATGGACATGTTGATTATAACGCTATAGAAACAGATCTTTTGCTTAAAACGGTAGAGAGTGCACATAATACGACATCTTTTGGGATTATGGGAACCTATGGAAAACTTTCCTTACAACCTCATAATGTGGAACAAAGTCAAAAGAGTACATTTAATAAATGGTCATTTACGGCATATGCTAGTGTGAAACATTACACTGATTTTTACGTAGACGGTCTTTTATCTTATGGCTTGTTTAAAGGGGATGTGCATAGCCGTGTTTGGGGTAAGACGGCGACATTAAAAGCAAAACCTCTCAACGTTTCTTTTTCTGCTGGTAAAGTGTCTATGATAGGACGTGAAGGTCTTATTTTTGATCCGCAATTTCAGCTTATTTATCAACATCTTCAATTTGATAAGTTTCTTGATATTGACGGATTTGATGTTGAGATGAAAAAAATAGATCAATGGTTTATGCGTGTTGGTGGGCGTTTAAGTAAAACATTTACAGCCTCTGAAAAGGATCGTATCATTTCTTTTTATAGCACTATTCATCTTGCTCATTGTTTTGATAAAGAACAATTTGTTCATTTTAAAGATGTTTTCCAGTTGGGTTCTTTCGGGTCTTCCTTAGAAACAGGTTTGGGTATCAATGCGCAGTTCTCTTCTAAAGTTACACTTCACAGTGATCTTAGCTATCAGCATAGGTTAACCAAGGCTGGTTTTTCTGGAGTTCATTTCTCTGGTGGTTTGCGCTATCATTTTTAATAAATCTTTTTAAAAATAATAAATGTAATTTTTAAAGTTTTATTTTATTGTCGGGATTTAAACCATTGATGGTGCAGAATTTTAATTGCTTCTTTTAATAATGCTATCATGTGTTTTAATAAGTATGGAAGGATCACGTTGATTTATTTTTTTATCTGGTTGATAGGGGAGCTTAAATGCTTCAAAAAAATTGATAATGGGACTGTGAATCTATTTGTGTTATTTTGACTATAAATATTGGGGATGTGTTTGTCATCAGCTTTTTAAAATAGTAGCCTTATTATCCGATCATGCTGTAAAGTACTGGCGTTTGAGGTCGCTGATATCAATCATGAAAGGCAGGGAGATATTGACTGTTGATTAAAAGCTTTTGCTGTTAAGCAAAGGAGGAGATATGTACAATATACAGCTCGATCGTTTCGTGGATGATGCGTATTTTTATGCTTTAAAATTTTGCAAAAAGCGTTTTTGAAGCTGTTCGTATCGATCGCATTATTGTAGGTGGATAATGAGAAAAGTGGTAAAGCTTGAACACTTTTAACATCAAATTCAATATTTTCAGTTCTTAATAAAGATAAATCCTTTAAAAAAATTGTTCTAATGGCTGTATTGAATATATGAACAAGATCATGTCTTCTTTGTTAAATAGATATGAAATATAAGTTTTAAATCAAAGTGGGGGAGGTAAGATCTTTTTTTCTTCTTTTAAGACGTGGGGAGAAGAGGTTGATCGTATCAAAAAAGTCGTTTAGAAGTTTTTATTATTGTTTCAAATATAGAAACATTGAAGAGCTTTTATTAAAATGGAGTGTAAAAGTAGATTATATCTTCCTCAATTCCTGTTTTTTGAAATATGCACCTTTAATGGAAGATGTTTGCAAAGTTTTAGGCAATCGCATTCGCATTGTGAGTTCGTTTGTATCGATAAGATTTATATTAAAGTTCAGGGGCAGTAAAAATATCTTTATCGGACTATTGATAAACATGGTGTTTCCATATGATGCTTAAGGTATCATCGAGCCATTTATGATAATTGCGTGCTTCTTCGTTTGAGTTATGAACAGAGAAAATAAAACCAGGATATCCACCAAATGCTGGTGGAGGTGGTGAAAGATGATTGGTTTCAAAGAAAATGATAGTTCTGGCGGTTTGAGGATGCTGTGCAACCTTATCTAGACCTAAAAATCCAGAAAACCGTCCATGACCACGAAGAGGAATAATGTAATTTGCTGCCACTTTTTCAGCTGGGAGTATATCGGGAAGGTCTGGGGTTTGTTCAGCTAAAGCGGCATTCATACATAGTTTTGCAAATGAAATCCCTGTACCTTGCTCAACAATAAAATGGGAGACACCCGAACCACCTATACGAGCGCCTATCTCAATGACATAAGGTAAATTATTAGCATCTAGGCGTAGCTCTACATGGGCAGCCCCCATATTTATACCAAGAGCTTTAACTCCAGAGCATGCAGCCTCACATAAAGCAATAATTAAAGGATCATCTATATCACAGCGTTGACGATAAATTGTTTCTTCAAACCATGGTCCCTCAGGCTGTCCCTTGTCTCCAACGGCCAGAACGTGTACACCTGCTGTATCAACAAAGCATTCTACGACAAACTCTTTTCCTGGCAAATACTGTTCTACGATTAAACCTACAGGTTTACTTTTATCATTAAAACGTGCCATATCTTTATGCTGAACATTCCATACGGCTTTAATGAGATTAGAAAGTTCAACGGGATTTTTAGCTAACATTACGCCTGTACTTGCCCATCCAGAGACGGGTTTAATAACGAGCGGATAGTCTAAGGCTTGTGTTTGTGATAGGTTTTCTGGATTATCTATATAAAAGAATCCTGGTGTTCTTAAGCCTGCGTTAGCAAAAGCTTGACGCATGAGATATTTATTTCTGGTTAATGCTGCTACTTCTGGTTCAATACTTGGAGTGTTGATTTTTTTTGCAGCCAAAGCTGTCCATAGAATGGCTTCTTCGCGAAGGGTTATAACCCCAGAAATATTGCGTTCTTTTGCTCCTGTTGCAAAAGTGTCTAAAGCTGCCTCTGGGTTATCAAAAACAGGAAGTTGCCAAGTTGAAGTTACTGCTGCGGGGTGTTGAGAGGGAGCGCTTTCAGCGGTATCATAGATCATTATTAATTCGATATTAGCTGCTTGTGCTGCTTCAAATATAAATGGTAATTTTGCATTGCGCTGGCAAATTAACGCAAGTTTTTTCATTTTGTTTCCTCATTAAATTTGGAATTTTGGGCACGACGTTTCTGTTGCCATGTAGATACCTTTGATGCATCTATAAATAAGAGTGTCATCCCTATAACAACTACAATCATAGCAATTATTTTGATCATATTGAGAGAAGGGCTCGAGCCGATTATCCATTCACATGCAACCACTGCAAAAGGGGATAATACGCCGATAGTGTTGGCGTATAATACGCCTCCTTCGGCTAAAACTTTTTGGTATAATACGTAAACTGGTGCCGAGCAAACAGTTCCTAAAATCAATATTTTAAATATATCTTCTAACTTAAGATATAAGAGTGGGGCAGGATCAAAAATAAATAATGGCATAAATGATGCTGCAGAAATTGTCGTGATCCAAGCCAGTGAGGTGAGCAAAGGTAAATTTTTAAGATAACGTTTAGACAATAAGCCATAAGCAGAGTAAGAAAGTGCTGCTGTTAAAGCAAGAGCTATTCCTATTAGGTTATAATATCCACCTTCTCCACTGTTTATATTAAATGCTATAGCTGCTACACTGACAATTATCACTCCGCTAAACTTCAGCCATGAGAATTTAAGGACATTTGTCAATGCACCTAATATATAAGTAATCCCTGGAATAGTAGCGAGAACCATAGTTAAATCACTGGCTTTGAGTGATTTTAATGCACCAAAGCTGCATACAAAATACAGCGAGAATCCTAACACTGAGAGAATTAAAAAAGAAGGTATCATGGAAAGCAATGGTAGGGATCTGAAAACAGCTTTCTCACGAAATATTGCAATCAGCCATAAGGTGGCAGCGGTGGCAAACAACCTAAGTCCAACCGCATGCATGACGGGTATATTGCTAACCAAATTCTTAGATAATAACCAACTTATGGAAAACAATGCTAGAATGGCAAAAGTAAATAATAATAATCGTCCTTTTATAAAACTCAATGATTTAATCCTCTAATCACTCGCTGTGCATAAGATGATGTTGAAAAATTAAATCGTGACTTTGAGGTCTGTGGTTTTCCAAGATTATTTTGGATATAATCTTTAGCTCCTGCCAAATAAGCGTCATCATCTAATGCTTCAAGTGCTTCTATATCTGCTATCATCAATATTATTACTTTTTCAAGACGCTCCAAATCAAATTGAAGATAACCTTGATTTGTTTCAATCAATGCTTTGTTCCGCATCAATATTTCAAAAAGCAAGATCCCTGTACCAGCATCGAATGTCATATGCTGATCAGAATCTTTTGGATAACGAAATATGCGTTCTAATAGGATAAATTCAGTTATTTCTTTCCAAAATTTTGGATGATTTTGTAGCATAATACGCACTGTAATTAAATCAACTTTAGTTTCTTCTAGAAGACCTGTAAACCAATTTAATTTTATATACAGATTTTTATCCAATGGCCGCGGTCCGGTATGATGTGCATAGTCATGATAATAGCCCCACAAACAGCAAGCATCGAAAATGTCTTCTTTAGATAAGTTACGACTATGCAATTGACCGAACAGGAATTTACTATCTCGACCGAGTAAACGTTCAGCTTCCACAATTGTCTGCTTGTTGTAAATATCAAAGAATTTACTGAAAAAAAACAAAGCAAATGCTTGCTTTGTTTTTTTTGAGCAGCCGCTACAGATTCTGGGAATAGAACAATGCAATTGCCTTCTAAAAAACTTCTTGATGCTATTCCCATTTTTATACATTGAAAAGGTGATACATAATTATTTGTATATTTTGAGGCGTCAGCAAGATAGGCCGTTTCATGACGATATCCTGTAACTAATTCCAGCCGGAATCCTTCTGGATCAGGTCCATTTGTTGCACGCATTGGAGCCAAGAAAAACAAGGGAGCATCTGGTAATGGGGCTTTGAAAGCAGCCAAAGTGTTATCAAATTTAGGAGGGGTCGTTAAACCGCTGATTATCCACTGATGAAGATCATCAGAAATGGTCGCTAAAAGTTTTGGAGATAATCCGTCAAGAATATTGGCATGGTGGTTCAGCAGAGTGATCAATTCATTGATCATATTATTATCTGCTGAAGTTGGTTCTTTAATGCTCCCATCTCGTTCTTGGCGCATACGGAATTTGTCAACCAAGTTAACAATGGAAAGAAGCGCTTCAGATTTTTTCATGATTAGTTGACTTTAGCGAGTGGAGCAAAAAGGCCATTGGCACTTGTCCAAAATTTTCAACAATATTCAGCCTATAGCGATTTGCCGCAACCGATGTTGTGATACAAGAATCTTGCTTTTTCAGCCTTACAAAGAACGGCTGCATCAGCATTGCTGTTGGCAAATACTTTGTCATATTGATGAGCTACCAGAGATTGTGGGGCAGGATGAGTCGCTACGGTTTTAATTTCATCAATGTTATTGCGTTTAGCTAAAACCATAGAGTGAGTAGGCATGATAAAGCTGTCAAATAATTGCATATCACCTAAACGGGTAAATATGAGTGTATGTAAATCAGGGTAAGCAGCACGGCTTAGAAGATACCTATCTTTTTTTTTGAGCAAGTTCATTAAATGCTTCTTCAAGAGTTGCGTATAAGATAATACGGGATCTCGAGTCAGTGGACAAAATATTTTTATTGTGATTGTTAAGCCACCATTATTCTGTAGTTGCACAGTTAGTATCTGCAGGGACAAGTGTAAAGGCATTATTTTCAGATTACATGATCTCTATTCTTTTAATTATGCGACTAAATTTAAATTAGTGTAATATGATAGAGTATATCAAGCACAATGCGTTAAGTAATTTAGTGCTTTATAAAATCATGTATATGTGAAATAAAATTTACGATATAATTTTGTTTGTTCATTATTCTATCATGCCGTAAAACATCGTCGTTTAGGGGAGTGATTGAGCAGGAAAAATTCTATGCAGGGTATTTATTGGATATGTTAGAGAATTATTGGAATGGTTAAGCGAAGGTGAATGATACGTAAACCGTACTGCTCTATCATTTTTTGGATGATCAGCGTTTTTGAATCTATTCATATTGATAATACTATTGTAGGTGAATAATAAGCAAATTGGTAAGGCGTGAACATCTTTGCTATAAAACTCAATATATTTAATTTCTTAATTAAGATCATACTTTTAAAAATTGTTTTACTATTATGATTGTATTGAATATATAAAAAGCAATCATCATTGTCTTGTTTGTAAAAAGAAACATGAAATATAACTCTTAAATTAGAGTGGGATTGGCTAGATTTTTTCTTCTTTGGAATCGTTAAGAAGGTCAGATTAAACCTTATTGAAGCTATAGAACCTAAAAAAACAGTCGTTTTTTTGAAAAGATCAGAGGTAAACAAATATGCGTGGGATTTTGGATCGTTTTGATATACCATTGAATAAGAAGAGTTCTGTTCAAAAGATTCAAAATCTTTCATGCCAATCACACCCAAAACGGTTTTATAAGCAAGTGAAGATCGCTTGTGAGGAGGTCGGCTTTACGATTTTGTTGGATGAACGTCCCGTAAAAACGCCCGCAAGGCGTCATTTTCATGTGCCAACAGAAGTGTTTGCTGAATATGTTGCTCAGGAATTTGAGAACCAAAAGCACGTTGTTGATCCTGCAAAAATGCCGATGACGCGTTTGGTTAATACTGTTATTGATGGTATCGCTGATGATATGCAGGTGGTTTTTGAAGATTTATTGCGTTTCGTTGCATGTGATATGATCTTTTATCGTGCACAGACACCTAAAGAGTTGGTGCAAAAACAATCTGAGCAATGGGATCCTTTATTAGATTGGGCAGAAAAAAAACTGGGTGCAAGGTTTTATTTGACAGAAGGGCTGATGCATGTGGAACAATCACCAGAAGCACTTCAAGCTGTGAGTCATTATTTACGTAGCGTTGAGTCTGCTTATATGCTTGCTGCACTTCATATGATGACAACCTTAACGGGATCTGCTCTCATTGCTCTTGCTGTTGCTGCGGGAAACATTGATGCTGATCATGCTTGGTCTATTGCCCATTTAGATGAAGATTGGATGATGGAACAATGGGGAATAGATAAAGAAACAATGGTACGTCGTGCTCATAAAAAAGTTGAATTTAAGGCTGCTGCTACAATTGTTACAACTTGTTTATAGGGGAAAATCTTTTATTTACGTGCATTCTTTTGGCTCAGAGTATTTTTGTGACTTTTTGAGGATTGGTTTTTACTTTATCAAGTCCAGGAAATAGTTCATTGGTTATGGTTAAGAGCGCTTCGTCATTACCACGGATAAAATACCATTGGTTATCGTGAAGTAGGGCAATAATTTCAGTTTGAATAGAGCATTTTTTTCCAGCATTTGTTGTGGTTACAAGCTCCACGGGTATAACAAAATAAGGGGTACCATTATCAAGGGTACCTTCACGTTTTTGTTTTTGATCAATGTTGATCGTTTCAATCTTGTAACTTTCTGCCAACCGTTCTATTTGGCTTTTCATGATTTGTAGAAATTGTGATTGATTAAGATTTTTTTTGGCGGTTAAGCGGTTGATGACTTGGGGAGGAATAGCATTTAAGATGGCATTTGCATCGGCATTTTTAAGTGCTTTACTATAAGCAGATGTTGCTTTCTCAAGAGTTGTAAGTTTTTGGTTGGTTATTGTATGTGCTTTAGTTGTTGATGTGATAAAGACAATGCATAAAAGAACGGGAACGAGAAAACAAATTCGCGGCATTAGAAACCTTTGTTAATTCATTTGAAGAGATTCAACACATTATAAAGGAAAAGCGGATGAGCAAAAAGCCTCTTGCGCTTTTGCATGAGAAGAATATCCACAAAAATGGAGGCTTTTGCCTCCATTTTCAAAATCAAAAGAATGCGTATTGATTGTTTAAACAGAATAGTACATATCAAATTCAACAGGATGAGGTGTTGTTTCGTAGCGCAAGACTTCTTGCATCTTTACTTGAATGAAGGAATTAATCTGATCATCATCAAAAACGTCGCCAGCTTTAAGAAAGCCACGATCTTTGTCAAGTGCTTCAAGCGCTTCACGTAGACTTCCTGAAACGGTAGGGATTTCTTTGAGTTCTTTTAAGGGAAGATCATAAAGATCTTTATCCATAGCATGTCCGGGATGAATTTTGTTTTTGATGCCATCAAGACCAGCCATTAAAAGGGCTGCAAATGCCAAATAGGGATTTGCTGTTGGGTCTGGAAAACGAACTTCTACGCGTTTTGAATTTGGTGAGGAGCTCATTGGAATACGGCAAGATGCAGAACGATTACGTGCTGAATAGGCAAGAAGAACAGGAGCTTCATAACCAGGAACCAAACGTTTATAGGAGTTTGTGGATGGGTTTGTAAAAGCATTGATTGCTTTTGCGTGCTTAATAACACCACCGATAAAAAACAGACAGGTTTCTGATAGTCCGGCATATTCATTTCCTGCAAAAATGGGTTTGCCATCTTTCCAAATGGAGATGTGGACATGCATTCCAGAGCCGTTATCACCAAAAACTGGTTTTGGCATGAAGGTTGCTGTTTTCCCATAACTGTTTGCTATTTGATGTACAACATATTTAAAAATTTGCATCTTGTCAGCTTCGCGAACGAGTGTATCAAAACGAATACCCAATTCATGTTGGCCTGCTGCTACTTCGTGATGGTGTTTTTCGACCTGTACGCCCATATCCTTGAGTGCTGTGAGCATTTCAGAACGCATATCTTGGCAGGAATCAATTGGCGGAACAGGAAGGTAGCCTCCCTTTATTCGTGGGCGATGCCCTAGATTTCCTGTTTCATATTCCGTATCATCATTGGAGGGAAGTTCACTTGAATCGAGTTTAAACCCTGTGTTGTAAGGGTCCGTTTTATAGCGCACATCATCAAAGATAAAAAACTCTGCTTCTGGACCTACATTGATTGTATCTCCAATGCCTAAAGATTTCATATAAACCTCAGCCCTTTTGGCGATAGAACGAGGATCTCTACGATAAAATTCACCAGAGACAGGATCAAGTACATCACAAAATATGACCAAAGTAGATTGAGCAAAAAAAGGATCAATGTGTGCTGTTTCTGGATCTGGCATTAAAACCATGTCAGATTCATTAATTGTTTTCCAACCAGCAATTGAAGAACCATCAAACATGACACCATCACTAAAAGTATCTTCGCTGATCTCTGCGATATCCATTGTAATGTGATGCAATTTTCCTCGTGGATCAGTAAAACGTAAATCAACAAAACGGATTTCGTTGTCTGTAATCTGTTTGATAATATCTGATGCGGTTGTCATATTCAATTTCCTTAATGTGGCGTTGAGGTGGATAAAAAAGTGAATTTTCTCGTTATTTATTAAAGGGCATCGATACCGGTTTCGTCCGTGCCTATACGAATTGCATCATCAATGGAAAAGACAAATATTTTTCCATCTCCTATATGTTTGGTTTGAGCTGCTTTACGTATTGCATCAACAGTTTGTTCCAGTTTTTCATCGGACACAACAATTTCAATCTTTACTTTAGGTAGAAAGTCAACAACATATTTCGTACCACGATAAAGTTCTGTATGTTCCCTTTGACGACCAAAACCTTTCGCTTCTGTTACTGTAATACCATGTAACCCAATTTTTTGAAGCGCTTCTTTCACTTCATCAAGTTTGAAAGGTTTTATAATGGCTTCAATTTTTTTCATGCTGAAATTATCTCCAACGTTATTTTGTCTTTTTAGACTGCATCACATTATATTGACAACTGTAAGATGTCCAACAGATACTTTGTGCACAAAAAGTCGCAAATAATGACACTCTAAGCTCTGTTAGGAGAGTTTCTTTTGTAGAATACAGCCAAATACTGTTTTTTGGGAAAAAACCTTACAATTCTTTTACAAGAATTCAAATTATACAATAAAAGAGTTTTGTTTCTTTTTTTTTAGATAACACATTTACTTATAAGGATAATTAGACATTTTCCACATTAAATGAGAAACTCTAATAGCGTAGGATTTTCTCATTTTAGATCTTTTTGTCGTCAATCAATCAAAACAATACCTTTATATATCATAAATAGTACGAGTGTGTGGGTAACAACATTTGAAAAAAGAAATAAAATGTTTTTTATGAAAGCTTTCGATAACTAAAGGCTTTACAATATTAGGGAGTAGGGGAGATAAATATTGGAAAAGAGTGTGATGTTGCTGATTATGCTTCTTCATAAACGTAAAAATGGTGGTGTACAATAAATGAGTTTATCATTATAGCATTCATAGCTGCTGTTGTGAAATGGGCTTGGGAGCATTGAGAAATGTTTCTTTAAAACAGATGTGTGAATTGGCAATGCAAATATATTCCGTTTGGGGCGTTTTGTCCCTTCGTGAGGAATATGATCCCATTAAGGAACGCGATGAATAAAAGCGTGAAGCAATGGCAATCTTCATTATAAGATATTGCCGCGGATTCCTTTGAAACCTTAAAAGATATCATATCAAAAAACGCAATAAAGTCAATATGTTGTTTGCAATTATTTTATATGAATCCACTTAAGAATCCATTCNAAGATATCATATCAAAAAACGCAATAAAGTCAATATGTTGTTTGCAATTATTTTATATGAATCCACTTAAGAATCCATTCTTTTATGCATGATTCATTTGACCATTTTTGATATAAGATTGCCATGTATGAATAGAGCATAAAAAGCAAATCATGATGTAAAGATTATAACGCATGTGTGTATTCAAATGAAATGAAAAGCTGTTATCATTCATAACAGTTTATAAATTTTATGATACGTTTTTATCACTTAAAAATCGCATTGAAGTTAGTAATATAGACTTTTTTAATTTCGCTAAATTTTTAGCGAAACTATTATAAGCTTATAAGTTTAATTTATAAAATTGCATAAAAAGATTTAAAGACAAAATCATATTTAAAACGCTTTCTAAAAATTTAGAAAACGATAGGCAGGCATTATACAGATCCTATCATCACAACAGATATGAAATTCAAAAAGTTATATCTTATGAAATCAAAAGCCTTTTTAATGAATAAAAGCAAGCTATCAAAAAAACGTTTAAAAGTTACATTTAAAGCACAGAGCCCAAATATGGGCTGAGTGAATTTAGTCACCCCAAATTTGGGGCAGCTATTTAGACAAGATAAGCAAGTAAAATTTAAAATCGTTGTAACATCATAAGGTATCGGTTTTTACTTAATTTTGAGTCAAAAGCTGTAATGTTTAAAGAATGCTCTATTCTAAGATAACGCCCCCAAAAATGGACCGGCTAATATTTAAAGAAATTAGGTTTTAAAGAAAAGTACAAATACGCTTATGAGAACCTCTTTAAATGAACCTTTAAACGTTTGAAACATAAAATGAGATCTTTATAAGAAACGTTAAAACTTTTTTTTATTACAGTTGTAACTTAGTTATCATTTGCTCTTAAGAACGTTTCATTTATGAAAAATGAAGATCTAGATTTCACAGCAGAGCAAAATCTTAAAAACCTTACACTTTATAAAAGCGTTTGTTTATTTATCTTATGAAAAGCTGCTTTTGAAACCTAACGCTCGTAAATGTAAAAAGAACGTTTTTACAAGACATTCACTTAATATGAATTTGCTTTTGATTGGATTGTTAAAGCTACCGAGCGTTTTGATTTGTTTGATACGTTTGATAGCCATAACAAGCGTTTTATAGGCTCTCTCATTCAAATGAGTGATTAAAGATCATACGCACATTTACATTCCTTTTGATAAGTTTTCATATCTCTAATAGAGCGCTTGCAATATGATACATTTTGTATATATGCATTCATTACTCCATTGTGGATGATTCATTTTAATCAATAAAAAACGCTATTTGAAAGCCGCGTCATATCACTTGGCACGGCTTTTTTTTATTTTACTCTCTCTTTTATGATATGTTTATAGCAATGCATTTTATATGCGTTTATAACCATAA
>NZ_JBHINT010000060.1:0-132582 GCF_042195145.1 Bartonella sp. CL434QHHD | reverse complement strand
GCAATCACCTGTTTTGAAGCCAATGTATGCATGTGTCATAGAGGACAACTCGCATTAGCTCTTACTCAATTGCCTGATTGGGAATATGAAATTAAGCACATCTAAAAAATAAACTTGCAAATTTTTAAAAGTTGGAGTGCTTCACATGCCTTCCAGCCCCCCACCCATNGCCAATGTATGCATGTGTCATAGAGGACAACTCGCATTAGCTCTTACTCAATTGCCTGATTGGGAATATGAAATTAAGCACATCTAAAAAATAAACTTGCAAATTTTTAAAAGTTGGAGTGCTTCACATGCCTTCCAGCCCCCCACCCATTTAATTAACATAAAAAAGAGAAAGGTAATGAGATGATATTTGATGATGGAGATAGATATGTAACGACACGTGAGTGTGCACAGCTTTTTAGTGTATCCACAACAACGATTCGCAATTGGGTGCTTCAGGGGTTGTTTCCGGAGCCATATAAGCTAGGGAGAGCAGTGAGATGGAGAAAAAAAGAGATCTTAGCCTTCACTCCAAAGAAAAATAAGGAGCAAATAAGAACAAATTAGGTAAAATTATATAAACTGTAGAAGGTGGTCTAAAAGGTGGTCTGAAAATAGCTATTTAAAGAAAAAAACTATATATTTCAATATGTTTAAGAAATAAAATGGTGCCCCCAGAGAGACTCGAACTCCCGACCCCCTGATTACAAATCAGGTGCTCTACCAACTGAGCTATAAGGGCGTAACCATGTAGGGATTAGCACAAACTCACAAAAAGGAAAACAGAAAATTATCAAATTTTGTGCATATTAAGTGAAAACTATATAATAAATAAAAATAACTAACTTATTTCCTCTTTTACCACTTTTTACAGCAAGGTTGGCACTATCCTTATGTTGATATCTTATAGAATCTTTTATAAGAATGCACTATTTTGCTATCAAATTACGAATCTGAAGACTTTGATTGATGAGAAAGGTATTTTTCAAGCCAGTGAATATTATAATTACCATCAGCAACATCTTGATTATTAATAAGATCGCGAAAAAGAGGTAGTGTAGTTTTTATCCCATCGACAACAAATTCATCTAAAGCACGCCGTAAACGCATCATACATTCTAAACGGGTACGTCCATGAACAATCAGCTTTCCAATCATGCTATCATAGTAAGGAGGGATACGATAACCTGAATAAGCGCCTGAATCAACACGAATCCCTAAACCTCCAGGTGTATGAAAATGTGTAATGGTTCCAGGTGATGGCGTAAAGTTAATAGGATCTTCTGCATTAATACGGCATTCAATGGCATGACCAGAAAAACAGACTTCATCTTGTGTCACTGAAAGCTTACAGCCTGATGCAATATGGATTTGTTCATGGACTAAATCTATACCTGTAATTGCTTCAGTTACAGGATGTTCGACTTGTAAACGTGTATTCATTTCAATAAAATAAAATTCGCCATTTTCATAAAGAAATTCAATAGTACCAGCTCCACGATATCCAAGTTTGGCACAGGCATTTGCAACAATACTTCCAATTTTTTTCCGTTCTGTTTCATTAAGTGCAGGTGACGTAGCTTCTTCCCATACTTTTTGATGCCGTCGTTGAAGTGAACAATCGCGTTCTCCTAAATGAATAGCATTTCCCGCACCATCACCTATGACTTGAATTTCAATATGACGGGGTTTTTCTAAATATTTTTCTATGTAAACAGCGTCATCACCAAAAGCAGCTTTCGCTTCTGAACGTGTTGTTTTGAGAGCTATAGAAAATTCTTGTTCAGAATGAACAACCTTCATACCACGTCCACCACCACCGGCAGAAGCTTTGATAATAACTGGATAACCAATTTCACGAGCAGTGCGTAAAGCATCTGATTCTTCAGTGACGGCCCCATCTGAACCGGGAACTACAGGAATACCAAGTTTTTGGGCGGTTTTCTTTGCTTCGATTTTATCTCCCATGATTCGGATATGAGTAGCTGTTGGACCGATGAATGTAATATCATGGGCTTCTAGAACATCCGCAAATTTTGCATTTTCAGAAAGAAAGCCATAACCTGGATGAACAGCATCAGCTCCTGTAATTTCACAAGCAGCAATAATTTGCTGAATACTCAAATAAGAATCGCGAGCGGGAGGAGGTCCAATACAAACACTTTCGTCAGCAAGACGAACATGCATTGCATCTGCATCAGCGGTAGAGTGAACAGCCACGGTTTTTATGCCAAGTTCTTTACATGCACGTAAAACGCGAAGAGCAATTTCTCCCCGATTAGCAATGAGGATTTTTCGAATCATGGTTGCCCCTCGCTTTATTCAACAATAATAAGTGGTTCACCAAATTCAACAGGTTGACCATCTTTGACAAGAACAGTGGTTACTGTGCCTGAGCGTGGTGATGAAATTTGATTCATTGTTTTCATGGCTTCAATAATAAGTAATGTCTCCCCTTCAGAAACATTTTGTCCTACTTCTACAAAAGGTTGCGCGCCTGGTGAAGGTGCAAGATAAGCTGTTCCAACCATGGGAGAGGTTATTGTGTTTTTTGATTTATCTTCTTGGATAGATTGTATAGGAGCTTCAGCTGTTGGAACTGGAGAAGATGTTACAGAAAAAGTAGGAGTAGAAACAGGAGCATAGATTGCTTGCTCAGAAGAAATTAAGGTATTTTGGCGTGAGACACAAATACGAAGCTCCCCTTGTTCAACTTCAATGTTCGTTAAATTTGTATCATTCAAAATTTCAGCAAGATCACGAATAATTTTCGTATCAATTGCGGTTTTTGCCGAATCCATTTTTTTTGTTGTCATTTTATTTCTAACTCCTTGATCAATGAAGATCGTCATTATCTCATTTTATGACCGAATATC
Source organism: Bartonella sp. CL434QHHD (assembly GCF_042195145.1). NCBI lineage: Bacteria > Pseudomonadati > Pseudomonadota > Alphaproteobacteria > Hyphomicrobiales > Bartonellaceae > Bartonella > Bartonella sp. CL434QHHD. The sequence goes on along the minus strand of NZ_JBHINT010000060.1, from coordinate 129,718 downwards.
TCTAGATTAGGGATGACATCTTTTGAGGCTTTAAAGATTTTTATTTCCTTTAAATTATTATACTTTGCAATTTAAAACTCGTATCTGCTTTACGCAAAATTGCACTTATAAGCCTGTTGTCAAAAAAGAGAAAGCATAAAATTACCTCATTTACAGTATTCTTTCTAAAACGGATCAGGAATTCACTATGTATTGTCTATCGCTTGTTTTAGAATATCTTGTTTGGCTGCGCCAATGAATATTTTATTACCAATGATGTAAGAAGGTGTTCCCGTAATATGAAGTGTAGAGGCAATTTGAATATTTTCTTTAAAAGCGTTTTGCAGAGTGGGATCTTTTATTGCATTACGTAGTTTTTTTTCATCTGCTCCTAATGAAACAGCTACTTTAATAGCTTTAGCTTCATTTGCACGACCCTGATACATTAAAAGCGTTTTGTGAAACTGAGGATATTTCTCTGGAAATTGTTTTCGAAATGCGTAGGCAACAGTATGGGCTGCCATAGAATCAGAGCTTAAAATTGGTAAATCCTTGATAATAACCTTTAAATCTGGGTATTCTTTTATCAAGTCTTCTATATTTGAATAGGAAATTTTACAATATCCACAGTTGTAATCAAAAAAATTGACAAGCACTCTTTTACCATTTGGGTTTCCCAAAACAGCGTCATGAGGAGAATGAAAAATTTCTTTTTCTAACAAATGAATGACAGAAGTTTGTTTTTGGTTTTCGTATTCATTCTGTTTTTCCAGCTTATCTTGAAGAATAAGCTGCATTTCAATCATAATTTCTGGATGAGTAAGAAGGTACTCTCTGACAATTTGTTGAATATGATGAGAATCAGTATGTGGTATCATTTTTTCTTTAAGCTTAGATAAAAAGCTAGAATCTTCCAAAAGTTGTGTTTTAAGCTTTTCTAAGCTTAAATTATTTGCTGTTTTTGAGTGTGATGTTGCGTTTGATAAAGAAGGTAAAAAGATTAAAATACTCGACATAACTGGGACTAAAATTTTTGAAAGAAGTGTTATTTTCGAGTTTTGAGAGTGATAATTCATCTGTATACCTTCACATTTTCTAGGGTGTCATTGAGTGAACTATATGAAAAGCGCTCTCTATGTGCAATAAGCATTTAGCTATAGTGTGTCTTTAAGAATGAGAAAAAACATCAATTTTTCTCTAAAAAGATTTCATATGATGAACCTTGGTTTGGCAAGGATTATGTTTTGTAAAAGATAAAAAAAATCTCTTTAATTTGTCAAATGTTGTTTTGATGTATAAGGATATCAAAAGCTTTTTGTGCGTGTTTATTTTAGGAAAAAGTACGTTGATAATACAATGAAGAACACTTGTATTATTTTTTTCCTGTTGCTTTATTGAGTACTGAGAAAAAAATTAAATAATGAAAAGTGAAATTATGAAAACCACAACACATTATGAGCTGTTTATCATTGGGGGAGGGATAAACGGGTGTGGATTGGCAAGAGATGCAGCAGGACGCGGTTTTAAAGTGGGATTGGCTGAAATGAACGATCTTGCATCTGGGACCTCAAGTGCGTCAACAAAGCTTATTCATGGTGGGCTTCGTTATCTTGAACACTATGAGTTCAAACTTGTTCGTGAAGCATTGAAAGAACGCGAGATCATTTTACGCATGGCTCCACATATTGTGCGTCCTTTGCGTTTTCTCCTTCCTTATCATAAAGAATTGCGCCCTGCTTGGATGTTGCGTTTTGGACTTTTTATTTATGATTATTTAGGGAATTGGAATCAGAAATTGTGGCGCAGTAAAACGATTAATTTTTCACAAAAATTTTGCTCTACACTGAAGAAAGAATATCAGAGAGGTTTTGAATATTCTGATGCAAGAGTAGATGATGCGCGTTTAGTTATTGGCAATGCGCGTGATGCAGAAAAGAGGGGAGCTGATATAAAAGTACGAACAGAAGTTCTCTCTTTAAAAAAAGAAGACAATAAATGGCGTATCTTTCTTCAAGACAAGTTAAGTAGCAAAGAATATAGTGTCACAGCTTCTTATGTCGCGAATATGACAGGACCTTGGATTGATCATGTTTTGGCAAGCATATTAGATTGTAAAGAACATCCACCAGTACGGCTTGTTAGAGGTTCTCATATTTTGGTTCCCAAGCTTTATACTCATGATCGTGCTTATATTTTTCAAAATGGTGATGGGCGTATTATATTTGCTATTCCGTATCAAGAAGAGTTTACCTTGCTTGGAACAACAGATTGTAATTATCAAGGAGATCCGGCTGACGTTCATATTACTGAGACAGAAATTGATTATATTTGTGCAGCAGCCAGTGAATATTTCATACAACCAGTGTTGCCTGAAACGATTGTCTGGTCTTACTCTGGAGTTCGTCCACTCTATGATGATGGAGCTTCAAAAGCACAAGAAATTACGCGCGATTATGTTTTAAAAGAAATGGGAACAGGAACAACACCAAAGATTCTTAATCTTTATGGTGGAAAGATTACAACTTATCGTAAGTTGGCTGAAGATGCGATGAAATTTGTTGAAAAAGAGCTTGGTAAAAAGGGAGCATCATGGACGGCTAAGGCAGTGCTTCCTGGGGGTGATTTTCCCTATAACAAATTAGATACAATCGAAAATAGGATTGCTCTTTTGATGCCAGATTTAGATGCTTTTACACATCGCAGGCTTGCACGCTCCTACGGTACGGAAGCATTGGTGATCTTTGCACATGGTAAGGCAAATAAAGGAAAAAATTTTGGACATGGGCTTTATGAAGTAGAAGTAAAATGGTTGATGGAAAAAGAATGGGCTAAAGTATGTGAAGATGTGTTATGGCGTCGTTCAAAACTGGGTCTCCTATTTAATGAACAAGAGGTTGGTACTCTTTCTTCCTATATGCAAAGCCAACAAGAGATTGAACAACTTTTATGATCATTTCATTTTACAGATTTTATCTGCAATATTGTAAAATATTTTCCTTAAAGAGATACTGATATCAGTCATAGATATTAAAAAGGCAATGGCTGTCTATACCCTGATTTTAGTTTTTTTTGCAAGAATCATAAAATGGCAAAATTAGATAGAATATTTAGGATGAAATTTGTCTATCTTATAAAGTGAAATTCAAGAATGTTACCAAGAATAACTCATTGAAAAAAAATGATTTATAATTATATTCATGTGAAATAAGGATTTTTATTCTTTCTTTAGGAGAAGATAAAGATACTTTCTGTAGCATTTATTTGCACAATAAGTTAAAAAAAATCTAAAGAAAATTAAATCTATTATAAAAAATTGTATAATGTGTTAGTTTAGCATTTATTATCTTAAATGCTGTGCTAAATCATGTAAGGATGGAGGCTTGATGAGCGTAAGAAGAACTTGTAAATGAGTTTTTTATATTATGGTGAAAATCTTCTTTTTTCATGTTTATATACCTGAACACTAATCTATGAGAAATGCAAAATTGTGTTTTATCATGATTGATTGTAGTAAACCTTGATATCAATTGAAAATAATGAACTGTTATTATACTCATGATAGTATAAGAGAATAAAATTTTCCGTAAACTAAAAGTAAGTATTTTTCTATGTATAAAGAGAGAGCTATAGGGACATGAGAGTAATACCCTCATGATATTTTACAACCTTCCATCGACTATAAAATTTGCAGTAGCACCAATGTTGGACTGGACAGACCGACATTGCAGGTTTTTTTATCGTCTTTTAACGAAAAAAGCTCTCCTTTATACGGAAATGATGGTAGCAGATGCTGTCATTCATGGTGTTCGCGAACAATTGTTGGCTTTTAGCGATAAAGAATGTCCAGTTGCATTACAACTAGGGGGGGCTGATCCGAAAAAGTTAGCAGAAGCTGCACGAATTGCTGAGGATTTTGGCTACAACGAAATAAATCTTAATGTCGGGTGCCCATCAAATCGTGTTCAAGCAGGTGTCTTTGGGGCTTGTTTGATGTTACATCCAGACATTGTGGCAAATGCCGTGGAAGCGATGAAACGAGAGGTTACTATACCTGTAACTGTCAAATGTCGGATTGGAGTGGACGAACAAGATGAAGAGTTAGCGTTAGATCTTTTGGCTAATCAGGTTTGGAATGCTGGATGTGATGCGCTCTGGATACATGCACGCAAGGCATGGCTGCAAGGATTGAGTCCGAAAGAAAACCGTAATATTCCGCCCCTTAATTATGAAAGAGTTTACAAATTAAAACGTAAATATCCTCATAAATTCATTGGGATAAATGGTGGAATTAAATCGATTGATGAGATCAAAGAACACTTAACTTTCTGTGATGCTGTCATGGTTGGTCGCCAAGTTTATCATAATCCAGCTTTGTTAAAACATATTGATTTTGAACTCTATGGTGAGACGCAAAATAATCTGAGTGAGAGTGATCTTATTGAGGTTATGTGTGATTATGCAGCTCGACATATTGCATCGGGGGGGCGGCTTTCTCATGTGACACGTCACATGATTGGTTTATTTCATGGGCGGGGTGGGGCACGTCGATGGAGGCAAATATTATCAAATGATGCGACAAAACCAAATGCAGATATATGTATTTTAAAAGAAGCTTTTTATGCTCTCATTTAATAATAGCCTAATAATTAACATATATTAAAGTTGAGATCCTTTGCGTTTGGATGTCTTTGCGATAATTTTGATCTCTTCAATTTTATAAGTTTTTGAAAGTTTATAACTTTTATTATGCATAAGAATTGTTGGAATGTATATATTAAACGGCATGCTGATTATGCCTATTAAATAAAAAATAGGTTAAGGGTATCACTGTAAAGGTAATCATAAGATATTAATAACATTTTGAATCTTGCACGTTTGTTATTAGGGTTGAAAATAGAATGTAGAAATTATTGCTTTCATAGTATTTAACATTTTTAAAGCACTGTTAAAAAAACAATAAATTATTCATATCCTGTATATATGACGGGATTTTCATAAACATTGTAGATTTTAAAAGGTATCCTTATGACCGCTAGTCCATTTGATGATTTTCGTGCTTTGCTTACAAATTTACCTGTTGCTGATGAGTTTTCTATAATTTTGGCAAAAAAACGGCAAAAAGACTTAACAAAAGAGCAAGGAACATTAGGAAAACTAGGAGATATTGCTGTTTGGTATGCGGGGTGGAGGGGTACAGAAAAACCTATCGTAACGAGACCTTTGGTCGCTATTTTTTCTGGAAATCATGGTATTGTAGAGGAGAATATTACACCATTTCCACAATCTATGACACAAAAAATGGTAGAAAATTTTGCCTCTGGTGGAGCTGCTATCAATCAAATTTGTATTGCTTATGATCTTGGATTAAAAATATTTGATTTAGCATTAGAATATCCAACAATGAATATTACGAAGGATGCCGCAATGGATGAGCGGAGTGCGGCTGCTACAATGGCATTTGGAATGGAATCCATTGCGGGTGGAACAGATCTTTTATGTATTGGAGAAATGGGAATTGGAAACACAGCAATAGCTTCAGCTTTATGCTTAGCATTGTTTGGAGGGGAAGTGGAAGAATGGACAGGAAATGCTATGGAATCAGAAGGTGATTTTTATCAGCGTAAAATTGCAGCGGTTAAGACAGCTATTTCTTTGCACAAGGATTATTTCAATGATCCTTTTGAGATAATGCGTCGCTTAGGAGGACGTGAAATTGCTGCTATGGTTGGTGCTATTTTAGCAGCAAGAATAGAAAAAATACCCGTTATTTTAGATGGTTTTGTGGCAACAGCAGCTGCAGCGGTCCTTTATAAAATGCATCCAAAAGCTCTTGATCATACCCTTGTTGGACATGTTTCTTCTGAGACAGCTCATCGTAAACTTTTAAAAAAAATTGGCAAAGAACCACTTCTAGATTTGGGGATGCGTCTTGGTGAAGGGACAGGAGCAGCTATGGCAGCTGGTATTGTCAAAGCTGCTGTTTTAACACATGCACAAATGGTCGTTTTTCAACAAGAAAGTTTGAATGCCTAAAAGATCATGAGACGGATATAAAAATCTTAAGAGTTTTGTTCATGCGTCTTGTCGTGTAATTTAATATAATTAAGTGGAAGTTCCGTTGTATATTTAATCTGTTCCATTGCGAAAGAAGATGAGACATCACGGATGTCAATTTTAGAAATTAATTTTTTATAAAAAAGATCATAAGCTTCAATGTTGGGCACAACAACACGCAATAAATAGTCAATATCTCCACTCATTCGATAAAATTCAATGACTTCACGGAATTCTTGCACAATTTTTGAAAAACGCTTAAACCATTCATGACTATGTGTGTTTGTGCGAATAGACACAAAAACAGTGACGTGTGCGTTTACTTTTTCAGGAGAAAGAACAGCAACACGACGCTGAATGACGCCATCTTCTTCAAGTTTTTGAATTCTACGCCAGCAAGGAGTGGTCGAAAGTCCCACTTTTTTAGCAATATCAGCAACAGAAAGTGTCGCATTTTCTTGCAAAAGATGTAAAATTTTTCGGTCAAGACGATCCATATTTATTCTCAATATTTTAATTTATAAAAATTTACGCACTAAACAACGCAGATATACAATAAGCTCATCATTAAACCATGGATTTTTCTGTAACCAAGAAGTATTTCGCCATGATGGATGAGGCAAAGGCATAACATTATAGCCTCGAGGTTGGGGAATGGAAAGAATATTTCTCCAATCACCAACAGTTGCAGAAACGGTTTTATATTTTAATTCTGTAATGTGCCACTTTTGCGCATAACTGCCAATAGCAAGAACAAGCTTTATTTGAGGCATCGCTTGAAATATCTTTTCATGCCATATTTCTCGACATTCACGTCTTGGTGGTAAATCAGCTTTATTTTTGTCATAGCCTGGAAAACAAAATCCCATAGGAACAATAGCAAAAAGAGATCTATTATAAAATTCTTCTTTCGTGACACCCAGCCAATTACGCAATTTTTCGCCAGAACGATCATTAAAAGGGATAGAAGTTTCATGGACACGCAACCCTGGTGCTTGGCCTGCAATTGCAATCGAAGCGGTATCGGATAAATAAACGACCGGGTTTGGTTCATGAGGAAGAGGAGGAAAATAATGGGGTTGTTGGACGCAAACACGACAGGAATAGATCTCTTTTTCAAGTTTGATAATTTGGCTACATTGTTTCATTGGTAAATAAAATTAAAAAATATTTTTCTTATTCTGTGCGAGGATTTGCTTTGCGCCATTCTTTTGGTCGTTGAAAACTTGATGCCCATATTCCTTTCTTTTTCTTTCTAGCTTCTTGCTCTTCTTTGGGGTATTCATAATAATTTACAGCCCAACCATTATGTACAAGTGTTGCGTTGATATTGCTAACTTGTTTTGTTTTACATGTTGCAAGAATACGGCGATATTTATCTGTTTTTTGCCAGTGACATGTAACAGTTTGATTTTTTAATAGTTTTTCTAAATATTTCTTTGCCTCAAGCCCACAAGGGTAGCGTGCTTCTTTTTTTCCACAAAATTGGTGGAGTTCAGGAGCATCAATTCCAGCTAGTCGAATCTTAATTGAAGAAATCATAATGGTATCGCCATCAATGATTAATGCATTTCCTTCAACAGTGTTTTGAGAAGAAAATTTTTCTTTTTGAGGCAACAGCTGAGTTTTCTTAAAATAAGTTGACATAATGATAAGAATGCTAGCAGCGACAAAAATACTGAAACCGATAACTTTTAGATTAAAGCTTCTTAGATTAAAATGAGAAAAAGATTTTTTCATGAAATAAAGAAACTGCTAACATTATTATAACTCTATTTTAGTATTGTTTATAATTGACCCGAGAAACTTTATTCATATGACGAAACAGTGTTTCGTTTTAATGACAAAATTTTCATTAGATATCACAATAATCAAATACTCATACAGAATATATGTAAGCAACTTAAATAATAAATCAACTTATCCAAATCCGTACAAAACATACAAAGTTTAAAGTAAACTTTTTAAACTTAAGGAAATAAAAAAACACCCCTCAAAAAATAACTTTGAAGAGCAATACTCCAACATTTCTTTTGGAGTATAAAATCTATCAATTTAATAATAATTTTATTTATTTAATTTTTGTTTCTTTAAATTCAACGTGCTTTTTTACAACTGGATCATATTTACGCTTGCTCATTTTATCTGTCATTGTACGGCTGTTTTTCTTTGTTACATAGAAAAAACCAGTATCTGCAGTTGATAAAAGCTTGATCTTAATGGTTGCTGCTTTAGCCATAATGTAAATACCCTATTTATACTGAAAAAATATTATTTCTGTCAAAACTTATTTCCGACATCATCAGATTTTCCGGCAACACTACGGATGTTCTCAAAAAAGTCAAGAGCTGATTAATTTTCTCATAAGTTGGACAAACACCAAAATGACATATAAACCGAAAAAAACAGCCATGGCTATTGAAAAACCAAAGTGTTTAAAGATATCCATGGATTTTCCGATAAAGGTCGGTCCGATGAGCATACCAATTCCATAACAAAAAATAAAAGCAGAATTAGCAGCAGCAAGCTCTTGCCCCTTGAGACGGGCTCCTAAATGTGCAAGACTAATTGTATAAAGGCTCGCTGATACACCACCCAGAAAAAACAAATCAAGCATCAGAATCCATGGATATTGAAGAATCCATGGTACTATAAAAGTTCCTAAAAAACCTAAAATAGCGCAACTCATCAGCGGGTAGCGTCGATCTTTGGCGTAGTCGCTTATAATGCTGATAGGAATTAAGAGGAAAATATTCCCAAGTGCAAGGGTTGCCATAAAATGTGCTGCTTCATTCTCATTATAACCAATGGATAAACTAAAGGGTATTATAAGAGTTAATACGCCCATTTGAATGGCCCCGTAAACAAGGACCGCCATCATTGCACTTGGAACGTGAAAAAGATAACGAAAAAATGGCATATATTGATTTTTTTGAAATTCTGGACTTAATTTCCAAGCGGTAAGAATTGGTATAGTAGCAAGTATAATAAGGCTATATCCAACAGCAAAAGGAATAAATCCTTGTGTTCCCACTTTTGCTAGCAGCGTTAGACCTATTATAAACCCTAATCCTAAGACAATAGCATAAATAGAAAGGATCAAACCGCGTTTTTTTGGGGGAGCATAACTGTTGATCCAAAACTCTGATAGGATAAACATAACTGTCATGCTGAAATGTAATATAAACTTTAAAATAAACCAAATCCATATGGGATCAAAAAAATAGAATCCTAAAAAACTTAAAGATCCTATCGCCATCATAAGCAATATTGTTTGAGCGATTCCTAAGCATAAGGCAATTCGAGACGTAAAAATAGCTGCAATAATTGTGGCGATTCCACCAACTGTTCCACTATAGCCGATTGTACTGTTGGAAAGTCCTTTCTCTGCCATAAGAAGAGAGACAAGTTGTGTTCCCATTGCCAATGCTGTTCCAACAGTGCCAATGGTTGCAATAGCGGCAATAATTGCACGCAAAGAATTATTTTGAGAGTCAAAAGGTTTTTTTTTCATGAGAATGGCTTAAGGTACTCTTGTTTATTTAAACAATGAAAAGATGAGCTGAAATGAAAGGGAGCCAAAACTATCCTTTGCAGTTTCTCTCATTTTCTAAGTATAAAAAACTGCAAGATTTTTATATGGTTATTATAGACTTAACAATAAAATTTATCCTCTTGTATACTAAAGAAAGAAGATTGTACATATAAATATTATATAATATAAGTCATTTCTTAAATTGAATTTATTATTCATATTATATTCAATGGAGGGCAAGAAGCTTAATTTTTTCTTTTCCCATAAAAAGTATACTTTTGTTTTTTTAATTTGTTTTTATGGTAGGATGTCGGTGAAAATTTTATTGGACGAGGTTTTGTTAACAGTTCAAAGCATAAAGCGCCAGCAAAAGGTTGTACCGTTATAAGTTTTACTTCTACAACATCACTGAGCTGATAGCCTTTATGGCTACGCTGTCCTACAAGAACATGTTGTGCTTCATCAAAATGATAATAATCATTTTTAAGTGTAGAAATATGGACAAAACCATCTGTATTGAGTTTATCAAGTGAGATAAAAAGACCTGCTTTTGTAACTCCGGAAATGCGGCCTGTAAAAATACGACCGATTTTATTCGTTAAATAGTGAGCAACAAGCCGATCAATCGTTTCTCTTTCAGCCATCATTGCACGGCGTTCGTATAAAGAAACTTGCGTAGCAATTTCTGCAAGATTTTGTTCTTGTGTATCTGTTAATTGATCATTTCCTAATTTGAGAGCTTTAATGAGTGCTCGATGAATAATGAGATCAGCATAACGACGGATTGGTGATGTAAAATGTGTATAGTTCTGCAAATTCAAACCAAAATGGCCACTATTTTTAGGGTTGTACTCTGCTTGTGATTGTGAACGCAAAATAACTTGATTGACTAGTTCTTGTTGTTGAGTATGAGCGACCTTTTCTAAAATTCTATTAAGGCGCGCTGAGGTAAGTTCGCTTCCGCGGGAGAGTGGTATCCCCAAACTTTGAAGAAAGCTCCGAAGTATTTCTTGCTTAGCAAGAGAAGGTTTTTCATGAATACGATAAATGAGCGGCTGGTGATGTTGTTTTAATGTTTCAGAAGCTGCAATATTAGCTTGTATCATAAACTCTTCAATTAAACGATGCGCTTCTAATTGTATTTCACTCACAACATCTTTTATGCATCCATTTTGATCAAGAATAATCTTTTTTTCTGCAATTTCTAATTCTAGTGGTTGGCGACGATTTCTCGCAGCTTTAAGGCATGCATAGGCTTCCCATAAGGGGTGCAAAATGCTCTCAAAAAGAGGGGTTATTTTTTCATTTATATTACCTTCAATTGCCAATTGTACTTCTTGATAAGAAAGTTTGGCTCTTACACGAATCATAATACGATGAAAACTATGTTTTCGTTTATTACCGTTTGCATCAAAAATCATACGAACGGCTAAAGCTGGTCTTTCTTTTCCTTCACGAAGAGAACATAAATCATGAGAAAGGCGTTCAGGTAACATTGGCACAACGGTATCGGGAAAATAAACAGAATTTCCACGTTTCAATGCTTCTTTATCTAAAGCGCTTCCTGTTTTGATATAGTAAGAAACATCTGCAATGGCCACAATAATAATCCAACCATCATTATTTGCTGGGTCTTTATCCTTGGTTGCATAAACTGCATCATCATGGTCTTTTGCATCTGGTGGATCAATTGTAATAAAGGGTAATTGTCGCCAATCTTCACGATTATCCATATTGGCAGCTTTGATATGTTTGGCTTGCTCAAGAACACTTTCAGGAAAAATATAAGGAATTCCTTTCGAAAGAAGCGCTATCATTGAGAGTGTTTTCTCACTCTTAATGTGCCCTAAAACATTCTTTATTTTTGCGCTCTTTAATCCGTAACCAGTATTTTTTTTAATTTCGACTTCAACGAGGTCACCAATTTGAATCTTCATTTCTGGAGACATTTCAACAATGAGTTCATTGGTTTTGCGGTCTATAGGATCAAGGCGCCATTGATTATTTTCAAATTTTTGTACAACAGCAAATGCGCTTTTGGGAGATACATCAATTTTACGAATAATTCGTCCCGTATAAGGATGGCTTGAGCTTTCAGAATTTTTATTTCGAAAAACTTTTACAAGAATATGATCTCCAACACCAATATTACTTCCTGTTATGTGATGAAAAGAGTGTATTTCAATATTGGGCTTTGGAGAATCTTCCCATTCAAGAGGTTGTGCAATAAAACTTCCATCTTTATCACGTCCGCTAATTTTTACTAAAGAAACAGGGGGTAATTTTCCTTTGTTTATTGCTCTTTTGTGGTGTTTAGATATGAGATTTTGATCCTTTAACTCACGTAACATATCTCTAAGCCAGATACGAGAATCGCCTTTTAAGTTAAAAGCTTTAGCGATTTCTCGTTTACTTGAGTGGTTAGGATTCTCAATTATAAAGGAAAGGATTGCTTCCTTATTGGGAAAAGTTTTCCCCTTGAATGAAGAGAGATATTTTATGTTTTTTTCACCTTTAGCCAAAATTTATGTCTCTTTTATTTTTGCTTTTGTTTTAGAAGAAGCTCTTTTTGAAGTTGTTTTTTTACTCGATGCTTTAGCCGATATAAGTTCTAGTGCCTCTGGAAGTGTTACACTAATGGGATCTTTATCTTTTGGCAATGTTGCATTAATTTTACCCCAATTGACATAAGGACCATAACGCCCGTTGCGCACGGTAATGGTTCCTCCTTCTGGATGCTCTCCTAATGTTGCCAATGCTTCAGGTGTTGTTCTGCTTTGCTTGGTTTTGTTTTCTTGTTGTTCTGCCAATACTGTAACAGCGCGATTGATACCAATATCAAAAACTTCATCTGCATGAAGAAGGCGCGCAGATTTTCCGTTATGGCTAAGATAGGGACCATATCGTCCAATCGTAGCCGTGATTATTTTTCCAGTTTCAGGATGAATGCCAATTTCACGGGGAAGGGATAGTAAAGCCAAGGCTTTATCAAGGGTTACATTTTCTGCCTGCCACTCTTTTGGTAGTCCTGCACGCTTAACTTCTTTGCTTTCACCAAGTTGAATATAGGGTCCAAACCGGCCATTGCGAAGAGAGATATCTTTTCCTGTTTCAGGGTCAATACCAAGTATAACAGGTTCATCATTGCGTACAGCTTCATTATCTTCTCCAGTATCTGTACCAAGTTGGCGTGTGTATTTACATTCGGGATAATTGGAACAGCCAACAAAAGCACCATAACGACCGAGTTTTAATGATAATTGACCATTTTTACAAAGAGGACAGGAACGCACATCACTTCCATCTTCGCGTTCAGGAAAGGCGAGAGGTGCTAATGTTACATTTAAAACATCAAGGACATTGGTTATACGGAGTTCTTGGATATTGCTAATAGATGCATTAAATCCATCCCAAAAATCCCTTAAGACGTCTTTCCAAGAAAGTTTGCCGTCAGATATAAGATCCAGCTTTTCTTCAAGATCTGCTGTGAAACCATATTCTACATAGCGATTAAAGAAATTTTCAAGAAAGGCCGTAACAATACGTCCCTTAGCATCGGGAATAAGCTTTCGTTTATCAATGACAATATATCCACGGTCACACAATGTCGCCAATGTGGAGGCATAAGTCGAAGGACGACCAATTCCTAACTCCTCAAGCTTTTTAATTAATGAAGCTTCAGAATAACGAGAAGGGGGCTCTGTGGTATGTTGTACGGATTCAACTTTTTCTTTTTTAAGTGCTTCACCAGTGTTTATTTGTGGTAAACGTGTTGTTTCATTTTCTTCATTATTTTCTTCGTCTCGTTGATCCGTGTAGACGGAAATAAAGCCATCAAAGCGAATAACAGATCCTGTTGCTCGTAGATTTGCACGGTTTTCTCCTTGCTGTGCTTCAATTTCAACGGTTGTACGTTCAATGTCAGCAGAACGCATTTGGCTGGCAATAGCACGCTTCCATATCAGCTCATAGAGCTTTGCTTGATCGCTATCGAGAAAATTACGGACTTGACTAGGATTGCGTTGAAAATCTGTTGGACGGATCGCTTCGTGTGCTTCTTGTGCATTTTTTGCCTTTGTTGAATAAAAACGTGGTTTTTCAGGAATATAGTCTTTACCGAAAGTTTCATGAATAACTTTTCGTGCTGAATCAATAGCTTCTGGTGCTATTTGCACACCATCGGTACGCATATAAGTAATCAGCCCTGCCGTTTCACCATTAATTTCAATGCCTTCATAAAGCTTTTGGGCAATTTGCATAGTGCGAGAAGCTGAAAATCCTAATTTTGAAGAAGCTGCTTGTTGTAGTGTGGAGGTTGTAAATGGAGGAAAAGGATTTCTCTTTGTAGGTTTTGCTTCAACACTGAGTGTATGATATTGGGCTTGCTCCAACATAAGGCGAATTTGGTCTGCTTGTTCTTGAGATTGAATATCAAGCTTGCCTATTTTTCTTTGATTAAACATTGTCAATCTTGCTTGGAAACTATCATTTCGGATGGTTTTTAACTGTGTTGTAATGGACCAATAATCTTCTTTGATAAAATGTTCTATTTCTGATTCACGATCACAAATAATACGCAAAGCAACCGATTGAACGCGTCCTGCTGAACGGGCACCAGGAAGTTTCCGCCATAAAACAGGTGAAAGTGTAAAACCAACGAGATAATCAAGAGCGCGACGTGCAAGATAAGCATCTACAAGTGATGTATCAATATCACGTGGATTGTTCATAGCATCAAGCACAGACTTTTTGGTGATGGCATTGAAGACAACTCTTTTAATAGGTTTATCTTTTAAAACTTTTTTTTGACGGAGAACATCCAGAATATGCCATGAAATAGCTTCCCCTTCACGATCAGGGTCTGTTGCTAATATAAGGCTATCGGCTTCTTTAACGGCTTTTGCTATTTCATTTAAACGTTTAGCGGCAGCAGAATCTATATCCCATTTCATAGAAAAATCTTGATCCGGTAAAACAGAACCATCTTTTGCAGGCAAATCACGAACATGTCCAAATGATGCGACAACTTTGTATTGAGATCCAAGATATTTATTAATTGTTTTTGCTTTTGCTGGAGATTCAACGATAACGATATTCATAATTTTACCCAAATATTGAAATAAAAATTTTTTTATAAACGCCTTTTACGCGAATAGCTAATGCCAATTGCTTAAGAGCACATAAAAAAATATTAGCCATATAAAAAACATGAATATTGTACAACTTATGATTGTCATTATTAGAATACACCCTATATAGAATTACACGATTTATTTTCCACTGTTATTACAAAAACATACGGCGAAATACTAAGACGTCTATTGAGAGGTAGGAGGGGAAATGCTCAAGGATAGAGGATTATGTTTATAAATCATTTAAAAGTTATCCAATATATTACAGACATGTCAAAGCAAATGAATCAGATGGCGCGTCAGGCGCATAGTCCGCTTTTAGCATTGCTTTTGGATATGGTTGCCAAAGAAGGGCAAAGCATTATTAATAGTGCTGAGGCTCTTGGGGAAGATCAAGATTCGACAATGACACACAACCACCAGAGTGTCGAATAAGCTTTCCAGCAAGGTCGAGTTCTACCAACAAGAGGTAGAGAGCTGGGAGTGAAACACCTGAGTGGATACTAAGTGTGTCTAAATCGATTGGCGTTGTTGAAAGAGCGGAGAGAACTGCTGCGCGTGCTGCATTGTCATCTGCTGAAGAGAGACCGCTGTTTTTTTCATCTGCTAAATTAAAATTCTCCTTTTCAAGTTGTAAAGAGGATGGTTCCTCAAAAAAATTGAGTTGCGAATTTGGAAGCGGTGAAATTAATGGCGTAAGTGTTTCTATAATGTCAGAAGGATGTGTGGTGAGTAGAGCACCGTCTTTGATAAGATTGTTTGTACCAACAGATCTTGGATCAAGTGGAGAACCGGGAATGGCAAAAATTAACCGTCCCATTTCAGCTGCTTGACGTGCGGTAATTAAGGACCCTGAGCGCAGGGCTGCCTCTACAACCAAGAGACCAAGTGATAGAGCTGCAATAATACGGTTTCTTCTTGGAAAATCGATAGCACGCGGCTTCCAAGAAATGGGCATTTCGCTGATGATGGCCCCACCGTTGGCGATAATATCTTCGTGCAACTTTTTATTTTCAGGAGGATAGATATGATCAATTCCTCCAGCCATGACTGCAACAGTTCCTGTTTTTAAACTTGCTTGATGCGCAACGCTATCAATTCCACGAGCGAGACCAGAAATTGTTACAAAGTCTGCTTCTCCGAGAAAACGCGCAAATTGAGCCGTAAGCTTTTTCCCAGCAGCTGAAGCATTTCGAGAACCTATAATTCCAATAGAAGTTTTTTGAAAAATTGAAATATTACCTTTGATAGCAATAAGCGGCGGAGGGGCTTCTGTAACCTTAAGAAAAGCTGGATAGTCTGGTTCGCCCACACCGATGAACCGAATATCTAATCTTTCAGCTTCTTGCATTTCTTTTTCTGCATCTTCTAAGCTTGCTATTTTTATAGATACAGAACCACCACCTTTTCTACTAAGCTCTGGCAGCGCTGCCAGAGCATTTTCTGCTGTTTTATAATGATCAATGAGATTGCGAAAACTAACAGCTCCAATATTTTCACTGCGCAATAACCGTAACCAACTTAGACGTTGACGATCAGTAAGCAGGATTCCTTTATTTATCTCCGTGTTGCGTACCAATCTTACTTTCTTCCCCAATTAATAATCTACTGATATTTGCAGAATGTTTTATAAACACAAATACGCTCATCACAATCAGCATACAATAGAAATAAGAAGCGGAAAAATAAAAAACAAATATCGGTGTGATCGTAACAGCAATAAGCGCAGATAATGAAGAATAACGCATGAGAAGAAAAATCGCACTCCATACAATAATAAAAATAATTGCTGCGGGCCAATAGATTCCTAAACAGACCCCTAGATAGGTAGCAACACCTTTGCCACCTTTAAATTTAAGCCATACGGGGAAAAGATGTCCTAAGAAAGTAAAAAAACCCGCTAGAGAAACAAGTATACTATTGTCTAGCGGATTACTAAAAAACTTTATAATCAAAACAACGATAGTTCCTTTTAACATATCACAAAGAAGTGTTAGAGCAGCAAGCTTTTTATTTCCTGTTCGTAAAACATTTGTTGCTCCAATATTGCCGGAACCGATTTTTCTTATATCACCAATTTTGAACAATCTCGTAAAAAGAAGACCAAATGGAATCGAGCCAATGAGATAAGATATGAGGAAAATAAACCATGGAGTGGACTGAAAAAATATTTCTGCTTCATTCATTAAGAATCTCATTAAGTTTGTTGATCAAGTTTAAAAACGGATTTCCCTTTCACAAAGGTCTGGAGCACACGTCCTTGAAAACGTGCATTATCAAAAGGGGTATTTTTTGAACGTGAATAGAGCTTCTCTTTCGAAACAACCCATGGTTCTTCAAGATCAACCACAATAAAGTCTGCATGAGCACCTTTTTTGAGTGTTCCTGCATTGAGTCCAAAGAGCTTTGCAGGCGCCGTTGACAAAAGTTCCGTTATCCGTAGAAGAGATAGGCTCTCATCATGATAAAGGCGTAAGGCTGCGCTCAATAAGGTCTCCATACCAATAGCGCCAACTGCCGCGTCATTAAATGGTAAATGTTTTTTGTCGATACTCTGAGGATCATGAGAAGAGACAATAACATCTACAGTCCCATCCTTTATTGCTTCAATCATTGCTATACGGTCTTCTTCTGTACGCAATGGGGGCATTAAGCGAAAAGAGGTGCGATATTCACCAATGTCATTTTCATTGAAAGATAAATGATTAATAGATACACCCGCTGAAATTTTCTCACTGCGTTTTTTACCTAAACGAAGTGCATCAGCAGAGAGTGCTGTCGATATTTGAGCGGCATGATAGCGTGTTTGCGTTAATACTGCTAATCGCAGATCTCTTTCAAGTGGGATAACTTCTGCTTCGCGAGGGATGCCAGAAAGACCAAGCCAACTGGCAAGCAGTCCTTCATTCATCACACCTTGCCCTGTAAGATCTTTATCTTGCGTTTCATGCATCAATGGAACATCAAAATCGCGTGCATAAGTCATTGCACGCCGCATAACAGATGAATTTTGAAGTGTTTTTTTGCCTTCACTAAAAGCAACGGCTCCTGCATCTTTGAGCAAACCAAATTCGGTTATTTCTTGTCCGTTGAAACCTTGTGTGATTGAAGCAACGGGATAAATATTGACCAATGAGATTTCCTGTGCTGTATGCGTAATAAATTTAATCAGAGCAATATTATCAATAACTAGATGCGTGTTTGGCATCATAAGAAAGGAAGTAATACCACCTGCTGCGGCCGCTTGACTTGCTGATGCAATTGTTTCACAATGCTCATTCCCTAATTCTCCAACAAAAACGCGCGCATCAACGAGTCCAGGGAGAATTGCTTTGTTTTGTGCGTTAATAACTTCTGCTTCTTCAGGGAATCCCTGATTCAGAGCTTCTTTTCCAGCGGCTATAATTCGTCCATTTTCAACAATAACTGTACCAATTTCATCGATTGTGCGCGAAGGATCAATAATACGAGCATTTTGAAAAACAATTGGTTTTATCATTTTTTTTCTCCACTGATCTTTGCGCGTGAATCTAATAAAGCCTCCATGACAGCCATACGCACTGCAATTCCCATTTCTACTTGTGTATGAATCATACTTTGTGGTCCATCTGCTATGTCGGATGCAATCTCTACACCACGGTTTAATGGGCCAGGATGCAGAATAATAGAATCATTTTTGGCATAGGCTAAATTTTCTTTATGTAAGCCAAAATAATGGAAATATTCACGCGTAGAGGGAATAAAAGAGCCTGTCATCCGTTCATGCTGTAAGCGCAACATCATGATAACGTCAGCATTTTTAAGACCTTCTTTCATCGTGTTAAAAACCTCAACACTCATATGAGCGATTTCTGCGGGTAAGAGTGTTGAGGGAGCAACAGCACGAACACGAGCACCCAAAGCATTAAGACACAAGATATTGGAACGGGCAACACGTGAGTGTAAGATATCTCCGCAAATCGCAACAGTTAATCCTTCAATACGACCTTTTGCCCTTTTAATGGTTAGAGCATCTAATAAAGCTTGGGTTGGATGTTCATGAGCACCATCACCTGCATTAATAACACAACAATCAACTTTTTGCGCTAATAAAGCTGCCGCTCCTGCACTGTTATGGCGAAAAACCAGTATATCTGGCTTCATTGCATTGAGAGTTGTAGCTGTATCAAGTAATGTTTCTCCCTTTTTTACAGATGAGTTGCCGATCGCAAGACTCATCACATGTGCACCTAGCCTTTTACCCGCTAATTCAAAAGAAGATTGTGTTCGCGTAGAGGCTTCAAAAAAGAGATTAATTTGAGTCCGTCCATGCAAAGTAGATTTTATTTTATCAATTTTGTTAGAAAGGATAACATTTGCTTCTGCACGATCAAGCAATGTATTAAGATCTTGTACACTCAGATCTTTAATAGCTAAAAGATGTTGATGAGGGAAAAGTGGAAAAAAATTATCTTGAATCATAGCATTCTTCTTTATCTCTCTCTAAACAGGTTAAACAAGCATTTGTTTGAATATGATAAATGTTTCTTAACTCTAAAAAGACAAATAGTCTATGATATGAATGATTTGAATGTAGGAATATACCTATGAGTGCTGTATCTGCGCAAAATACTCGTCGAAAAAATACATTTCTTAGCGATACGCTTATGTTTCGTATTGCTTCTACTTTGCCTAAGTTTTTGTTAGCAAGTTTTGAAGAAATAGGGGATTTTGCCGCGAGTCGAGAAGCATGGAAACTTTCTTGCTTAGCGAATCATTATAAGCCTTTATTATGCTATAATGATGAATGGGGGCAACCAACGGAAAAATTAGAGATCCATTCTTCCTATCAAGCTCTTCAACAATATTCTAGACAAGCAGGTTTGGTTACCTCACTTTGGGAAAATGCGAGTTCAGAAAATGGAGTACGCTATCAAGCGCGTGCGATTCGTTTAGCTTTATCTGCTGGTTTAGAAACAGGACATTTGAATGAAGTTATCATAACGAGTGCAGCTATTGCTGTTTTAATTAGTGATATTGAGCTCTTCAAAAAATGGCAAAATGTACTTTTATCACGCCAATATGATTCTTCATCAAAGCCTATTCATCATAAAAAGGCTGCTTCTCTAACTTGTGCATTTGACGATATTGAAAAATACGCTTTCAATTTTCCAAGTGTTAAGAAAATTTCTTTCGATGAAAGTATGGAACGTGATCTATATCGTTTAAATGTTGTAAAAACCAATGTTATTAATCCTACCGCTGACGGATATCTTGTTAGTGCAGATTTAAATGGTCATTTAAGTTGTTTTTTTATTCCACGCATACAAGAAAATGGCGCATTAAATGGATCTATATCGATTCGTCATTTAATTCAGCGTTCTGGAGAACTTTTAACACCAGAGGGGGTTGTCGATTTCCAAGGCAGTTATGGCTGGCTTTTGGGAAATGCTGGAGAAGGGCTTAAAGTTATTAAAGATATCGAGACGATGATGCGTTTCGATCAATCTGTCATATCGGCAGGTGTTTTACGAGCGGCTCTTCAATTTGGTATAGATTTTTTCCGGAAAAAAATGCCCAATCAGCCTTTACCTCCACTGACAGAACGTATTTTTGCAGATATTGCATTAGATATAGCTGCCTCACAAGCATTGGTTTTGCGTTTAGCGAGAGCATTTGACAATGCAGCAAATGACCGTTCTGAAGCCGCTTTTGCCCGTATTATGACACCTATTATTGCTTATCATGTAAGTCAATTGGTTGTGCCTATTATTGGTGAAATTATTGCACAACTTGGTATTGAAAGTTTTATAGAGAATAATCCATTATCACAAATGTTGCATAATGGGCCTGCGCGAATTGTGAGAAATAGTTCTGCTAATCAATTGGTAAAGGATGCCATTCTTATTGCTGAAAAAGCACCGGGATTGTTTCAGAAATTGTTGGAAAAAATTGCTCTTGATATTGGGCCAGCGGGACCCCGAGCAATTGAAATCATTAAGTCAGCAGGTGATATGGCATCAGCAAATGAAGGTGCAGGAAGGTTTTTTGTTGAACAGGTAGCTTATGCAGCAGCAGCAGCAGCATTACGTTCTACAGACATAGAACATGTTGCAAATGCCTATATGGAAAGCCGCCTTGGGGGACAATGGAGATCTTCTTACGGGATGCTCATTGCACGATATAATGCAGGGCATTTGCTCAATGTCCTCTATCCTTCCATATGATGAAAGTGTTGAATTCTATTGAGAGCACCTTGCAATATAAAAGCGGCGGCTGCCGAATCAATACGGCTTGCTCTTTTAGCGCGCGATACATTCATTTCTAAAAGAGACCGTTCCGCAGCAATTGTTGATAAACGTTCGTCCCAAAAAACAAATGGAATTTTTGTATAAGCTTTCATATTGCTCACAAAAGCTCTGGTTGCTTGAACACGAGAGCCACTGCTTCCATTCATGTTAAGAGGTAAGCCAATGATAATAACGCCTACATTTTCACGGTCAAAAATTTTAATAAGTGTGTAAGCATCTTCTGTAAATTTTTTTCGCTGTAGTACAGGACGTGGATTTGAGACAGTCAGCCCCATATCAGAAATGGCAATTCCGATAGTTTTTGTCCCTAAATCTAAGCCTGCTATTGTTTGTTTAGGCAAAAGATGTGTTATAACTTCATCTATATTAATAACAGTCATAAGGGAATAATACGTTTTTTAATGTTTCAGATCTATAGTTATATTCTTTATTCATGTTATCTAATATTCTTGCACTTACAAGTGCAGCCTTGTATAGCCAGAATAAAGATCAATAAATAAACAAAAAAGCAGAAAGGCGTAAAGAGTATGTCTGTTGATCAAGAGACAGTCAAGCGGATAGCACATTTAGCAAGGATTGCCCTCCACGATGATGAGATAGAACCTGTGACAAAAAAATTCAATGCTATTTTAGGTTTTGTAGAACAATTGAATGAAGTTGATGTCAGTGGAATTGAGCCATTAACATCTGTGATGCCGATGACTCTACGAATGCGTGAAGATAGTGTTACAGATGGTGATAAAGCAGCAGATATTGTAGCCAATGCTCCTGTTACAGAAGAAAATTTTTTTCTTGTCTCAAAAATTGTTGAGTAATTTTTTATATTTTTGAAATTTGAGAACCAATATGACTGATTTAACAACCTTCACAATTGCGCAAGCTCGTGATGCTTTAACAAAGAAGAATCTCAAAGCAACAGAATTAACGGAAGCTTATTTACAAGCAATAGAATTAGCTAATCCAATTTTGAATGCTTATGTAACAATAACAGCAGAACAGGCAATGAAAATGGCTGCTGAATCAGACAGTCGCTTAGCGAAAGGGCAGGGAGGGCTTTTAGAAGGAATCCCCTTGGGGATTAAAGATCTTTTTGCAACCTATGGTGTTCATACTCAAGCCTGTTCACATATCCTTGATGGTTTTAAACCGCACTATGAATCAACTGTCACAGCTAATTTATGGCAAGACGGTGCTGTGATGTTAGGAAAACTTAATATGGATGAGTTTGCTATGGGCTCATCCAACGAAACATCATATTATGGCCCCGTTATTAGTCCATGGAGAAAAAAAGGCTCGAATGAAAAACTCGTACCCGGTGGTTCATCGGGAGGATCTTCTGCCGCTGTTGCTGCACAAATTTGTGCTGGGGCAACAGCAACAGATACAGGTGGCTCAATACGTCAACCAGCAGCTTTTACTGGAACTGTAGGAATAAAGCCAACTTATGGACGTTGTTCGCGATGGGGCGTTGTCGCGTTTGCTTCATCTCTTGATCAAGCTGGACCTGTTGCCAGAGATGTTCGTGATTGTGCTATCTTACTCAGATCAATGGCCTCTTTTGATGAAAAAGATTCTACTTCCGTCAATTTACCAGTTCCTGATTATGAAAGTTATCTTGGTCAATCAATCAAAGGAATGAAAATAGGTATTCCAAAAGAATATCATGTGGATGGAATGTCTCCAGAAATTATTGAGCTTTGGCAAAAAGGAATAAATTGGTTAAAAGAAGCAGGTGCTGAGATTAAGGATATTTCTTTGCCTCATACAAAATATGCTCTACCTTCTTATTACATTATAGCTCCTGCAGAAGCCTCTTCTAATTTAGCGCGTTATGATGGTGTGCGTTTTGGTTTGCGCATGCCTGGAAAAGACATCATTGAGATGTATGAAAATACACGTTCTGTTGGTTTTGGTAATGAAGTTAAGCGGCGTATTTTGGTGGGGACTTATGTCCTTTCATCTGGTTATTATGATGCCTGTTATCTAAGAGCTCAAAAAGTAAGAACACTCGTAAAACGTGATTTTGATCAATGTTTTGCTTCAGGCATTGATGCTATTTTGACACCAGCAACACCAACACCTGCTTTTGGTATTGCTGATGAAAAAATAAAAACTGATGCTGTAGCAATGTATCTTAATGATATTTTTACGGTACCAGTCAATATGGCTGGTTTACCAGGAATTTCTGTTCCTGCTGGTCTGTCATCAAATGGTTTACCTCTAGGATTGCAATTGATTGGTAAACCTTTTTCTGAAGAAGTCATTTTTCAGATAGCGCATATTATTGAACAAGAAGCAGGAATATTCAGTGCAGAAAAATGGTGGATGTAATAGTCAAAATTCACAAAGGAGCATTTCTCATCCTTATGAGAAATGCTTTTTTAGAAGGTGGAGGGAATGAGCTCTATTTCCTTAATTCGTAGTCTTTATCCACCAAGATAGGCTTCTTTAACACGCGAATCAGAGAGCATAGTTTTTCCTTCACCGTGAAATAAAATATGTCCTACCTCTAAAATATAAGCATAGTCAGCTATGGAAAGTGCAGCAAATGCATTTTGTTCAATAAGAAGAACAGTTTTTCCCATATCATTAATTTTTCGAATAATAGAAAAAATTTCTCGAACGAGAAGTGGCGCTAACCCCAACGAGGGTTCATCTAATATGACCATATCAGGATTGCTCATGAGTGCACGGCCCACAGCAACCATCTGTTGTTCACCACCTGACATTGTTCCTCCCAACTGTTTTGCTCTTTCACGTAGGCGCGGAAAAAGGTCAAATATCCATTCAATATCACGGGAAATTCCCTGCTTATCGTGACGAATATAAGCACCTAGATGAAGATTCTCTAAAACAGTGAGATGGGGCATGATACGTCGTCCTTCAGGACTTAGAGCAATCCCTAATCGCAAAATCTCTTCTGGTGATTTTTTAATAATAGATTTGCCATTATAGGTAATTTCTCCATAAACAGAGCGATTAAGTCCTGTAATAGAACGTACAATACTGCTTTTTCCTGCACCATTGGCTCCAATTAAAGTGACAATACTGCCCCGCTTTATGGACATAGAAAGATTTTGGACAGCTTTAATGGCGCCATAATGAACGTAAAGATTTTTTATTTTAAGAATATCCATAAACATCTCCGCCAAGATAAGCTTCAATAACTTTAGGGTTATTACGAATTTCATCTGGTGTACCATTGGCAATGCAACAGCCATATTCCATAACCAAAATATGTTGGCAAAGCCCCATAACCACTTTCATATCGTGCTCAATAAGAAGAATTGTAAGATCAAAGTCTTTTTGCACTTTTGCGATGAATTTTCTAAGATCTTCACTTTCTTGTGGATTCATGCCAGCAACAGGTTCATCAAGAAGAAGCAATTTGGGCTTTGTGGCTAACGCGCGTGCAATTTCTAGACGTCGTTGCACACCATAAGGTAAAGCTGTTGCCGATTGATTGGCAAGGTGATCAAGTTGTAGCTGTTCAAGGAGCTCCAAGGAATTTTTATAAACTTCCTTCTTTTCTTTCATTGCTTTTGAAAAAAATAGAGCTGAAGAAAACCAAGGATATTTTTGTCGAACATGCGCTCCTACCATAACATTCTGCAAAACCGTTAACCCTGAAAAAAGACGAATATTTTGAAATGTTCTGGCAATATGGCTTCTACAGATAATATAAGGAGACGCTCCAGAAATTTTTTTCTCATCAAAAAGAATGATGCCGCTTGTAGGAGCATAAAATCCAGAAATCATATTGAAAACTGTTGTTTTTCCAGCACCATTGGGACCAATTAACCCAGTAATACTTCCTCGTTTAATTGCCATATTAACATTATTTACAGCAACTAATCCGCCAAAACGCATTACAATATTATTGAGTGAAAGGATGTTGTCGTTCATAGCTTTCCCTCAGTATTAGAAAGCTTTTTGCGTGTCAAAAAGCTATAAATTCCATTCCATGAGAATTCTCGTTGTCCCATTAACCCTTTTCTCCAAAACAAAATAATTACCAGCAATAAAAGAGAAAAAACAACCATACGAAGTCCTGGGGTTTCTGGAATATGTATAAAACCTAAGTCAAATGGACTTTCAATAATACGAAGCCATTCAAGCATTACTGTAATAATAATGCTGCCAATAATGCTCCCTGTAATTGAACCGAGACCACCAGCAACAACAATCATCAAAATATTAAAAGTCAAAAGAAAATTAAACATTTTTGGATCAATGGTTGAAATAAGAGCCGCCATTAATGCGCCACCTATACCTGCAAAAAACGCTCCAACAGTAAAAGAAAAACTACGGTAGAAAAAAGCGTTAATTCCCATAGTTTTCGCAGCTATTTCATCATCACGGATAGCACGTAATACGTTACCAGTATTGCTTTGCAGTAAGAGGACAATAAAGAGAACAGTAAATGCTAGCCAACCGTAGTTCCACCATAATGTTGCATTTTGAGGTATTCCTTTGATTCCCAAAGAGCCATTTGTGAGCGATGTTGCGTTCGTAATGACAATGCGAATAATTTCTGCAAAACCTAATGTTGCAATTCCAAGATAATCACCACCAAGACGCAATATTGGTAAAGCAATCAATAAACCTACAACTGCAGCACACAAACCACTTACAACAACAGCGATAAAAAAAGGTAACTGTAAATGGTATAATGGTTCAGCAATAGGATCAAGAATCCACATCATTTCTTTTTGTTCAGGGGAAAGAAGTAAAATTGCGCAAACATAAGCACCAATAGCCATAAATCCAGCATGTCCAAGAGAAAACATACCTGTGAAACCGTAAATCAAATTAAGCGAAATTGCCAATATCGCATTAATAGCAATCAGATTTATGATACGAAGCGTATAGTCATTAAAATGGCTATCAGCATAAAATAAAAAACCTATAAAAACGAAAATACTTATACACGATAAAACAGTTGTCGCTGACTTCGCCATTAGATTTTCTCCTGACTTCTTTTACCCATTAATCCTGTGGGCAATATCAATAAAATCAGAATCAATAAAATGAAAGCGAAGGCATCTCGATATCCAGATAGCGCGGGAAAAAATGCGATAATCATAATTTCAATAAACCCTAATAACAATCCTCCCAACATTGCACCTGGTATCGAACCAATACCTCCGATAACAGCAGCGATAAATGCTTTGAGACCAGGAAGAACACCCATATAAGGCTGAATTTGAGGATAACGTAAAGACCACATAATGCCTGCTATGGCGGCAAGAGCTGAGCCTATTCCAAATGTAAACGCAATAACTTTATTGACAGACACACCCATCAAACGTGTTGTTTCAATATCATGGGAGATTGCGCGCATAGCAAGACCCGGTTTTGTTTTATGGATAATCCATAATAGTAATAAAATAAGAATTAATGACACAAAGGGAACGATCAAAGACATGGGAGCAATTCTGATGATACCATCTGCTCCTGATCCTAGATGCCATAAAAATGGTGTTACAAGAAAATCTGGCTGTTGTACACCTTTCGGCACACCACTAAAGAGTACAGTAGCAAGATTTTCAATAAAAAAAGAAACACCGATTGCACCGATAAGTGCCGAAATGCGCGGAGCATGGCGTAGAGGTTTATAAGCAAATTGATCAACAGCAACACCCACAGCACTTGTAATAAAAATGGAAAAACAAAGAGCTAAAACCCAAATCGGTGTAAAATCTTGTGGGGAAATTTTAAAATAATAAACAAATTCTAGCGCAAGAATTAAAAAAGTAGCAATCCAATAAATTGGAGGACGCCTTTTAAAGCCTATAAAGACCGAATAATAAACAAGAGCAGCAAGGAACAAAAGAAGAAAAGCTGCCCAAGCAGGCATAAAGCCAATTGTGGAAAAGAAAACAAAATATGCTCCCAGCATAAAGATATCACCGTGAGCAAAATTAATGAGTCTCAGTATACCGTAGACCATGGTGTAGCCAATAGCAATAAGCCCATAAAGAGATCCCAATGCCAGTGCATTAAAAAAGTACTGGATGAACATTTCAGTGCTCATCTCTCATCCTTCCACATTTGTTAATTTACATAGGACAATAAGAAATTTCTAAGTTTTTGGTTGAGAAAAAGATCCTCAACCAATTTTTGCATTTTAATAAGTACAACTTTTTAATTAAAAAGCAGGTTTAACTTCTTCTAAATAAACACGTTTTCCATCCTGTATTTTAATGATACCAATAGGAATTTTAGGATTATGATTTTTATCCATTGACATATCCCCAAAGGGGGTAGGAAAATCTTTTAATTGGCTAAGTGCGATAGTAATTTTTTCACGATCAGTGCTACCAGCATTTTCAATAGCCTTCATGAACATCATATAACTCGTGTATCCCAAAACAGAATTGATATTTGGTTCTTTGTCAGGGTAAGCTTTTTTCCATTCTTTTGTGAATTCTTGCGCAGCTACTGACATATTTGGCATATCCTCACTATAGGGAAGTGTCGTATGTAAGAAACCTTCTGCAGCTTTTCCTGCAATCGTAATGGTTTCTGGATTATCCATAGCATCTCCACCCATAATTTGAAACTTAGCCCCTAATTCTCGTGCTTGTTTCATGATGATAGCACCTTCAGAAAAGTAAGATGGAATGAATAAGATATCAGGTTTCTGGGCGATAATTTGCGTGAGAACAGCTGAAAAGTCCTGATCTCCAGAATTATAATTTAAATTTGAGATAACTTCACCACCTAATTTTTTGAAAGCACGCGTAAAATAACTTGCAAGACCAATAGCATAATCGCTTGAAATATCTTTAAGGATAGCAGCCTTTTTTGCATGTAAAGTTTGGCTTACATAAGTTGCGATTCCTACTCCTTGATAGGAATCAATAAAGCAAGCACGAAAGTAATATTTTTTACCCTGTGTAACAAGGGGACTTGTTGAGGACGTTGCAATGGTTGGAGTCTTTGCCTTTTCAGATATTTCACCACCTGCTAACGAGAGCGAAGAACCATAGCTACCAATGATTCCACTCACTTTTTCACTTGCTGTTAAACGCATGACAGCATTAGCCGCTTCTACTTTATCAGACTTATTATCAATAATAACAAGTTCTACTTTACGTCCTAAAATTTCTGGAACTTTTTTATGGGCTAATTCTATACCTCTAATTTCAAGCTGACCTCCAAATGCATTTTGACCACTTAATGGAAGATAAACACCAATCTTAATAGGTTCACTCGCATAAACATTTGCTGTAAATGCCATAAATGCTGCGATTATCGTAAGGATTTTCTTCAATTGCATTGCGCATTTTCCTTAATTGAATTGTCGTTTTTTCACCTTATATTGAACTTCTTCATCATGCAAGTTACACATTAATCAAAATATCATTATGTAAAAAAACTTTTATATGACCTCTTTTGTAGGGCACTTCTTGTAAGGTATGTAAAGTGTACAATCAAATAGTTTTATAAATATTCATGTTGATATTCTCTGGCATTAACATAGAAGATACGACAATGTGGGGAAATCTTATCTTGGGGCTTGCGTGTTGATACAAGAGCAATGTTTACTTAAACCTAGAGAATCAATATCGTACAATTTATAAGCTACAGGATCACGTTATTATGACGAGTAAGGATGCATTAAAGGATTGTTCCCCATCTGAGGATAGTATAGGTGCTTGTGGGGAGATTATCGAAATCAGTGGTGTCATTAAGTGGTTTGATGGTAGTAAGGGGTATGGATTTATTGTACCTGATTTACCTCATTTCCCCGATATATTATTGCATGTTACAGTAATGCGAAGGGATGGTTTTCAAACAGCTTTGGAGGGAGCTAAAGTCATTTGTGCTGTGGAAAAAACTGAACGAGGATTAAAGTGCGTTCAGGTGAAATCCATAGATTGTTCTTCAGCAATTCATCCATCAGAAGTTCCAGCCCGTACCCATGTTGTTGTTACTCCAGAAAGTGGACTAGAACGAGCAATTGTTAAATGGTTTAATCGTGACAAAGGATACGGTTTTCTTAGCCGTGGGCAAGGAACGGAAGATATTTTTATTCATATGGAAACATTGCGCCGTTTTGGTTTAGCAGAGCTTCGTTCCGGTCAAGTTGTTCTTGTACGTTTTGGTAAAGGAGAAAAAGGTTTAATGACAGCAGAGATTTATCCGGATATAGGCATTCCTTTAGCTACGCATTAAATTTCACGAGTGAAATCAGTATGTTTTCTGTATTTTTAAAGGTGATTGTTTCATAAATTGCTATAGAAGTAGATTTTTAAAGAAAATATAGCTCTCGTGAATCTATAAACCAAATGAAGGAAATTGTGCATATTACGTTGAAAGAAACTAGAAAATAACAAGGAAGCAATTCTCTTGTTTTTTGACTTTTAAACTCTGGTACTTTTTATTTTATAAACAAAATTTAAAATTTTTCTGTGGTGGAGACAAGAATGTTAAAGCCTTTTAAAAAGGGGCATATTGTTTTATTGGTGATGCTTTTTATGCTAGATATGCGTGTTGTTGTAGCAAAGGAGCCCATAGAGATTCCTGTGCATCCGATTCCTCTAGAAATACATACAAAGCAAGGTCCGGTTTTTTATAAGGTAGAGATTGCTTTTACGCCATCTCAAGCAGCAGCTGGTTTAATGTATCGAACTGATTTTCCACGCGATCGTGCAATGCTCTTTAAGCAGCTAAAAAGTTCTCAATCGGGAGATGAGCAGAAAATTTTTATGTGGATGGCAAATACCCCTTTACCTTTAGATATGATTTTTTTAAACTCTGAGGGAATTATTGTATCGATTGTTGAAAATACTTCTCCATTTTCAACAAAGACCATTTCATCAGAAGTTCCTGCAGCTTTTGCACTTGAGATTAACGCTGGTGAAATTTCTGAAAAAAAGATACAAAAAGGGCAACGTGTTATTCATCCTGTACTTTGTGGAAAGTGCAATAAAAAATGACCGCTGAAGATATTCGTTTTTTTGAATATAATGGTTTGCGATTTGCTTATCGAGAAGAAGGGCAGGGCGCGCCTATTTTGTTGATCCATGGTTTTGGATCTTCTGCACGGGTGAATTGGTATGCAACGGGTTGGTTTCGTATTCTCACTGAAGCAGGATATCGTGTTATTGCTCTTGATAATCGCGGTCACGGAGATTCAGTTAAAAGTTATGATCCTGTCTTTTATACACCTCAAGCTATGGCTGGCGACGCTGTAAAGTTACTACAGCATTTAGAGTTATCTAAAGCTCATGTTATGGGATATTCTATGGGGGCTCGTATTAGTGCTTTTATGGCTCTTTTGCATCCAACATATGTACACAGTGTTATTTTTGGTGGTTTAGGTATTGGTATGGTGACGGGAGCAGGAAATTGGGAGCCTGTTGCTGAGGCCCTTTTAGCAGAAGATATTTCCACCATTACCAATGCACGCGGTTTAATGTTCCGTAAATTTGCAGATCAAACGAAAAGCGATAGACGTGCTCTTGCTGCTTGTATCATTACATCAAAACAGGAGTTAACGGCGTCTGAAGTTTACAAAATCAAACAACCAGCACTTGTTGCTGTTGGTTCATTAGATGAAATTGGCGGTGCTGCAGAGCCATTGGCAGCCTTGTTGCCTTGTGGTGAAGCTATATCAATTCCTGATCGAGATCATATGCTTGCTGTAGGCGATAAAGTTTATAAAAAAGGTGTTATCGATTTTCTTTCTCGTTATCCTATAAAATAAGAATTCTTCATAGCTTTTAGAATTTACAGAAATACCCAATATTTTTATCTCGTATAAATTAAAAAAGCTTATTTAAAAATCTTTCTTTTGTGACATAAGTTTTTATAAAGAATGAAAAGAAAAATAAACTCTTATTAGCTTATTTTGTATATTTTTCAGAGATGTAACTCTTCTAAGATTAGATAATTATACTTTAAAAGTTATTAAAAAGAATTATTTTTGAATGATGTAATAAATATTTTTTGCTAAAAAATGTAGTTTTAAATAAAAAAAATATTGTTATTTATATTTTTTATAAAAGGAACAAAATTATAAATTATTGATCAATTTATTCTTACGAATATGCATTCTAAATACAGATGCTAAAATTGGAGATAAAGTAAAATTATTAAAAATATACAGTTTTTTTTGCCATTTTTTAATCTATACGGGTATATTTAATAATGATAGACTCTTTTTGTAAACGTTCTTTATAAATTTATAAAGAACGTTGTAAATATATGTAACATTAAGTAAATATTCAGATTATGCTTTTTTACTGACTTTACAGAATCATAAGAGTGTCTTATTTGCGCGACACGCAATTATTTTAATCGTTTCAAAAAACAGGAGAGCATAGTGAATGCTGATGAAATAAAAAAACTTAATAATTATTTTAAAAATATATTCCAAAACTCAGCATTGCAAGTCAGAGCACGGCCTAAAAAGAGTGATTCTTGTGAGGTTTATATGGGAGATGAGTTTTTAGGCATTATCTATCGAGATGAAGATGAAGAAGAGCTCTCCTATAATTTCTCAATGGCTATATTAGATATTGATTTAGAAAATTGATTCGTTATTCATAGTTGAATGAAGTCTTTTTTATCCCATAAGATTTATATAAGTTTTAACGCTTTAAAGCTCGTATGGTTATTTCGTGCAATAATAAGATGGTCATGGATAATAATGCCTAATGCATTTGCTGCATCTTTTAATCTATATGTCATTGTTATATCTGCATCAGAGGGGGTGGAATCGCCAGAAGGGTGATTGTGGACTAAGATAAGTCCTGAGGCGGATAACTCTAAAGCGCGAGAAATAACTTCACGAGGATAAACAGGGGTATGATCAATGGTTCCAGTTTGTTGCACCTCATCAGCAAGCAAGCCGTTTTTCTTATCAAGAAACAAAATACGAAATTGTTCACGTGTTTCGTGAGCCATAACAGCTTTACAATAAGCTAAAACTTTATCCCATGATGAAAAAATATCGCGTTTAAACAATTGCGCACGAGCAAGACGTCCAGCAACATCTGAAATAATTTTTAAATCAATTGCAGTGGCGGGACCACATCCTGGAATTTCTTGAAGTCGGTGAATATCCGCTCCCAACACATCAGCTAATGAACCAAAACGCGCTATCAAATTTTTAGCTATGGGTTTTGTGTTTGCACGGGGTATTGTGCGAAAAAGCAATAATTCAAGATACTCATAATCTTCAATTGCATTTCCTTTTGACTTTAAATAGCGCTTCCGAAGACGTTCACGATGTCCTTGATAATGTTTATGAAGCTGTGCGTTTTTCTGAGGCTCTTCACTTTTTCTTTCTGATACTGGGGTGAGTGGAGAACTCGATGTTAATGCAAAGTGATTACTTTGAGTACCTTCCTTTTGATTTAATTTTTTAGCCATAACATCTCTACGTTGCGTTAGGTATGCGAATTTGGAATATAAAAAATATTTTTAGGAGATTGCGTAAATATTTCATATCCTTCATTTGTCACACCAATTGTATGTTCATATTGTGCTGTCAGAGAACGGTCACGGGTAACAGCAGTCCAACCGTCAGATAAAATCTTAACTTGTGGTTTACCAAGATTAATCATAGGCTCAATTGTAAACATCATACCTTGTTTTAATTCGACTCCTTCTCCAGGGTTTCCATAATGGAGGATATTGGGAGCATCATGAAAAAGCTGGCCGATACCATGTCCGCAAAAATCTCTCACAATTGAACAGCGTTCAGATTCTGCATACTGTTGAATGGCTGCCCCGATATCACCTGTCGTTGCTCCAGGCTTAACGACAGCGATTCCTTTCATAAGACTTTCATAGGTTATTTTTAGCAAGCGTTCTGCTGCACGCCTAATTTTTCCAACAGGATACATTCGGCTTGAATCCCCATGCCAACCATCAAGGATAAAGGTTACATCAACATTTACAATATCACCTTCTTGCAAAGGTCTTTTATTGGGAATGCCATGGCAGACAACGTGATTGATAGATGTACAGCATGAATGGCTGTATCCATGATAATTTAGATCAGCAGGAAGTGCTCCTCGCTTAGCACCAAAAACGAATACAAAATCATCAATTTCTTGCGTAGTAACGCCCGGCTTAATAATATCCGTAAGCGCATCAAGGCATTCTGCAGCAATACGACCAACTTCACGCATTTTAGCAAAAGCATAATCATCGAAAATGCGGATTTTTCCATTAAATTTTAAAGGGATTTTATTATATTCGATATACTCAGTCATTGTTTCTTCTATTTTCTATTTTTACTCTCTGAATCGGAAAAATGCCTTCTACACTTACATGACACTTTACAGCATAACATTCTACCCCTGATTTTAATGCTAAATCAAACTTACGTCCATAGAGTGGATCAAGATCATGACAAATTGTAAAAGCTGTGCAATCTTCTCGTTGAATAATATAAAGCATAGCAGCTCGTTTTCCTTGTTGTACAACTCCTATGAGCTCATCAAGGTGACGTGCACCACGTTTTGTTTCGCTATCAGGAAATTCTGCTAATCCTTTCTGACGAATAAAATGAACATTTTTGACTTCTAGGTAACAATCAGGAAGAATGTCATCTTGTAAAAGAAAGTCAATTCGTGATTGTGTCCCATAGCGTTGTTCTTTTAAAATTGTTTTATATCCACTTAATTCTGGTAGTAATCCGTTTTGAATTGCCTCTAACGCAAGCTTATTGGGTAAAGAAGTATTAATGCCAACCAAAGTATTATCGGCTTCAATAATTTCTAATTGATAGGCATATTTTCGTTTGATGTCGTTATGATAAGAAAGCCAAATATTGGAGTTGAAAGCTGTTAATCCAAGCATTGATCCTGTATTAGGTACAGACACGGTGAGGACATGCTGATCATCTTGTTGAACATCTGCAAGGAAACGTTTATAACGACGGATAAGCTTTGCAGGAAAAAGTTTGGGAATAAAGTACATATCCCTTTTTAGGATTTATGATTTCATAATTCAACTGAGATTATGATTTGCAGGGGCTGTTTCCTATTAAAAGTAGATAAAATTGATGTAAAAAACGCTACGATATCGTTCACTTTAATGGCTTTTAAAATTTATTATTAGGTTTAGAAACTATTATCTTTGAATGAAAAGATAACATTGTCTATAATTTATTATTAAACAGCATTAGAGTATTGTGAAAAAGGTTTCGTAAAAAATAGTGGAGAGGGAGATAGTTTAAGTGAAACTAGGTAAGATTGATGGCAGGAACGAATAAGAATCGTGAAAATTTAACAAATGGTCCCATTATTATTTTAGTTGAACCGCAGCTTCCTGAAAACATTGGTATGGTCGCAAGGGCAATGGCAAATTTTGGGCTTTCTAAGCTTCGATTAGTCAATCCTCGAGAAATGTTTCCAAATGAAAAAGCTAGAGCTGCTGCAAGTAAAGCTGATCATGTCATTAACAACGCTGTGATTTTTAACACATTGCGTGATTCAATTGCAGATTTACACTATGTTTTTGCCACAACAGCACGTGAAAGATGTGGATTTAAAACTGTAAAAAGTGCTGTCGAAGCAGCAAGCGTATTACGTCAGCGTGAAAGTATCGGACATAAGACAGGTATTGTCTTTGGAAGAGAGAGATGGGGACTAGAAAATGATGAAATCAGCCTTGTTGATGAAATTATTACTTTTCCAGTTAATCCTGCTTTTGCGTCACTTAATATTGCGCAAGCGGTTCTTTTAATGTCTTACGAATGGATGAAAACTGGTTTAGAGAATGTCAGCGATACGGCATTTCGTGCCGCAGAGATGGAACCTGCAAATAAAACAATATTTCATGGTTTTTTATCTCAGTTAGAAGAGGCTTTGAATATCCGTGGGTATTTTAGACCCCCAGAACGCAAAGAAGTAATGCTTGCAAATTTGCGCTCTGTTTTTACGCGCGCTAACTTTAGTGAACCTGAGGTTCGTTTATTGCGAGGCATTATATCTTCTTTGGATCATTTTTCGCCACAGTATCCACGGGGGAGTAGAGCACCTGAGGAACGTGATCGTAAAAAAATTAAAAATAAGTGTGAAAACTAATGGATGAACGACCTGTTCTTTTTTTTGATAGCGGTATTGGTGGTTTAACAGTGTTTAGGGAAGCGCGTATTCTTATTCCTGAAATGCAATTTATCTATGTTGCTGATGATGCAGGATTTCCTTATGGAAATTGGAAAGAAAATATTTTGAAAGAGCGTATTTTGAAGATTTTTACAAATCTTTTGACACGCTACAATCCAGCTTTATGTGTGATTGCTTGCAACACTGTTTCTACACTGATGATAGCAGATTTACGACAGAATTTTCCTCATGTCCCTTTTGTAGGAACGGTTCCTGCAATTAAATCAGCTGCAGAACAAACAAAATCTGGTTTTATTTCCGTATTAGCGACTCCTGGAACAGTTAAACGTGCTTATACAAATGAATTAATTAACTCTTTTGCTGGACAGTGTCATGTTCAGCTTGTGGGAAGTAAAAAGCTGGCTGGACTTGCTGAAGATTATTTACGGGGAAAATCTATCGATTCAGAAGAGTTAAGAAAAGAAATCCTGCCATGTTTTGTGGAAAAAAATGGACAATATACGGATGTTATTGTTTTAGCCTGCACACATTATCCTTTTTTGATTAATTTCTTTCGTGAACATGCTTTATGGTCCGTTGAGTGGATTGATCCGGCGAAAGCGATCGCCAAACATATCAGATCTTTATTACCATTGTCGGGAGAAATACACCATCAATATATAAAGAAATATCAAGATTTTGCGTTGTTGACATCGAAAAATATCACTTCTTTAACGGAGAATTTGTTTAAAGGATTTGGCTTAAAACTCATGAAAGGAGTTGACTTTGGGTTACGAGACCAATAATGATGATCTGGCTATTTTTTCAAGAAAATAGCATTAATTGACGTGTCCCGTGGATAACTTTGCATATTGATGTGTTAAGGTATTCTGTCAGTCTTTAGTATTTAAAGGCAGAGGAGGGCGCGTTTCCTTGGGGTCTTAAGATCTCGTGTTTTATTTTGTAAGGAAATGCGATGAGTAAACGCGAAACAACAAAGTATAAAATTGACCGTCGTATGGGAGAAAATATTTGGGGTCGTCCAAAATCTCCTGTCAATCGTCGTGATTATGGTCCAGGTCAGCATGGACAGCGTCGTAAAGGAAAACTTTCTGACTATGGGGTGCAGTTGCGCGCTAAACAGAAATTGAAAGGGTTTTATGGAGACATTTCAGAAAAACAATTTCATAAAACCTATGAAGAGGCTGCTCGTCGACGGGGCGATACTGGCGAAAATCTTATCGGTCTGTTAGAATCACGTTTGGATGCTGTTGTTTATCGTGCAAAATTCGTACCTACGATTTTTGCTTCTCGCCAATTTATCAATCACGGTCATGTTAATGTCAATGGGCGGCGCACAAACATTCAATCTTATCGTTGTAAACCAGGTGATGTTATTGAGGTTCGGGAAAAATCGAAACAACTTGTTTTAGTGTTAGAATCAGTGCAATTGGCAGAACGTGATGTCCCTGATTATATTGAAGCAGATCATAAACAGATGAAAGCAACCTTTACGCGTATTCCTGCTTTTGCAGATGTTCCTTATGCTGTGCAAATGGAACCTAATTTGGTTGTTGAATTTTATTCTCGATAATTTTTCTGTAAGAGAAATTGTTTCTCTCTTCTAGTATGAGAACTTCAAAATATTGTGTTATTCTTACAATATTTGAAGTTAATAAGTTCTTTTTGTAAATGGTTCTATATTAAGTTTATTGCTATGTTTTATAGTCATAAATTTGTATAGTTCCATTTCTTTTTTGTGTATCTAATTTATAAATTCAAAAAACATAAATGTAAGCTTGCTTTAATATTTTTTTATCTTTGCAAAACGAGCTGTTTATTGTGCAGGATATGGTATTATGAATGATGTTCCAGTTGAATATCAAGTAATAGAAGAAAACGAAGGGAGAGATGATCCTTTAATAAGCGAAGCAGATAATTGTCATCCAATGTTTCGTGTTGCTCCTTCAAGCGTAGAATTTAATAAATTACGCAAACGACTTTTACGTCATATGCGACAAGCTTTGGATGATTTTTCTATGCTCTCTACAGGAGAAAAATGGCTTGTTGCTTTATCGGGTGGAAAAGACTCTTATGGTTTATTAGCGCTTCTTTTAGACTTAAAGTGGCGAGGTCTTTTATCCGTTGAAATACTTGCCTGTAATCTTGATCAAGGGCAACCAGGATTCCCTAAGCATATTCTTCCAGACTTTTTAAGTTCTTATAAAATTCCATATCGTATTGAATATCAGGATACTTATTCCATTGTTACAGATAAATTGGCAGAGTCGCAGACATATTGTTCACTTTGTTCTCGATTACGACGTGGTAATCTCTATCGTATTGCACGTGAAGAGGGATGTTCTGCATTAGTTTTAGGTCATCATCGTGATGATGTTTTAGAAACATTTTTTATGAATTTGTTTCACGGTGGCCGATTAGCTGCCATGCCTGGAAAACTTAAAAATGATGAAGGAGATCTTTTTGTGTTACGTCCTCTTGTTTATGCTGCTGAGGAAGATATGGAAAAATTTTCTCAAGCAATGCAATTTCCGATTATTCCTTGTAATCTTTGCGGTAGTCAAGATGGTTTGCAACGTAATGCCATGAAAGAAATGCTGAAAAATATAGAAAGACAAATGCCAGGACGTAAAGATACGATGATTCGCGCTTTAACAAATGTACGCCCAAGTCATTTGCTTGATAAGAAATTCTTTGATTTTAAAACGTGTTAATAATAATTAGATATTTAAAAAAAATACGTTCAAAGAGTTTAAGATAAGATACTTATTTATAATGATAATTTATTGTTTTTTTTAATTTAGATACGTCAGATTGTTTTGTTTCAAATTCTCTTATATTGCATCTATAAAAAACATCTGCCTGCATATCACAAAGGAAATTCTCGTGTGCATCAAACTCTCTTGAAAAAATTTTTCTTTCACTAACCAATGACTGTCGCAATATCAAAAATAGGAAAATAGTACGATTGTTGATTTGCTCTTTTGTTAATTAAAAATAGTGAACCTTGTGGATTTTATTTTATTCTGTTGCGCCGCCATCACCGTCATTTAAGGTATTAAATTAAGAGAATATATAACTGCTTGATATTTTGGGAGTGTATAGCAACACTCAGGGCAAGAATTGCTCGTAAATTCTCATGAAGTGAGTTACATAAGTGATCAAGTTCGATTGTGAGTAGCCGACCTTTTATAAACCAATGCTGATAGAAATCTTCATCATTGAGGACAGAGAAGGAGTTAAATTTTTAAACGGCTATACCATAAAGGTCATAGGCATCCGATTGTTCGATTTTAACGGTGACAAATTCACCAACACGCAGTGGGCGTCGTGATGATATATGGACAACACCATCTATTTCTGGAGCATCGTACTGACTCCGTCCTTTGGCAACTTTTCCTTGACTTTCATCAATAAGAACTTGGAGTCTTTTTCCAATTTTTTTCTTTAAAAGATATGTAGAAATTTGTTGTTGTTTTGCCATAAAACGATGCCAGCGGTTTTCTTTTACCTCTTCAGGAATATTTTCTAATCCCAAATCATTTGCGGCAGCTCCTTTTACTTCTTCATATTTAAAGCACCCAGCGCGTTCAATTTTTGCTTCTTCTAGCCATTCTAGAAGTATATTAAAATCTTCATTCGTTTCACCAGGAAAACCAACAATAAATGTTGATCGCAAAGTAAGATCTGGACAGATTTTCCGCCATTTTTCAATTCTACGGTTTGTTTTTTCCATAAGTGCGGGACGCTTCATGTGACGCAAAACAGCCGGTGATGCATGCTGAAAAGGAATATCCAGATAAGGAAGAATTTTTTTTGCAGCCATAAGTTCGATAACTTCATCAACATGGGGATAAGGATAAACGTAATGCATACGTACCCAAATACCCATATCGCCTAGTTCGCGACAAAGATCAAAGAATTTCGTTTTGATTGTACGATCTTTCCAAGAATTTTCGAGATATTTAAGATCAACACCATAAGCACTCGTATCTTGTGAAATAACCAAAAGTTCTTTTACACCCGCTTGCACGAGTTTTTCAGCTTCACGAAGAACATCGCTGATGGGACGTGAAGTGAGATTACCACGCAGAGTAGGGATGATACAAAAACTACACTGGTTAGAGCATCCTTCAGAAATCTTTAAGTAGGCGTAATGGCGAGGTGTTAAACGAATACCTTGGGGAGGAACTAAATCAAGAAAAGGATCATGAATTGGAGGAATTGCTGTATGAACAGCTTCTATAACGCTTTCATAAGCTTGCGGTTTTGTAATAGCCAATACATTAGGATATGTTTGGCGAATAGCATCAGGATCAGCACCAAGACACCCTGTTACAATAACTTTTCCATTTTTTTTAAGAGCTTCATCAATATTGGCTAATGATTCTTTCCTTGCCGAGTCAAGAAAACCACAGGTATTCACAATAACGACATCAGCTCCTTGATGTTGACGTGAAATCTCATACCCTTCGGAGCGAAGGCGTGTAATAATTCGCTCAGAATCTACGAGTGCTTTTGGGCATCCGAGGGAGACAAAACTAATACGAGGTACTACCATGATGATCCTACAATTACTATGAATGATTGAGTTACGCTTTTATTAATATAAAAATAATGTTCTTTATTTTTATACCTATGCAATACAGTCTGTTACAAAGTTATTTGATTTTTTTCTACAAAATTTTATGTGTTTTTATGCATGCATACAATTTTGTCTTATTATATCGTAAAATTCCATCATTGAGGACGAGGATATAAGGCTGCTTTCTTAAAAGCATTCAAGTTCTTTTCAAAGTACGTGGTGAATATTTTAAAGCTTACTTGCCAAGCCTTGCATAAGTGAAGAACATGGAGGGAAGGGAAAGTGAAATCCGCTCGATAAGGATCTGGATTGTTTATAAACCGAATTGGGGGCATCCTTTGGCTGTGGAGAAGAAGTCAATTGCATGTGGCACAATAAAAAAATACTCAACAGCTTCTTATTGCGATATATATCACGTACTATAAGGTTTATTTTTTAATATTTGCGAATAAGTCCGGTAAGTTTGCCTTGTATTTCTACACGCTCGGATTCGTATGTCCGTACTTCATAATGAGGATTTGCAGCTTCTAATGCAATAGAAGCTCCTTTGCGTCGATAACGTTTTAATGTTGCTTCTTTTTTATCAATAAACGCAACAATAATTTCACCTGTTATTGCTGTATTTTGACGTTTCACAATGATCGTATCTTTATCAAAGATACCAGCCTCCATCATAGAATCATCTTTAACTTCTAATGCGTAGTGCTCACCTGTATTAACCATATCGAGTGGAAGAGAAAGGCTGTTTATTTGCTGCAGTATAGCAGAGGCGGGTACGCTTGCAGAAATACGTCCCATAATAGGAATGGTGATATTTTTTTTTTCTTCTTCATCAAAGGGACTCAAGCTTTTTGATATTTCCCTTTTATTTCTTTCTATTATACTGGGAGAAATTTTACGTGCTAAAGAAAGGTTAAATGTTATTTTCTCAGGAAGTCGAATTACCTCCACAGCACGAGCACGATTGGGCAAACGACGTATAAAACCTCTTTGTTCTAAGGCTATAATGAGCTTATGAATACCAGACTTTGAAGAAAGTTCTAATGCATTTTTCATTTCTTCAAAAGAAGGAGGAACACCAGTTTCTTTTATATGGTTATGAATAAACAAGAGTAGCTCATACTGTTTACATGTTAGCATTCAATATTCCAATCAAAATAATAAAAATTAGTAAAGTAAAAATACATGTATATATAACACTTTTACAATTTTTATCGCCAAATCAAAATTATTTTCTTTGTTTTTGATCTTATAGTTTAATAAAGTAATATGTTTATTTATAGATATATTTAAATTATTATTTATATACTATATAGCTACATTAATATTAAATAATGTATAAAATACTTTATAGTTCTGACTGAATTATCTAACACCAAATTTTATGACCAGTATTATCCTTTTCTTCTAAAAATATATCTACATGTTTTGTAATTTCTGATATAAAAAAGTTAAATAGAAGGCATTCTATATATTTAGAACTCTCTATGGGTATTTAAAATCATTTTACATACTGCATATTATTTCTGCTTTTTTATTCTTAGTAAAATTATCTACAGCTCTAATAGTGAACACAATTTATAGTCATTCGGGATATTTTCAATGAGACTAAATTTTTGCTTCATATCTACTTTATTCTATAGGATAAACTGGCTTTCGTTATATATTCATTATGCATAAATAAAATTATACTCTCAAAATGCCATTGTTGCTCATTGTTCCATTTTCAGGTCTAACGTGTCAACTGCTATATACTATTTTCATGAACCCTAATGTTACGATAAATTTTGATTATTGAAAGGAGGCATAAAAGGTATTTTCATTTCTTTTTTATAGTTTTATTCTCTCACTTATATTGGTCAAGAAAATGCTTTTTATTGTTTCAATATAAAAAAGATTTGAAATGAGATAAGCTTACAGTATTTGAGACTTATCACTCAAGTGAAAAAATGATAAATTATTATAAATCAATATATTATCTTATAAATCTGTATTTATATTTGAAAATTGAACACTAAGATATAAAGATATAAAAAATAATATTATAATAAAAGGTATTTTTTCTTCTCTACCCATTATGCTCAACAATCCATGTGAGGGGAAGGGGGTAATTTCTCATAATTTTAACGCTTCGAATCTATGCAATATTTTGCAGTGAAATTTTTCCTTTATTGAAACTTCAAAAATAAGATTAAAGAGTACTTATACAATGATGAAGTAAAGGGGTGAAAACGAAAAATTATTGATAATTGAAGAAAATAATAATATTTTTCTCCAAAAGGTGTTGACCAAATGGAAAGTCAACCGTATGTTCCCTTCACTTTCTACAAATTAGATAGTGTGCAAACTAGATAGCTTGTATGAGAGCGCGTAGCTCAGCTGGTAGAGCAACTGACTTTTAATCAGTAGGTCCAGGGTTCGAATCCCTGCGCGCTCACCAAATTTAAATTAATATCAATAGGCTATAAAAAATTTAAGAATCTTTCTTGTTTTTATTCTTTTTGAAGTTTTTTGTTGATTCTATAACCTGTCATTTTCTATCAGCTGTTTTGGAATAGAGCGATGCTATGCTGTCTCCTGTCCAACAAAAAAGAGCTTTAAGATTACGATAGGATTGTACCTGCGTTGGCAGCACATGTGGTTTCTAATTTTCTCAATCTATAGGTTGATTTTTTAATACCCACTGCATTACATGATTCGCAAAACAAGTTGCTAAAATCACCACTTATTCACACTTTATATTATGAAATGACTTTTCTATAAGATGTTGATTTATTTAATTTTTACTCTTTTTAACATCTACTATAGTACATTTATTTCTTATGAAGATCATAAAAAGGTTAACAATACGTTAATTTCTTGATAGAAGGGGCCAATTCAAGAGTGGTATATGCGCGAGGGGAATCATTTAAAAACGTAAATTCTTCCGTTGCGTACAAAAAGCGTGACGTGGTTTTTACAGTAGTACTTAACAGAAATAAGTGGACTGAATAGATGCCTTCAAATAGAAAAAAGAAATTTACTTTTATGATTAAACCAACACTTCAATTGTTTTCTATGATCGTCATTTCTCAGTCACTGGTATCTTGTTGCGCAAGCCAAACTATGAATTTTTCAATAAAAGATTCCTATCATAATAAACCAATTAACGTAAACACTTCTGTACTACCTAAACAAGTCTCCAATAAGAAGAATCAATCGGAAGAAAAAAAGCGTGGACGAGCGATTGTTGGTAAACCTTATCAAATAAAAGGAAAGTGGTATTATCCTCAAAGTGATCCAACTTATAAACGTGTTGGCGAAGCATCATGGTATGGTTCAGATTTTCATGGACGTTTAACTGCCAACGGTGAAATTTATGACATGAATCTTTTGACTGCTGCTCATCCTACAATGCCTTTACCTAGCTATGCTCGTGTCACTAATTTGAAAAATGGATCTTCAATCGTTGTTAGAGTGAATGATCGCGGACCTTTTATGAAAGACAGAATCATTGATTTATCAAGGCAAGCTGCGACAATACTGGGGTATGTAGATAGGGGTGTTGCAGATGTTAAAGTAGAATATATTGCTGAAGCACCTGTTGGCTATTATGATGGTGCATATTTAATGTCCTCTTATACTCCTGGAAATGCTGCCCCATATTCATTAGCGTCGGAAAATATTGCGAAAAAAAGAGAAACTGTTTTGTTAAAAGAGCAGCGCAATACAGGAAACAAAAAAGAATTAGCTAAAGCAGCTGCTGTTGAACAAGAACAACGTAATAAAACTGTTGCAGTTAAATTGCCAGAAATTGGTCCTATCATGGTTGATAAGCCGATACCATTTGATCAAGTTGCTTCTATAAATAAGCTAAACAAAAAAACAAAGGTCAATTGGCTACAACTGTTTTAAGAAAAAATGCATTGATTTTTTATCTATATAATTTTCTAGTAAAAAAGGTAAGAACTTACGGATTTAGTGTAAGATTTTCATCTTAAAGCGCGTTGTCCTTTTCAAAAAGCGTGATGGGGTGCTATTATTATAAATTCAGTACGGCCTTTCTACTCCATTGCTGGTCTATTCGTCGTTTTATGATATTGCTTGCTTAATAAAGCGCGTACTTTTCTTACTGTAATAGCTTTTGCTAGACGAAGGTAGATTATTGTATCAGTCTGTTTGTGTAATCTCCAAAACAACTGTACAATCAATTTGAGAGGAACAAAAAGCTTAACAAGTAAAAAAATATTTTATTTTGATTCGGCCTTGCATCTTTCCAAAGTATCCACGGTAATATCTTATGAAGAGATTATATATTACCTCATGCTTTTGTTTATCATGTTCTTTAATGGAGTAAGTTCCCTCACGAAAAACAGAGCGTCTCAAACAAAATACGCTTACATTGCCAATTCGCGAACTTATTTAAAAGAGACATACTTCAACACGCTACAGGTCTATTTTACGACAGCGCCTGTGAATGGCATAACTGTAACGCCTTTAGATATCACCATCTTCACACTTATGAAGATATAAACCGACACCGTCATACACTTTGCAAGCCCCAATGTTTTATGCGATAATTCTTAACACTTGAGAGGTTGATAAGAAGTATTTTTACTCTCTTTTTTAATAATTTTTATCTATATACGAACCCTACTTATGATGCGTAAGCAAGCGATTTTATTGAATTCAATATGAGAGGAAATATAACGAAAGAATCTTACAGTATTTTGAATCAGATACACGTTAAAAGATTATAATTTATCATAATAAATCAATCTACTATCAATATAAAACAACAAATAAAAAAATTTTTTTGTCTCTCATGCTTTAAAACATAAAATTGAATCTAGGTGGAATATAAGAAGTGCATCATTTTACTTTTACTAACGCTGAATAAAAATAAAATCTTTTCTTGAGTCATCAATAATTCCTCAATTTGCGGAAATAAAAAAGTTTTTTCCTATATAAGATTTTTTATGTTGATCTTTGGGATGGGAGGAGCAGCTATGTACACAATATTAAGGATCTTATTGACCTTATGGGGGATATTGGTATTTGTCACGTGGGGGAAAGCAGAAGATTTTCAAATTTCTGCTTCACAATTGTTATTACTCGATGATGATACAGAGACAATACTTTATGAAAAACAAAGTGCTATTCCTTTTTTTCCTGCTTCATTAGTAAAATTGATGACAGCAGAAGTTGTATTTCATCAATTAAAAAAAGGATTATTAAAAAGTACGCAGAAATT
Organism: Bartonella sp. CL434QHHD; assembly: GCF_042195145.1. NCBI lineage: Bacteria > Pseudomonadati > Pseudomonadota > Alphaproteobacteria > Hyphomicrobiales > Bartonellaceae > Bartonella > Bartonella sp. CL434QHHD. The sequence goes on along the minus strand of NZ_JBHINT010000060.1, from coordinate 84,814 downwards.
TAAGGTCAGTGAAAATGCTTGGCGCAAGGGTGGAGCACCTTCCGGTACAACCACTATGTTTGCAAAGATAAAAACAGAAATCAGTGTTTCTGATCTGTTGCGTGGTTTAATTATTGTGAATGGAAATGATGCTGCTATTATTCTTGCTGAAGGAATATCGGGAGATGAAGCTCATTTCACAAAGTTGATGAATCAGCGCGCAAAAATAATCGGGTTATCTCAGAGTCATTTTGTTAATGCAACAGGGTTACCCGAAGAGGGACAATTTGTAACTGTGCGTGATATGATTATATTAGCACGTCATATTGTTCAGGAATATCCGGACTATTATGCACTTTATTGTGAGCCTCATTTTACATGGAATAATATTTTTCAACGTAATAAAAATCCTCTTATTTCTAAGGAAATTGGTGTAGAAGGATTTGGTTTTGGCTACAGTGAAAAAGAAGGTTTTTCAATGGTTGCCACCATTTCTAAAAATCATCGACGTCTTTTTTTAGCAATCAATGGTTTGCAAGATGGTAAAAAATATACAAAAGAAATAGAACGCATTCTTCAATGGGGAATGACGGCTTTTGATCTCAAAACGATTTTTACAAAAGAAGAAACGGTTGGTCGTGCTTCTGTTTATGGTGGTAAACAAAATTTTGTTCCACTCATTGTTAAAACACCAATAAGTTTTATGCTTTCGAATGAAAAAAAAGTAAATGTTAAAGCAAAAATTAAATATCATGGTCCATTGAAAGCTCCCATCGTTTCTGGGCAATCAGTTGGCGTTATTCAAATTTTAGAAGATAAAAAGGTTCTTCTGGAAAAACCAGTTTTTGCCGGAATGAATGTTCAGGAAGGAAGTTTCTTTGCAAAAGTAAAAAATGCATTCTATGAAATAACAATTGGATGGTTACGAAAATATTTGTAGTTACGCGCTAATAAGGTTAAGATCATACGTGTCAGGTTATTTTATTACATTTGAAGGAGGGGACGGGGTAGGGAAAACGGTGCAGATTTCTTTACTTGCTGAGTCTCTCTCACACCAAGGTTATGATGTTGTCACAACACGAGAACCAGGAGGAACACCAGGAGCAGAAGCAATCCGGCATATTTTGTTGTCGGGGCAGGCGCGACAGTATGGACCGTTGATTGAAGCTGTTTTGTTTACAGCTGCACGTGTCGACCATGTTACTGAGGTTATCGCACCTTCTTTGCAAAAAGGTAAAATCGTTTTATGTGACCGCTTTATTGATTCTACACGCGTTTATCAAGGACTCAATGATACCGTCAGTTCTTCTCTTCTTTCTGTTTTAGAGTGTATTGCGCTCAATGGTATTTTGCCTCATTTAACATTTTTATTAGATATGCCTGCAATGTGTGGTATGAAGCGTGCAAATTTGCGAAGAAAAAAAACAGAAGAAATTGATTATTTTGAAAAAGATCTGTTGGAAATTCAAGAACAAAGGCGTCAGGCTTTTCTTCAATTGGCCAAACAGGAACCCCATAGATTTCGAGTTATTGATGCCACTGGCTCAGTGGAAGCCATTGCTCATCAAATAAAAAATATTTGTCATCAGGTATTGTTGGATCAGCTTTCATGAGTAATGTAAATACCTTACGCCAATATGATGATATTGATACAATTTTATCACCATCCCAGAACAATATTATCTTTGGTCATGAGGATGTGCGTCATTTTTTGACACAAATGCTTAAAGAAGAGCGTTTACATCATGCATTATTATTTGAAGGAGAATATGGGATTGGAAAGGCTACATTAGCCTTTCATCTTGCTTGGAACATTTTAAGTTTTCAACAGAGTGCTTTCTTGAAACCCGATCCTTATTCTACCCCATGGCGCCAAATTACACAAGGAAGTCACCCTGGTCTTTTGTATATTTCACGTCGATTTGATGTGAAAACGCAAAAGTTTAAAACAGGAATACTCGTTGATGATATCCGTGATATTATGCATTTTTTAAGCCGAACATCACAAGAAAATGGATGGCGTATAGTTATTGTTGATTCTGCAGATGATATGAATAGAAATGCAGCAAATGCAATTCTTAAAATACTTGAAGAACCACCTACAAAAACGTTATTTGTTATTATCGCGCATTCTTCTGGCAAATTGCTTCCAACAATCCATTCACGGTGTCAAAAAATCTCTTTTCGTCCCTTGAATAACGATGAAATGAAAAAAGTCATTACACATATTTTCGCCAATCAGGATTTACCTGATGAGAAAACAATTGAAATGATTATTGAAAAATCTAAAGGAAGTCCTCGAAAAGCTGCTTTACTTGTTTGCCATGGCGGTTTTGAAATTATTAAAACAATTGATGCTCTCCTAGAGAAACCTGTTTGTAACGCAATGATTGTACATACTCTTGCACAAACATTTTCATCTGTTTCTTCTACATTCCAATTTCAACAATTTTGTGATGAAATTCTTAATAAAATTCAAAAAAAAGCTATCATGCTCGTTGAAAAGGGAGACTTATTTCTCTCAAAAAAATATGCGGAAAAATGGCGGGAGATTCATCAAGAAATAGAGGAAATACAACTGTTTAATCTCGATAAAAAGCAGTTTGTTATTAACTTGCTTTTTAAAGTTCATAAGATCATTCATGAGGATTAGTTTTTCCGTGACAATGCGATAAACAAACGTTATTGTCATAATATCTTTTATTTATAGCGTTTTACAACGAGTATGACATGCGTGACACATATTACATAACAACTCCCATTTTTTATCCTAATGGTGCTCCACATATTGGACATGCTTATAGTGCAATTGCAAGCGATGTTTTAGCCCGCTTTCAACGGTTAAACGGAAAAAATGTATTTTTTCTTTCTGGTACAGATGAGCATGGTCTCAAGATGCAACAAACCGCAGCTGCATTAGGCATGACACCTCAGCAGCTTGCAGATCATAATAGTGCGGTGTTTCAAAAAATGCTTGCAGTATTAAATTGTTCTAACGATGATTTTATCCGTACGACAGAAGAACGCCATTATCAAGCTTGTCAAGAAATTTGGAAAAAGATGGAAGCAAATGGCGATATTTATCTCGGTCGTTATACGGGGTGGTATTCGGTTCGCCAAGAAGCCTATTATGAAGAAAAAGATACGGAAGTTGGACCAGACAACATCCGTCGTGAGAAGGAATTAGGCTCTCCAGTTGAATGGAATGAAGAAGAAAGTTATTTTTTTAGACTTTCTCATTATGAAAAGGCTCTTCTTGAATATTATGAAAAACATCCTGATTTTATTGCTCCATTTGAGCGGCGTAATGAAATTATAAGTTTTATCAAATCAGGTTTAAAAGATATCTCTATTTCACGCGCAAGTTTTAACTGGGGAATTGCTGTTCCTGAGAATCCAAAGCACGTGATGTATGTCTGGGTTGATGCGCTTACAAATTATCTATCAGCAATAGGTTTTTTCAATGAAAATTCAAAAAAACGTGATTTTTGGCCTGCAAATACGCATATTATTGGTAAGGATATTATTCGTTTTCATGCAGTCTATTGGCCGGCATTTTTAATGTCTGCTGGAATTGAATTGCCTAAAAATATTTTTGCACATGGTTTTTTACTTAATCGTGGTGCAAAAATGTCAAAATCTATTGGAAATGTCGTTGATCCTTTTGAAATGGTTGAACACTATGGTCTTGATCAGGTCCGTTATTTTCTTCTCCGTGAAGTGCCATTCGGACAAGATGGTAGTTATAGTCATGAAAGCCTTGTGAACCGTATTAATGCTGATCTTGCTAATGATCTTGGTAATTTAGCACAGCGCTGTTTGTCTATGATTGCCAAAAATTGTAATGCACAAGTCCCGAAACCAGCTTCATTTTCAGCTCAAGATAAACAGCTTTTAGAACAATCTCTTCAAGTACTTGAAACTGTACACCAAGCTATGTCTTCTTATAGTATGCATTTAGCACTTTCAGCTATTTTTTCAATTGTAGCAGATGCCAATCGCTATTTTGCCAACGAACAACCTTGGAGTTTACGTAAAAATGATCGAGAGCGATTTTCTACAGTTCTTTATATAACTGTAGAAATCTTGCGGAGAATAGGAATTATGCTTTTGCCTTTCATACCCCAATCAGCAGCGAAACTTCTTGATAGCCTTGCGGTTGCTGAAGATGATCGGTTATTGTATCATATAAGTCATTCAAAAATTCAAGAAGGGCTTGATCTTCCACCACCAGAACCAATTTTTCCTCGTTATATCTTGAAGAAAGAAGATACTCATCATGTTGATTGATACACATTGTCATCTTGATTTTGAAGATTTTTCACAAGATTTGGATAATGTTATCCAACGGGCTTTAGATGCTGACGTTAAACGTATGATAACAATTTCAACCCATGTTTATAAGTTAGATAAGCTGTTAGCCATTGCGCAAAGCTATGATCAAGTCTTTTGTTCCGTTGGAACACACCCCAATCATGCGCATGAAGAACAAAATATTACAGCGGAAGAGCTTATACAGCTCTCGAATCACCCTAAAATTGTTGCGTTTGGGGAAGGGGGACTTGATTATCATTATGATTATTCTACTCCAGAAGAGCAAAAGAAAGTTTTTCATGAACATATCATTGCTTCTCGAGAAACACAGATTCCTCTTGTTATACATTCACGCAATGCCGATATCGATATGGAGAAAATATTACGTGAACAGACAAAAGAAGGAGCTTTTCCCTTTATCCTTCATTGTTATTCGTCTGGAATGCAACTTGCTCGTGCTGGAATTGAACTTGGTGGTTATATTTCTTTTTCAGGTATTCTTACTTTTAAAAACGCATTTGAAATCCGTGAAATAGCAAAAATTGTGCCCCATGAGCATTTGTTAGTGGAAACAGATGCTCCATTTTTAGCACCTAGTCCCCATCGGGGCAAAACAAATGAACCATCTTTTGTATGTTATACAGCAGCTGTTTTGGCTGAAACAATTGGCTTAAGCATTGAAGAAACAGCTCAAATAACAACGCGTAATGCTTTTCGTTTATTTAGCAAAATGAAATAAGGCAAAAGATATGTGTGATCAATACCGATTTACAATATTAGGTTGTGGTCCTTCTCCAGGAGTGCCAAGACCTAATGGTGATTGGGGAACATGTGATCCGAATAACCCTAAAAATAAACGCTACAGAAGTTCTTTATTAGTTGAACGTATTAAACCTTCAGGAGGCAAAACAACGATCGTTATTGATACAGGTCCAGATTTTCGCTCACAAATGATCGATGCGCGTGTAAGCCATCTTGATGCTGCTCTTTACACGCATTCTCATGCAGACCATATCCACGGTATTGATGATTTACGCAGCTATGCACTTGCACAAAAATGTTTAATAGATATCTATGCCGACAGATTTACACTAGAGCATCTCAAAAGTGCTTTCGGATATTGTTTTCAAACTCCAAAAGATTCATCTTATTCTCCCATTTTAAAAGAGCATCTTATCAATGAAGATAGCCAATTTATTATTCAGGGGCAGGGCGGAGAAATAAGCGTCAATACACATTTACAACACCACGGAAACATTCATTCCTTAGGTTTTCGGATTGGGAATGTTGCCTATTGTACGGATGTTAGTAAATTTCCTGAAAAAACTTTATCCAAATTAATGGATTTGGATGTTCTCATCATTGAAGCTCTTCAATTTAAATCCCATCCGAGTCATTTTTCTGTTGATCAAGCATTACAGTGGATAGAATATTTAAAGCCAAAACAAGCAATACTCACACATATGGACAGATCGCTGGATTACAATAAGGTTATAAATTACGTTCCATCCTATGTAAAACCTGCATATCAAGGTCTTACTTTTGAAACAGATGCATAAGCTTATTATGCGCAATATTTTAAGTTAAATAAAATACTTTTAAATTTATCCTTTATTTTATTTCATTTCTGACATATTTAGTGTTTTTTATGTCAAAAATGAGGCTTTTATGTATAAGAATTTTAAGCGGGGTGTATGTATTGTGGTTTTAGCGGTTTCCTTAACAGCATGTGGGGGGCGTTTAGAAAAAAATATTGCAACGACAACATTACATGACGGATCAATGAGTTGTGCCGATATTCAACGGGAGTTTTTTGCTAATAAACGTCAGATTAATGATACAATTGCAGAGCGTTCTAAAGCAAGAAATAAGAACGTGGCTTTAGCAGCAGCAAGTGTTGTATTTGTACCTGCTTTGTTTTTTATGGATACTAAATCCAGTGAAAGTAATGAAATTTCGGCTTTAAACAATCGTAATGCTGTTTTGAGTGATCTTGCACGTATGAAACGTTGTAAAATAATGCAATAATTTTCCTTATTTTATTATACGTAATTTCATTATCACTATTTTTGGTCTTTAAGGAATATACCTTAAAGACCAAATTTTATTTTAAAAGTAAATTGTATGATATAAATATTATGATGATGTTTTAAAGTAGGGTTTTCTTTTTGGATAAAGGATTTATCTTCTGCATCATATTATCGCATAATATATATTATGGAACTTTATAGAAGAAGTATATCTAGCATCAGCGCTTTGAAGAACGAATCTTTAAAATGAGCTACTTAAGTTAGCTAAGATTGAAAATCGAGCCTGTTATTCTGGCTCGAAAATTTCAATCACAATGTTTTTTATTTTTTACTCTTTTAAAAAAAATCATCACAATTTGTAGTGCTATAAAAGCTAAAAACAATATTCCATGAAATAATGATACAAATGGCTGATAAATAAAATCGGAATAATACATTGTTATTGCTTCAATCAATGCTGCAATACACCACACAATGATGCCCCATAGTGAATACATCCAAAGTCCAACTAAGGCAATAGGATAGAGAATAGCCAATATAACTGATGCAAATTGCCACTGCCAAGGCATAAGATCAAAACGCCATAGAATACCTGGAAAAACACCAACAAGGCGTATCCAATAACAAATACCTAGAACTAAGCAAATAAGTGCCAAAAACCGTAAGTAACAGTTATAGATTAAATTGATTTTTGAAATATGTTTGTGAGAATTATTTTTCACAATAATAACTCTTGTTCAACAGGTTGGAAGTAAGAATCTACCATTTCATCTGTCACATTTGAAAGTTTATCTGGCTGCCATTGAGGTCTTTTATCCTTATCGATTAACATAGCACGTATACCTTCATAAAAATCATGTGAATGAATCATATGATGCGCTATGCGGTTTTCAATTTTCATACAATCTTCCAACGTTTGAGATGAATTTTGTTTCATTTGTTTCCAGATAACTTTTAAACTTGTCGGGGAACGTGACTGCAAAATATCATAACATTCTTTAGCAAATAAAACATCTTCATTGCTTTTTTTATGTAGCAACTCAAGACATTCTTCTAAGCTATGGGCACTAAAACAACTGTTAATAATACAACGTATTTCATGACTTGTTTCATAGTCTTTTGTAATTGCTCGCTCGTTTAAAGCTAAAGTGGGATCTCCTTGCTCAATAACAGCTTTTCTAATCATATCGAATTCAGTTTCAGCAATGGCGTGTGTTGCTAATCCTAAATTTAAGCAATCTCCCCACTTTATGCGTGCGCCCGTTAATGCAAGATAGATGCCAAAATGATTGGGAAGAGATGGTAAGAAAAAACTTGCACCTACATCTGGGAAAAATCCAATCGCACCTTCTGGCATAGCAAAAACTGTATTTTCTGTAACAATTCGATGCGAACCATAGAGAGAAATACCGACCCCTCCTCCCATCCAAATACCGTTTAAGAAAGCAATGTAGGGCTTTGAAAAATGTTTAATATAAGCATTTAAGCTATATTCATCCCTAAAGTATTGACAAGCAGCAACACTTTTCCCCATATGATAGATTTCTACAACATCTCCACCAGCACAAAAAGCACGCCCCTCCCCTTCAATTAAGACACAAGAAACATTATCATCTGTTTCCCATATTCTGAGAGCTTTTTTTAAAGCTGAAACCATTCGTTGATTAAGAGCATTTAATGCTGAAGGACGTGTGAGCTTTATAATACCAGCTCGCCCTTCTTTCGTAAAAGAAATATCATCATCTGCTCCAAAATTAATTTGCATCTCACACCCTTCTTAAAACAACTATTTCATTGTTTTTTTTATATTTTTTTCCCCAAGTTGAGGAAATATTTGCATGATTGCACCAATACAATATATATAAATTCCTGTTACCGAAATTCCTATTTTAACCCAATAGGGAGCCTCTAGTTGATAAAAGAAGGCAGAAATACCAAAAAAACACCATAAGAGAAAAATGGGAAAATTAACCCTACGTAAACGAAGGACTCTTACTGGATGAATAAAATAAATTGGCAAAAAAGATATAATCGCCGATAAAACAATAATGATAAAAGTAATCCACTCTCCTGGTCTGACGACAAAAAGCGTAAAAATCATCATATTCCAAACAACAGGAAATCCTTTAAAAAAATTTTCTTTGGTTTTCATACTAGTATCTGCATAATAAATAGCAGATGAAATAACAATAATTGCACTCAATGAAAATGATAACCCTACCCCCATAAAACCACTTTGATAGAGTGCAAAGGCAGGAATTAAGACATAAGTCACGTAATCAATAATATTATCTAACAGCTCTCCAGACCATGTTGGAAGAACGTATTTAACATCAAGTTTACGTGCAATTGGTCCATCTATACCATCAACGAGAAGAGCAAGCCCAAGCCAACAGAACATAGCTGTCCATTCTTTTTGAGAGGCTGATATAAGAGAAAGAAACGCTAAAAATGATCCCGAAGCTGTTAGTAAATGAACAGAAAAGGCCTTTGCTTGTGGCATTGTTACTTTTTTATGGCGTAATAATTTAGCATTTGTTTTGATTTTCTTTGTTAGTTTACGTTTCAAGTTTTTCTTATCCTCGTTTTTAAAGTCTTCAACCATCTATCAATACGCCATTTTTTACCGATGATATAACTCAGCATTTTAAAAAATCATAAAAAGGTTACTTTTTTATATCGCATTATTTATTACATACTATAATAGAAGAGCTTCATATAATAAAAAGAGAGCGATCATTTGGAAATGTTAAAATATTTTCTCAATGGAGAAAGGTTCAAGTCATTGTGATATTTGAAAAGGAAGAGCATAAAGATATTGCTGTTATTGGTGCAGGCCCTGTCGGAATGTTAGCGGCGCTGAGTCTTGCACATGAGGGGCTTTCTGTTTTTCTTGTTGGGCCCCCTGCTCATACAGATGAGTTACGGACAACTGCTCTTATGATGCCTGCAATACGCATGCTTCAAAAACTCAATATTTGGGATAATCTTCAAAAACATGCAGCAGCTTTATCTTCCATGAGAATTATAGATATAACTTCTAGAATTGTGCATGCTCCTACGGTGCATTTTTCTTCTGCTGAAATTGGTGAAAAAGCTTTTGGCTATAATATACCTAATGTAAAATTGAACAGTGCTTTAGTCGATGCTGTTACACATACGCCTAATATTACAAGATTTGTTTCTGCAGCCAAATCTGTTCATCACACAAAAAAACATGTATGTATTACTCTTGCTGATTGTAGAGTCATTCAAGCACCACTTGTTATTGCAGCTGATGGACGTCACTCTCTTACACGTGCCGCAGCAGGGATAAGTGTCAAACAGTGGAATTATCCACAAAAAGCACTTGTTCTCAACTTTTCTCATGAGTTTTCTCATCAAAATACATCAACCGAATTTCATACAGAACACGGTCCATTTACACAGGTTCCACTACCAGGACGAAGATCTAGTCTTGTATGGGTTGTTCATCCTTCCCGTGCTGAAGAATTATTGAATACAGAACCAAAAACAATTGCAAAAATGATCGAAAACAAAATGCAATCAATGCTTGGAAAGCTAAGCTTAGAAACATCAATTCAAGCATGGCCGCTTTTCGGACTTCTTTCTCGTCATTTTGCTGCTAATCGAACAATTTTAGTCGGTGAAGCCGCTCATGTTTTCCCCCCTATTGGGGCACAAGGATTGAATTTAGGATTCCGTGATGTCCAAACTTTAATTGATATTTTACCTAATAAAATATCCAATTCTAACTCTGAAATGATTGTTGCACATTATAACAAATGTCGCAAACCAGATATATTAATCCGAAGTGGAGCTGTTCATACACTGAACTCTGCTCTACTTTCTCATATGTTGCCTGTTCATATCATACGAAGCATTGGGCTTGGTTTGTTACATAGTTTCCCACCATTACGTAATTTATTTATGCGCGAAGGAATGTATCCGGGTTATGGATTCAAGGAAATTATGCAAATATCTCCAACAAAATCATCAAAACAGCCCTACTGATGCGAAAAATATCTTTGTTCTTTCTAGGAAAGAAAAAATTATTATATATATTTAGCATATTGATATGAAATAAGATAAAACTTAATTATAGACTAAAGCTTAAATTGTAAAGATATCTTGCTAAATCACATCTGTTAAATTTTGCACTATAAAGAAAATGAAAAATAATACCGTTTTTAAAGAGTTATTTTATAATATTAATTTTAATAAGAAAATAAATAATAAAAAACAGTTTTATTTAATCAATAGATTTTAAAATCTTTTTATTATTAAGTATAATATTAAAAATAAAATCATCTTTGGAACCTGTTAGTAACACAGAGGTTAATGAAGTGTTGTTTTAACAAATGGTAACAAGATGACACTAAATAAATTTTTGAAATTAAGTACTTTTTTTATAATGATTGTATGTGTCTCGTTGATAGTCACTACTTCAATAAGTGAAGTTTTTCACCTTCCTTATTGTCAAACCTTTACCTATAGCTCTACTCAAAATGTCACTAAAATAGGTCAAAACTCATTTACTGCTTCACAAGTTAAAAATTGTCTTATGCAAAATGGTTTTGAGAATATTAAACGATTGCGTTTAGATGACAATGGCATCTGGCGTGCTTTAGTAAAATTTAAAAAGTCCCATTTTTTCGTATCCGTTGACTATTCAGGAACAGTTAGCATTCAAAATGAAAGAAAAGAATATGATTGATTTTAAAACTTACAGCAACGTTTCTTTTTACAGCCGTAAGAAAAAAAATTTAAAAAAGTGCTGCCATTCTATTAAAGAATTTGCTTTCATTGGCGGTTTAAATGGAAGCATATCAGGAGCTATCGCGGCAATTCTTTCAGCTTATGGTTATATTGCTCTTCCAGGATTTGGTCCAGTTATCGCAATGGGTATAGGAGTAGCACTTTCTGCCGGAATAATAATAGGAGCACTGATAGGATCAGGAATGGGAGGAAGTGTCGGTATATGCTGTATTTTATGGGAAATTTATATGAATCATAATAATTCTTTCTCTTATAAATTTCATAATGAATAGAAATTTCTCGTCATTTTTTCTATGAAAAACAATTAAATCATCAACAAATTATATGTTCTTTTTTTTGATGAAACGATTATCATATTATAAATGAAATAACATCTAACTTATTAAAACTGTTTGCTTAATTCTTTATTATACATCAAAAAAGTAGATTTTGTAAAGCATCTCTTGAAGAAATGTAAGCGAGATATAATTATCAGTCTATGGAAGCTACATTTTTTATAGATCAAAAAATGAAAGTTATGTTTAGAAATATATATATAAACATACTTTAATTTATTTGCTCTTTCTAATAACTAATATTTCTATTTAAATTATTTTTGTTAAAGTTCAATTTAAGACATTTATATAATATATTATTAATATAGATTATTAATTATAGATAATAATCTATTTAAAAATAATTATAAAGGTATTTTATGAAAAAAATATTATTATCATTATTGTTTTTTATGGCATTTTTAATTCATAAAAATTCTGTATTAGCACTATCAACACAAGTAAATATTTATAAATTAGAAGATAACAATTTCAAAAAGGCTATTGGTAGCATTAAAATTGAAGAAAACACGTACGGTTTGATTTTCATCCCTAATTTATCTACTTTATCAGAAGGGATGCATGGTTTTCACGTACATGTGAATCCTTCATGTGATACAAAAGATGGCATAATTGGTGGAAGCGCAGGTGGACATTATGATCCAGAACATACCGGAAAACATTTAGGACCTTATAATGTCAATGGTCATCTTGGTGATTTACCAGCACTTTATGTTGATAAGCACGGATATGCCATAATGAGCGTTCTTGCTCCACGATTAAAAAAAATCTCTGAAATTAAAGGGCGCTCTTTAGTCATTCATTTAGGGGCTGATAATCAATCAGATAAACCATTACCGCTTGGCGGAGGTGGTGCACGTTTAGCGTGCGGTATTATTGAAAAATAAAGAGAGTATTGTGGCAAACTGTGATAGTACACCCCTTTACTATAAGATGTGAGAAAAATTTATTTTCTAAATCTATTTCAAGAAATTGAGTAAACTGTGTGAATATTTTATAAAATTAATATTTTTGAATGTTTACTTCGGATAATAAAAAACTTAATAATAATCAAAATGAACAGCAGTAGAAATTAAAGAAATAGTAGTGTAAATTCTCCGTAAGAAGACTTCAATATGAGAAAGTAATATTTTTAATGCTTGATATAAACAAAGCAAAAAAGTCGAATTTCACTCTCTAAAGTAGCAAATTTGTAATAAATTATAGTCATTAAGTCTAGTATCTAATGGAATCATGCCCAATGCACAAAATAGAACAGGCCTAAAACAGAATTTTTACTCTTCCCCGACTCAACCCCACTCATGAGGTACGCGAAAAAAATTTAATTGATACAATATCAATATAATAAGTCAAACAAAATAGTTAGAGTAATTTTTCATCACCCTGAAAAAAGGGCTTTTAAACAATGGAGTCTTTTTAAAAATACCCCTCATAGATACATATGATCCCAATCTAGAGGACGCATCTCACCAGTTTGATAAAATTGACGAATGAGCTTAATATAATCAAGAAAATCTTTGTTTTCCTCCACTAATCTATTAGCAGTATCCCAGTCAATATCACTACGTTCTTTGGCAGGAATTAAGATCTCACTCTCGGAAGAGTTTTCCTTATTAAGTCTTATAAATCCAATTCCATGCAAACTTGAAAGCATCCGAAGCTCTTTTAATGTATCAACTCCTTCAATTTCACTAGCTACTAAATAACTCAAATTAGCCCATGAAGAATTACTAACTGTTTGAAAAAATGCTTTTCGTAAATTTGAACGATTGATGAGAATTTTTACTTCAAAAGACCAAAGCTTTGTCTTTTTATCAAAATATTGCAAAACACAGTCTTTGATTTCACGATTCCATTCCTTGCTTAAATCTTGCATCCCTACGAGATCTGGATAAAGCCATTTATTTCCGCCTGCACCATGTTTATTACGAGAACATTTCTCATTAATGCGCTTGCTATAAACTGCAAGCTCTGACCATAAAAATTTAGATAATAACGGATAAAGATCATGCTCTTTAACAGAGCCACCTTCTGTTCTACTCTTTGCATTGTCCTCTATTGCGTCAATTTCAGCACTATCTGTTTGTTTAGTAAAATAATATTGTCGCGGTCGTCCTTCAGTGGTTTTAATTTCTGAATAACGCTTTTGTAATTGAGGGCGCTGCGATCCTATTTCAGCAACAATTTGCTGAATAAGAGCTGCATCACTATTAAGGGGATTGATTATCGCCGTTGAATGCTTTTGTTTTTGGCGGCATTTCTCTGGGTAATTTTCAAATATCCATTGAGCAATTTCTCGAGCTGTAAACTTTTTCGTTGGGTTTTTCTTTAAAAAATTAAAAACAGTGTTTGTTAAATTTAAAGTCATATGAAAAACTCCCCCTTTTATCCTCTGGGTATTTCATTATATTCAGGCGTTTTAAATGAAAGAACAATAAACTGTTTAAGTTTTTTAAAAAAAGAACATTTATCAAATTACTCAATAAAATCAAAATATTTTTTTAATTTATGACTATAACTCAAAGATCTTTTCACATAACGAAAATAAGATTGTACTTTTATAAAAAATTGTAAATGTGCTACAAATCCCCATACAAAAGCATAATCTTGTATAACTTTTCTATACACTTTTCTTTTTATTTTAACGTCGTTAGAAAAAAGTTAAAAATAATTATTCAAACATTTGATTGAACCTCACACCCGTCAATTAAAAAACTTATGTGTTTTATTTTTGAAGCAAAAAGTTACGAGCTCTCAAGTATAGATTCTGAAATGGTAAACTCTGCACACAAACCTTCAAAACTACTATTTGCTTTAATAGCATCATGGGGAATAAGAACATAATACCATTTTTTATCGCCATAAGTCGCCGCATAGCGCGTTGCATGACAACACCATTGAACTGCAGCTTCTCTCTTTTTTAAAACAATAGGATTTTGCATTTCAGAGGCTTTTTTAGGCTCACAAAGATATTTGGCATCCTTCGTTTCTACAACAAAGTCCGGTTCATAAGTCGATCCTTTATCATATTCTATTCTGAAAAAACCTCGAGCGGGTTTCATCCATTTCAAGACTTGTGCATCATCCTCTAATATTTGAGCAAATCGTAATTCCCCTTCTACTGAATCAAACTTTTGTAAAGGATAACAGCATTTTCTAAAGCCGCTGAATACAAGTTTTTTAATATCACTTTTAATGGCAGGAATATTACGAAAATCAAGAGGAGACGTCCCTTGCGGTAACACATAATGGATAGGTGATAAAGTTGTAAAACCTCGTGTAACTTTAACCGCATAATCTTTTTGCGTTTCCCATTGATGTTCTCTTAATTGCGCAACAATAAAACTAGTAAGCTTGTGCTGATAGTGAATTAATACGTTCTCAACAGCTGTATCATTGGGTAAATAAGATCGGAAATGTTCTACTATCTGACTAGCTAATTTTCGTAATAAGAGCGTATGGTTATCATAATCGACAAAGTCATTATCAATCAAACCACGAATGATGTAGTTTTCAAGATAAGGCTCTTTTACATATTCATTCTTAGAAGTAAGAAAAATGCTTTTATGGGTACGCAATTCTCGAATTAAAAGTTCTTTACTAACAGGTTGAAAATTTAAGCTTTCTAGATTTTTTAAATCAAAATCATAAAAACCATAAGTAACATCACGCGAAGGTATGAGTATAATATTTGGAATATCTATTATCAGTTCTGTTAATTGTTTTGTCAGAATTGTCACCACTTTTGATACAAGAGACTTTTGTGATGAAGGCTTAATATTCATAACTTTATTAGCAATTTTTTCTTGTATCTGTGCAGAACAAAGCATTTGAGAACTTGGCAATTTATCATTCTCTTTGATAAGATCCCACGCGATCGCTACAATTTCTTGCTCCTCAGGCGTTAATGTAGGGGAATCTGTATTACGTAATATGATACCTTGTAAATCAGAAGATGCTCCATTTATATCGGAATTACGTGTTACCATCGTTTGCATCAATAAAGCTTCTACTTGACTTGGAACTGTCACTATATCTGTCTTTTCAGAGGATATATCACCCCCTGTTCCAATCTCAATATGCTTTTTTATAATTGAGTTTGGATCGTTTGCACGATCAATAATATCTTGAAAACGATCATGCGCAATAATTGTTAAACGATCAATAACTTCCACGCCTGTTCTATACCCATAAGGCAAACGCAATCCACGCCCAATTGTTTGCTCTGTTAAAATTTCTGAAGCCGATGCACGCAACGGTACAATAGTATAGAGATTCGTAACATCCCACCCCTCCTTTAATTTATTAACGTGAATAACAATTTCTGTTGGGTCATAAGAATTTTCAATTGCAATCAGCTTTTGAATATTTTGATCTTCTTCTATATTCGACTGTTTTGTATGAATCTCTATAACTTTTCCCTTATAAGCTCCTGCAAAAAAATCATCTGATTCCAATAAATCACGCAATTTCTGTGCATGATTTGTATCTTGAGCGACAACTAAAATAAAAGGCTTAACGAACTTTTTGTTATAATCTTTTGCATAGACAATTAAATCTGCTTTCACGTTTTCATGGGCATGAATTGCATCTTGTAATTTGATATGTTCTAATTGTTCAGATGTATAATTTTGAGGTTGAAAATCTTTACGTGTAGCAACAGCAGGCTCTTTTACAAAACCATCCCTCATAGCCTCTGCAAGTGAATAACTATAGACAACATTTTTAAAATCTACGGGTTTTGCACCTATTGTTTTTGGTGTCGCTGTAAGCTCTATTCCTAAAACAGGTTTTAACTCATTAATTGCTGCCGCACCAGCAGAAGCTCGATAACGATGTGCTTCATCCATTAACAAAACTAAATCAGGAAGATTTGCGAGATAATCAAAATAACTTTCACCAATCGTTTCTTGTAAGCGTTTAATTCTCGGAATACTAGATTTTAGTGCGCCTTTTTTATTATCTGTTGTATTAATTTTAGAAATATTAAAAATATTGATAAAGGCCGTATCTCTATTCTCAAACAAACGCTTTTGTCCTTCAAAATGGTGTTCATCAACGCGAATACCTTTACCACTTTCATAATCTTCACCTGTAATAATAACGGGTCTATTGGCAATAAATTCACTCATTCCACTGAAAACGTACTTCGGACTTTGGGGACTAAAATCCTGTTTTAACTTTTCATAAATAGTCAAATTTGGCGCTAAAACAAAAAAATGGCGACTGCGACCTGTTAAATAAAGATAGCTAATAAAAGCCCCCATAAGTCGCGTTTTTCCAACACCCGTTGCTAAGGCAAAACAAAAAGAGGGAAAGTTTCGTTCAAAATCTTGTACAGAAGGATAAAGATTTTTTATCACTTCTAACTCTGCAACCAAATCAGCATTTTTAGAAAGCTCTATATTTTCTAAGATTTTTACCAAAATATTTAAAGATTCACGTTGAGGATCACGTAACGATAAGCGAGCAGAAATCCTTTTTTCAATAGTGTTCATGAAAAACTCCGCTTTTTATATACTATTCAAATAAATCTAATTCTGCTTGCGCAATATCTTTATTTTTGTTGTTTTCTTTTACCACAATCACTGGTTCAAGATTGGCTACATTTAAACTGTAATCGTCCCTTCCCCATTCGCATTTTTCTAACACTGCACGGGGGATTTTAGTGAGTGTCAGATTTTCAAAGGATGCTGATTTTGTATCAAAGGCTGTACCACAAATCAGCAACGTGCGATGAGAGCCTACCTCTTCACTCATTATACGGAGTTGTTCATGGGTCATAGCGCTTGTTGTGACATAAATATAATCTGTTTCGGTTGAGTACCCTTGCATCCAATAATGATTTTCATCAGGTGCATAGGTAAATCCCATATGTTTGCACATTGCTTCTGAAAGCATCGCAGCATTATATTCGCGACTAATAATCCATTGTCCCCATGGATCTTTTTGTAACAGAGAAGGTGCAAGGCGATAATAGCGAAATCCACCGCCACCTTGCCAATTGACACTTTTGGAAATTCCCCCTTGATCAGTTCCATCAATGACTTGTTTTAAACGAGGGATAATGTGGGTGTGACAATGTTCACCAAGTTCAATCATAATCCACTTTCTTCCCATTTTATGAGCAACAGCACCGGTTGTGCCGGAACCCGCAAAAGAATCCAATACAAGATCACCGGGATTTGTAGATATCTTAATAATTCTTTGAAGAAGATGTTCAGGTTTCGGAGTATTAAATAATTCTACTTCATGATTAATAAATATTTTTTTTAATTCATCTTTAGCATTTGCATTATTGGAGAGACCTATCCAAATAGTTTCTGGAATACTTCCTTTATTTTCTGAAAGAAAAAATTTACGGTATAAATTATTTCCTTTAATAAGAAGGCGATCCTCTTTATCTAACTGCTGCATACTCTCTAGATTAACAAGCCAAAGGCGTTTAGAAAAAAACTTCCCTGTTTTGGTGGTGTATTCATATTCAGATCCGCCTTGCTGTCTAGCCCACAACCCAAGAATACGATATGCACCTCTTGAATCATTATCTGGATTTACATATGCTTTTTTTGTTACATCATCTAATTCAATTCGATTAATATAAAATTTTGAAAAGTCTTTTGCATAAACTAAGATATGATCGTGGGTTGTGCTAAAATAACGAGAAGAATTGTCCTTTCCTCTTTTTTTATGCCATATGAGATTAGCAACAAAATTATTACGTCCAAATAACTCATCACACAGTATTTTAGCATAATGTATTTCATTGTCATCCAACTGCATAAAAAGCGCACCATCATCCGCCAGTAAATGATGTAACAATTCTAGCCGGTCTCTCATAAGACTGAGCCATATGGAATGCTCTAAACCATCTTCATAATGTTCAAAGGCATTGCCTGTATTATAAGGCGGATCGATATAGATACATTTTACCTTCCCCGTATATTCTTTCTCAAGCGCTTTGAGCGCGAGCAAATTATCACCAAAAATAAGCTTATTATCAAAAATATCTTGGGATGATATTTGATGCGAAGCGTGATAAGATTTTTCAAGATCTTCTAATAAGATACGAGGCTCTAGTTTTGGGCGTTTTTCTTTTCCAATCCAAGTGAGTTCTAGTTTTTTTTTATTATAACTCATGAGATCGTCCTTAAATTCAAATGCTTGTGAAAAGTAAACAGCTTATTCATGAATGGCTAAATTAGAGTCTCTTAACAATACTTTTAGTACCATCCGACAGCAATTTGAGCTTCTTCTGACATACAATCAGGTGTCCATGGTGGATCAAAAGTCATAGTGACTTCAACATACGAAACCCCTTCAACTGCACTGACTGCATTTTCTACCCACCCCGGCATTTCACCAGCAACAGGGCATCCCGGTGCTGTAAGAGTCATTTCAATTTTTACTGAACGATCATCTTCAATATCAATACGATAAATCAGTCCTAGCTCATAAATATCAGCAGGAATCTCTGGGTCATAAACTGTTTTAAGAGCAGCAATAATATCATTCGTCATACGATCAATTTCATCTGCTGGAATTGCTGATATGTAAGATTTTTTATCTTCACTTACAGTTTCAACAGATTCTGGAGAATGACGCTCTTCAATTAATTCAGCCATTAAAAAATGTCCTTGTTTCTTGCAATGCTTCTACCAATTGATCTATATCTTCTTTAGTGTTATACATGGCTAACGATGCGCGGCAAATAGATGTTAGACCAAAGTGCTGTAATAAAGGCTGTGCACAATGAGTTCCCGCACGTATTGCAACCCCTTTTCTATCAATAAACATAGCGATATCATGGGCGTGAATTCCTTCAATTGTAAATGATATAATAGCTCCTTTATTGGGAGAATGACCATAAATACGCAATGACTCAACCATTTTAAGTTTTTCCTGCGCATAAGCTAAAAGGGACCTCTCATGGGCATGAATCGTGCTACGACCTTTCTCTTGTATATAATCAATAGCCGCAGTTAATCCAATAGCTTCAACGATAGGAGGGGTACCTGCTTCAAAACGGTAAGGAGGAGCATTATAAAACACCTTATCGGTTGTTACCTCCTCGATCATTTCCCCTCCCCCTTGAAAAGGACGCATTTCTTCTAATCTATCTTCTTTACCATACAAAACACCAATACCAGTGGGACCATAAAGCTTATGACCTGTAAAGACATACCAATCACAATCGAGATCTTGCACATCAACGGTTAAATGTACTGCTCCTTGAGAACCATCAACAAGAACCGGAATAGAATTTTGATGTGCTAGTTTAATAATCTCTTTAACAGGAGGCACAGTTCCTAATATATTGGACATATGCGTTATAGCAACAAGCCGTGTTTTTTCGCTTAAAGCCTTTTGGAAATCTTCAATGTGCAGAACACCATTTTCATCGACAGGAACAAAAATAAGTTTAACACCTTTTTGTTCACGGAGAAAATGCCAAGGAATAATATTTGAATGATGTTCCATGATCGTTAGAACAATCTCATCACCTTCTTTGAGTTTTGGCATCGCCCAACCATAAGCAACAGTATTAATAGCTTCTGTTGCATTTTTCGTAAAAACAATTTCTTCAGCTTTTTGAGCATTTAGAAAAACACGAACGGTTTCACGAGAATTTTCATAAGATTGTGTTGCTATATTGGCTAAAAAATACATTCCCCTATGCACATTAGCATAACTATAGTGATAATAATTATTCATTGCATTGAGTACTGACATTGGTTTTTGGGCAGAAGCACTACTATCAAGATATGCTAATCGCTTTCCATAAACTTGATGGTGTAAAATAGGAAAATCACGCCGAATTTCTTCGACATTATAAGTAAATGTTTGTACGTTATTTTCCATTTTTTCTACCTTAAACATTTTTTTCAAGCCATTTACTAATGATATTCTCCAAAACGATTTGAATCTTATCCTGCTTGATGTCATCAATGAGCTCAGAGATAAATCCTTTAATCAAAAGTGCACGAGCCGTTTTAAATGGGATACCACGCGCCATAAGATAAAAAAGATAATCATGATTAATATTAGCAACTGTTGCACCATGACCGCACGCAACATCATCAGCAAAAATCTCCAGTTCAGGCTTTGCATTAAATTCTGCATCATCTGAAAGAATAAGGCTATTACAAGCCATGCGTGCATCTGTTTTTTGCGCTTTTTGAGAAACACGTATTATTCCTTGGAAAACACCAACAGCCTTATCTGTAACCACATTGCGTATAATTTCGGTTGATGTTGACTTTTCTTCCACGTGACGAACAGTCATTGTAAGATCACTATGTGTTTGTCCTGATAATAAATTTATGACGCGTAATTGAAAATTAGATTCTTCTCCCTGTAATTCAATATCGATTTCTTGGCGATTTAATTGGCTCCCTATATTAATGACATAAAGTGATAACTTTGCTCTTTGATCAAGAACAGCACAAAATCGACCAAATTGTGTAGAATTAAAATCACGATTGCGAATGAGAATCCACGTAACATCACTATCAGCAGCAATACTTAATGAAAATATTGAACTGACAAAGGTATCTTTATCATTGCCAACCTGATGTTCAATAAACATAACTTGACTATTTTTATCAACTTTTATATCCGAAAAAATATGAGATTGTCCCCCCATTTGTATATTTTGTAATTCAATGGGGATACTTAACTTTGTATTTTCAGGGATGTGAAAAAGCCAACCATCTGTAACAAAAGCTGTATTTAACTGTCCAATAAAATCTTCATCAGAAATGTTTTGATTTATCTGCACAGAATTATCTTCTAATGCGTCTGAAAGGCGTTTTACTGTAATATTGTCTACCTTTGACTCTATCGATGTTTTTCCATTGTTTATGGAGAAAACAGCACTTTCTGAAAGCAATGCATCAACCAATTGATTGTCTTGAACTTTTGAAAAATTGCTAATAGACTTCAGTAAGGTACGCAGATTGGTATAATGCCATCTTTCGATTTTACGGGAAGGAAGCCGTGTCATTTGAAACTGCTCAATAGTTTTCTTGCGGATTTCCTGTACAGCTTTATCACCAGGTAAGTCGTTTACATACTGATTAAAATTACTGAGGATATTTTCTTCAACCGCTAACAAGTTTTGCTGTGCATTCATATTTAATAACCTCAAACCGCTTCCCTGATAAGATCAGCATACCCATTTTCCTCTAAATAAAGCGCTAAGGATTTATCACCGCTTTTGATAATTTGTCCTTTATAAAGAACATGTACCGTATCAGGAATAATATAATTAAGTAGCCGTTGATAATGGGTAATCACCAAAAATGAACGTTTTGAATCCCGAAGTTTATTAACACCATCTGCAACAATTTTTAGTGCATCAATATCTAAACCAGAATCCGTTTCATCTAAAATGCAAAGTTTAGGTTCAAGAAGTGCCATTTGTAAAATTTCAGCGCGTTTTTTTTCTCCACCTGAAAAACCTACATTTAATGGACGCTTTAGCATATCCATATCTATTTCAAGTTTGGCTGAAACTTCTTTAACATATTTTATAAATTCAGGAATTTTAAGTTCTTCGTGACCTCGTGCTTTGCGTTGAGAGTTCATCGCAACTTTTAAAAATTCCATTGTTGCTACCCCTGGTATTTCCATTGGATATTGAAATGCAAGAAAAACACCATATGCAGCACGTTCTGCTGGATCCATTTCTAAAAGTGATTGCCCATTATAGAGAATATCTCCTTCTGTTATTTCATAATCATCACGACCAGCAAGTAAATAAGACAAAGTTGATTTTCCGGCTCCATTTTGTCCCATGATAGCGGCAACTTCTCCATCTTGAACTGTCAAGTTTAAACCACGAATAACTTTTGTATCGGTCTCAGCAATACGGGCGTGCAAATTTTTTATCTCTAACATAATTTAATCCTGTTTTGGCTGTTTTTTCAGATACAGATGCGGATTATTTTGCCTTAGCATCCATCTACTTTTGTAATTAGCATAGAGGTCATTTTTAGCATTATATGCTACTGTTACAGCCTTTTTACATAAAGTCTTCTATTTATCTAATTAAATAAAATTATCCAACACTACCTTCAAGGCTAATACCAATAAGCTTTTGTGCTTCGACAGCAAATTCCATGGGAAGTTTTTGAATGACCTCTTTTACAAAACCATTTACAATTAATGCGATAGCTTCTTCTTCGGGAATTCCTCTCTGCATAACATAAAAAAGTTGGTCATCAGAAATTTTTGATGTTGTGGCTTCATGTTCAAACTGAGCTGTTGCATTTTTTGCTTCAATATAAGGAACTGTATGTGCACCACAATCATTCCCGATTAACAAACTATCACATTGCGTAAAGTTACGCGCATTTTGTGCTTTTCGATGAGCTGTGACTTGTCCTCGATACGTGTTATTTGAAAAACCTGCAGAAATACCTTTGGAAATAATGCGACTGGAAGTATTTTTTCCCAAATGAATCATTTTTGTACCGGAATCAATTTGTTGATGACCGTTTGCAACGGCAATAGAATAAAATTCTCCACGCGCATTATTACCACGGAGTAAGCAAGATGGATATTTCCAAGTAATCGCAGAACCAGTCTCAACTTGTGTCCATGAAATTTTAGAGCTATCACCTCGACAATCTCCACGCTTCGTCACAAAATTATAAATACCACCCTTTCCATCTCTATCGCCAGGATACCAATTTTGTACTGTAGAATATTTAATCTCTGCATTTTCAAGGGCAATAAGCTCAACAACAGCAGCATGAAGTTGGTTTTCATCACGTTGGGGTGCTGTACACCCTTCAAGATAAGAAACATAGGAATCTTCAGCGGCGATAATCAATGTTCGTTCAAATTGGCCAGTGTTACGTTCATTAATCCTAAAATAAGTTGAAAGCTCCATAGGACAACGAACCCCTTTGGGAATATAAACAAATGAACCATCTGTAAAGACAGCTGCATTTAAGGCCGCATAATAATTATCACTTATAGGTACAACTGTTCCTAAATATTCTTTCATAAGCTCAGAATGTTCAATAATCGCCTCTGAAATAGAACAAAAAATCACACCGGCGCGTGCCAACTCTTTTTTGAATGTTGTTACAACAGAAACAGAATCAAAGACTGCATCAACAGCCACCTGCCCCGATACAGACATACTGTCATCAAAAGTGGAGGGATCAGACTGTTTTCTTACTCCTGCCAAAATCTCTTGTTCTTTAAGGGGAATGCCAAGTTTTTCATATGTTGCTAATAACTCAGGATCCACTTCATCCAAAGATTTTGGTCCTGTATGATTTTTTGGAGCAGCATAATAATAAAGCTCTTGAAAATCAATTTTAGGATATTCAAGACGCGCCCAATGAGGCTCTTGCATCGTCAGCCAACGGCGGTAAGCCTTTAAGCGCCATGTTAGCATCCATTCAGGCTCATGTTTTTTAGCGGAAATAAATTTGATAATATCCTCATTTAAGCCTTTTGGAGCTTTATCGGTTTCAATATTGGTTTCAAAACCATATTTATATTGGTCAACATCTATTTCACGTACTTGGCGTATCGTTTCTTGTACTGCCGGCATAAATTTTCTCCATTTTTTGGCGTCAAAAACCGGTAACTAAAGTCTTGTTTTTTACAAGATTAAAGTAAGCAAGTTATCTCTAGGCTATAGGTAAAGTGCAAAAATTTCAATCAAACTTATTTTATTTTTAAAATAATTCTAATTTTTATAACTTTCTGATGATAAATCTTCCCCTTTTTTCCTGCTTATAATTTGAGAAAAAAACGACAGAAAATCATCAATATCTTCAGAAGTTGTGCCACGCCCTAGCGAAATGCGAATGGCACCATTTGGAACATGATACCCCATTGCCTCCAACACTTTGCTTTGTTTTACTTTTCCCGAAGAACAAGCAGAGCCGGATGATAAAGAAAACCCTTCTAAATCAAAAGCAATTTGCATCGTTTCAGCTTTTATATTTTTCACGGTAAAGTAAGTTGTATTTGGCAAACGTTGAACTCTTTTGCCAAAAATCTCAACATTTTTACTTATTCTTTGTAGTCCATTTTCTAATTTATTGCGTAAATATATTAACTGTTCTATTTCCTCCTGTGTGAAGCAATCAGTTATTGCTGCCCCAAAAGCAGCAATAAGGGGCAATGCTTCTGTTCCTCCACGGAGACCTTTTTCTTGTCCTCCCCCAATAATAAGAGGGTGTGGCATGAGAAGATTACCACATGAAACAAAAGCACCGATTCCTTTCGGACCGCCAACTTTATGTGCAGACAATATAAAAAAGTCTCCTCCTAGCTGATTAATATCCACAAAATTTTTATCTACATATTGTGTCAAATCAACAATAAGAGTGCCTCCTAAATCCCGAACAATAGCGGCGATTTCTGTTAATGGTTGAATAACACCCGTTTCACTATTTGCAGCTTGAATAGCAACAAGAGGTAAACCTTTTGTTTTATCATGAACCGTTAAGAGTGATGTTAATTTATCTTGTTGTATGAGCCCATCTTGATCAACAGCAATGACGCTTATCAACTCTTTAGAAAAACGTCCTCCCTCTGCCACAGAGGGATGTTCAGTCGCTCCAAGGTAAAGACGAGAAAATTTAACTTTTGCATTCCCCATATTGTAAAAGGGTGTTAACAAAGTCATTGCGGCTTCACTCGCACCAGAGGTAAATACCACGTGATCTGGATCTGTTTTAAGATTTTCAGCGATTTGCCGACGAGCCTTTTGCAACAAAGTTTTAGCCGCACGCCCTTCCTTATGAACAGATGATGGATTACCAAATATTTCTAAAGATTCCAGTAACGCTATTCGTGCCACTTTTTTGAGTGGTGTTGTTGCGTTATGATCAAAATATCGGCGTTTTATAACCATTTTACATCGCAATCATTAATCTTATGAATTGATTAAAAAAATAGCGCAATTTTCTTGAAAAGTGCACTAAAAAAAGAATATCTAATAATTATTTAAGAGATTCTATGGTAAAAGTCGACCAAGATCAATGAAAGCCTTTTATTGCATTTAAGGAGCATTTTATGCCAGAAATTATTTTTAACGGTCCTGCGGGTCGGCTCGAAGGACGTTATCAACCTTCACAACAAAAAAATGCACCCATTGCGATTATTTTGCATCCTCATCCCCAATTTGGTGGAACTATGAATCATAAAATTGTCTATGACCTCTTTTATATGTTCCAACAACGTGGATTTACAACTTTACGTTTTAACTTTCGTGGTATTGGTCGTAGTCAGGGTGAATTTGATTATGGAATAGGAGAACTTTCAGATGCTGCTGCTGCTCTCGATTGGGTGCAAACACAACATCCAGACTCTAAAAATTGTTGGGTAGCAGGATATTCATTTGGAGCATGGATTGGTATGCAGCTTTTAATGCGCCGACCGGAAATTGAGGGATTTATCTCAGTTGCCCCTCAGCCTAATGTTTATGACTTTTCATTTCTTGCACCTTGTCCCTCCTCTGGGCTTATCATTCATGGCGGTATCGATAAAGTTTCCCCTCCAAAAGATGTTCAAATACTTGTCGATAAATTAAAAACACAAAAAGGTATCATCATCACACAAGAAATATTAGAAGAGGCTAATCACTTTTTCAGTGGATGTCATGAAGAACTTATTGAGCGATGTGCCCACTATTTGGATAACCATATCTCCAATGAACTTCTCGCTCCTCCTCCTGAAATACTTTCACTAACTTAGGAAAATACGATAGATTTATAAAAAATTAGCAAAAGTCGTTTCTGATCATAACAAAGTAATTTTTTCAGTTTGCATTTAAAATTTTTCTAAATTTTATTTCAGGATAGAAATGAGAATAACAGCATACCTGTTTTCTATCACTGATAAGTCTCTTTTTTAACGTAAAAAGGAAATAATACCTGTATTATTATCTTTATGTTACCAATATGTCTCTTTCTCTTGTGAGGTGTGTGTCAGTTATGATAGATAACGCATTAATAACTCATTATATAATCGCCTATTCTATAAAATAATGCACTCTTAAATTAGGAAATTAAATCTGTGTTTGCCTTTAAATCTGATTTTTTACACATTATGAGCGAACGTGGTTTTATCCACCAAATTTCAGATGAAAAAGGCTTAGATGATCTTTTTTCAAAAGAAACTGTAAGCGCTTATACTGGATTTGACCCAACAGCATCGAGTTTACATGCTGGAAGTCTTCTTCAGATTATGATGCTTTATTGGTTACAAAAAACAGGTCATCGCCCCATTGCTTTAATGGGTGGAGGAACCGGATTGATTGGTGATCCTTCTTTCAAAGATGAAGCGCGACGCCTTCTGACACAAAATGATATTGCTGAAAATATTGATGGTATTAAAAAGGTATTTGCTAACTATTTGACATTCGGTGACCGAGAAACCGATGCTTGTATTGTGAATAACGCGGAATGGTTATGCAATTTAAACTACTTAGAATTTTTGCGTGATGTAGGAAAACATTTTTCTGTCAATCGTATGTTGTCATTTGATTCCGTTAGACTCAGACTTGAGCGTGAGCACTCTTTGTCATTCTTAGAGTTTAATTATATGATTCTGCAAGCTTATGATTTTGTTGAACTTTATAAACGTTATGGATTGCGTATGCAAATGGGGGGCTCTGATCAGTGGGGCAACATTATTAACGGAATCGAATTAGGGCATCGTTTAGGAACACCGCAATTATATGCGTTAACATCACCATTGCTGACAACCTCTTCCGGTGCCAAAATGGGTAAATCATTGAATGGGGCTGTATGGCTGAATGCGGATAAGCTTTCACCTTATCAATTTTGGCAATACTGGCGCAATACAGAAGATGCTGATGTAACACGATTTCTAAAGCTCTATACTCCATTGCCAATGGATGAGATTCTTAAACTTTCTCTATTACAAGGGACAGAAATTAACGAAGCAAAAAAAATTCTTGCAACAGAAATTACAGCAATGTTGCATGGACGTGTTCTTGCTGATGCAGCAGCAGAAACAGCTCGCAAGACGTTTGAAGAAAAAACTCTAGGAGAAAATCTTCCAACTGTTGAAATTAATGCCTCAGAATTAAAAAAAGGTGTTGGATTGCTCACTCTTTTAGTACAAGCAGGACTCGCTAGATCTAATAGTGAGGCACGCCGACACGTTCAAGGTGGGGGGGTCCGTGTAAATGATCAAATTATTGAGGATGAAACACATCTTATTATTGAAGGGGATGTCAGTGCAGAAGGAACCGTTAAACTTTCTTTTGGTAAGAAAAAACATGTTGTGATGAAACCAGTATAATCTTTTGCTGTTTTGTTTATGTTGTCGACCTTGTTCTTTCAATTCAATTGTTGTGATAGGGCGAGTTTTGTTAGGAAATAAAGGTCTCTTCAAAACAATAATATTCTAGAGAGTTGAATAGTTCTTTTCTTCTGTGTACTCTGATATCTTATACCTGTTACACAAGAAAGAAAGATGAAAATAATGACAAGACCAATGAAAGGTGCTCTTGCTCCTGATTTTAATTTGCCGCGCGATGGAGGAGAGATGGTATGTCTTTCTGACTTTAAAGGAAAGTCTGTTGTTTTATATTTTTATCCAAAAGATGACACCAGTGGTTGCACAAGCGAAGCACTTGATTTCACAAAATTAAAGATGAAATTTGATGAAATCGGTGTTTCTGTTATTGGAATCTCTCCAGATAATGTAAAAAAACATGATAAATTTAAAGTAAAACATGAACTTGATGTCATCTTGGTTTCTGATGAAGAAAAAACAACCCTCGAAGCTTATGGTGTTTGGGTTGAGAAAAGCATGTATGGACGCAAATATATGGGAGTTGAACGGAGCACTTTTTTAATTGATGCAAATGGAATAATAGCAGAAGAATGGCGTAAAGTAAGCGTATCTGGGCATGCTGAAAATGTTTTAGCTACTGCAACACTTTTATATCATAATGGTAACTTGTAAATTGAGTGTTTGATTTGCCTTAAAAAGCAAAAGTTATCCTCCTTAATTGATTTTAGTTTTTCAACGGATTCAATTTTTACAATATATTGATTTATAAGGATAATGAATTGTTTTACATTTATATTAGTCCCCCGAATATCCCAAATTTTTCTTATTTCAGATTCTTCCTATCACTTGCAATATCATAAGCAGAATTGGCGTGTGAGAAAAAAAATGAAGAAAGAAAAAAGAAAATCCCTCTTTAAACCTTTAAAGTATCAAGGACTATCGTAACATCACAACATCAATAAAATGAACAGCTTAAGAAAAAATCTACATGGCTTGAAGGAAGGATATATAATTAACGAATATCCTCAATTTTTTTGTCTTGTCTATAAATGCGCCGTGCGAGTGCTGCCTCTATAAATGCATCTAAATTACCATTAAGTACGGATTGTGGATCCGTATTTTCAATTCCTGTACGCAAATCTTTGACAAGCTGATAGGGTTGAAGAACATAAGATCTAATTTGATGTCCCCATCCGATTTCTGTTTTAGAAGATTCAGCAGCATTGGTTTCTTCTTCTCTTTTTTTAAGCTCTTCTTCATAAAGCCGTGCACGCAACATCGACCAAGCCGTAGCGCGATTTTTATGTTGAGAGCGCTCTGTTTGACATTGAACAACAATACCCGTTTTTATATGCGTGATGCGAACAGCAGAATCTGTCGTGTTAACATGTTGTCCTCCTGCTCCCGATGCACGATATGTATCAATACGCACATCTGCCTCTGAAACATCAACTTCAATATTGTCATCAATAACTGGATAAACCCAAATGCTTGCAAAAGAGGTATGGCGCTTTGCATTCGAATCAAATGGAGAAATCCGCACTAAACGATGAACGCCTGATTCTGTTTTTAACATTCCATAAGCATTATGCCCTTTTACAAGAATAGTCGCTGACTTTATTCCTGCTTCTTCTCCATCATGAATTTCTAAAATTTCAACCTTCATTTCATGCTGTTCAGCCCAGCGCATATACATACGTAAGAGCATAGAAGCCCAATCTTGGCTTTCTGTTCCCCCTGCTCCAGCATGAACTTCTAAATAGGTATCATTCGGATCTGCTTCTCCTGAAAGAAGTACATCAATTTGCCTTTTATCTATCTCATTTTTAAGATTACGTATTGATCTTTCTGCATCAGCGATAATTTCAACATCACTTTCTTCTTCGCCCATCGCAATAAGCTCAATGCATTCTTCAAGTGTTTTTGTAAATAATAAAAGACCATTGATTGAATCATCAAGACGTTGACGCTCACGCATCATATCCTGTGCTCGTTGTGCATCATCCCATAATGATGGATCTTCTGCTTTTTGATTAAGATATTCGAGACGCTTTAGTGATTGATCCCAGTCAAAGATGCCCCCTTAGCAATTGTATTGCTTTCTGGATTTCATCAACTAATGTTTCTATTTCTGCTCGCATAATTTAACACCGTATTTTTAAAAACTCTTTTTGGTTGTGTCTCTTAGCATTTTATACAAATTTAATAGCTGCTATCAGAAAATGGTACAATTCTATCACTCTATTTACAGAACCGACATTGTAAAAAAGAGATAAAAACCATGACTCATGGCAAAAGGAGATTTTGTCGATTAATACAGCCCACCTGTCCCACTTTCAAGTGCTTTGTTGACTTGTGGAGAAGTCGTTACTGCAGGAACACCTTCTTGAAAAGAATTTGTACTCCCAATAACTTGATATATATCAGCAGGACCAGTCCCTGGTTTAAATGCTTCTATAATAACATCTTGATCTCCTCTTTCGGCAAGCATTCCTGTTTTTCGATTAATTGGCATTAAAATCATGCCCTTTGGCATCTTAAAGGGAACATCTGGCTTCCCTTTAAGAGCATCTGCCATAAAATCACCAAAAATAGGCGCAGCTAATGAACTTCCTGTTCCATTATATCCTAACGGAGCTGGTTGATCATAACCGACAAAAATACCAACGACAATATCAGGAGTAAATCCCATAAACCAGACATCCTTAGAGTCATTGGTTGTTCCTGTTTTAGCAGCAATATGTCGATTAAGATAACGTAAACGTGCCGCAGTACCACGCTGAACAACCCCTTCCATCATCGATGTAATCTGATAAGCCGTCATAGGGTCAAGAACTTGATCTCTTTCATCAATCAATGTGGGCTCACTTTGATTATTCCATGAATGCGTATTACAATTTTCGCAAATACGATCATCATGACGATAAATTGTCTTCCCATAACGATCTTGAATTCTGTCTATCAGAGAAGGTTTAATAGAGCGTCCCCCATTGGCAATAACTGAATAAGCTGTAACCATTCGTAATACTGTTGTTTCGCCAGCCCCTAAAGCCATGGGAAGATAAGGCTGCAATTTATCTACGATCCCAAAGCGTTCTGCATATTCAGCGACAAGAGGCATTCCCATATCATTGGCAAGCCGTATTGTCATAAGATTACGAGAACGCTCAATACCATAACGCAACGTTGAAGGTCCTGCAAAGGTACCTCCATAATTTTTGGGTTGCCAAACTTCACCATTATATTGACGAACTTCAATGGGGCCATCTAAAACAACGGATGCTGGTGTATATCCGTTATCAAGAGCTGCTGCATAAACAAAAGGCTTAAAAGCAGACCCCGGTTGGCGATAAGCTTGGGTTGCACGATTGAATTCAGATGCGGCAAAAGAAAATCCTCCCACCATAGCAAGAACGCGCCCTGTATGAGGTTCCATAGCAACAATTGCACCTTCAACCTTTGGAATTTGTTGTAAACGATAAGTATTATTTGTATTGGGTAGTTTTTCAACAAAAATGACATCCCCAACTTGCAGAACATGAGATAAGCTCTGAACAGTTTTTCGATAACCATTTTCTTTTACAACATGGAGTGCCCATTTTGAATCAGCTTCAGATAAAACAGCAATTTCCCGTTTTTTTGATAATATACCTGAAGCTTCGCGCTGTGGCTGTAAACCAATCTCTACTTTGTTGGGATTAGTAGAAAGAACAACAGCTAAACGCCATTCAGGAACATCACTTAGCCCTGTGATATTTGCAAGTTCTGTCCCCCAATCACTTTTCTCATCAATATGCGCATAAGCTCCACGCCATCCTTGCGCATGATCAAATCTAATTAATCCATCGTGCAAAGCACGTCGCGCAATAAGTTGTAAATGCGGATCAAGCGTTGTACGAATGGAAAGCCCACCTTCATAAAGTGTTTTAGCCCCATAGCGATGTATTAAACGACGCCGTACTTCTTCAGTAAAATAATCAGCCGCAAAAACATAGCTATCACTCCCACGTATTGTCGCTCCTAAAGGTTTAGCTTTCGCTTTTTCACCTTGTTCACGCGTTACATATCCATTTGCAATCATCCGGTCTATAACCCAATTACGCCGATCAATAGCACGTTGTGTATTCTTAAATGGATCATAATTTGCTGGTCCTTTTGGAAGAGCAGCCAAATAAGCACATTGTTCTAGCGTCAGGTCATTGACGGATTTATTGAAATAAGTCAAAGAAGCAGCTGCTATACCATAAGTGCCACGACCCAGATAAATTTCATTGAGATAAAGTTCGAGAATATGATCTTTTGAATAAGTTTTCTCAATACGCATTGCTAAAATAGCTTCCTTAAATTTACGTTCTAACGTTGTTTCTGAACTTAAAAGGAAGTTTTTAGCGACTTGTTGCGTTATAGTTGATGCACCCTCTGGACGTCTTCCAGAACCAATATTACGAATATTATTGATCAAAGCTCGAGAAAGTCCTTCAGGATCTAAACCAAAATGATGATAAAAGTTTTTGTCTTCAGCCGAAATAAAAGCATTTATAACAAGCTTTGGTATTGATTGAATCGGTAAATAGAGGCGATGTTTTGTTGCAAACTCTGCCATAAGACGGCCATCAGAAGCATGGACGCGGGTCATTACCGGCGGCTCATAAAGTGAAAGAACTTCATAATCAGGGAGTGCATTTGCTTGACCACTGGTCATAACACCCCACGTTATTGCACCACAAAGTCCAATAGCAATAAAAAAACGAAGAAGATATCTTAAAAAAATCATCATAAAAACGGCTATCGCTTTCTTAAGAATTAATTAAAGAAAAAATACGTTACTTCAAACACACCAAGTGGATATCACCACAAGATTGAGATCAAGAGAAATTGTTTTCTATCTTTTATTTATACTAGGTACACTAGAAGCCCATACTGATACTCTATTTTCTCACAAATTTAAAGAGGCTGTATCATTTTCTGCCTATAATCAGCAAATTGACGAATAGAATGAGCAATAGAGGCTGCCATTTGTTTTCTCCAATGAGGATCATTTAATAACTTTTCATCCTCTTTATTGGATAAATAACCTATCTCTATCAAGACTGAGGGTATATCTGAAGCTCTTAAAACTTGAAAATTAGCATACCGATGTGGGTTATTAATCAAGTTAATATGATTCTTTGATAAACTTGAAATAACACTATTTGCAAAATTAACCGAAAATGTATGTGTTTCACGTCGTGTAAGATCCATCAAAATATCTGTAACTTCGAGCGTTTCATCTGCAGGCAAACCATCAAGCAAATCAACTTTATTTTCATTTTCAGCTAAAGATTTTGCAATGGCATCAGAGGCTTTGTCTGATATGGTATACACTGTAGCACCGCGAAGAGAATGTAAATCAATCGTATCCGCGTGAATAGATATAAAAAGATCAGCATCAAACTCTTGCGCTTTTTTAACTCTTTCACTTAGTCTTAAAAAAATATTGGAATCTCGTGTTAAAGCAACGGTAATATGAGAATCCTTTTGTAATTCGTCTCGCAATGCACGCGCAAAGTCTAAAGTCACATCTTTTTCTAAAATTCCAGTAACACCCCGTGCACCACCATCAATACCACCATGACCAGGATCAAGAACAACACGGAAATTATATGCTGGCATTAACTGTGTTTTTGTATCAAAATTGCTTCTTTGCTGTTTTTTTAATATCTCATCAAATTTTTCCTGTGTACTTTTACGAATATCAATCAGCAACTGCCATAAACCATTATTTAATTTTTTTACGACATTTTTTTCAACCACAAAAGCCGTTTTACTTGTCAAAATAATGCGTGAAGTCTGTATATCAGAGAAAGCATAACGTACATCTGAAAGCATAACGGATAATGTATTCCGTTTCTTTAAAGGCGTATTTTGCATCGAAAAGTCAATTGTAGGTAAATTGATAACCAAACGTGCTGGCCTGTCCAAAATCTGTAAACGAACATTTGGTTTTGAATTAAAAACCGCAATAATACGCGTATGAACACTATCACCAATGGTTCGAAAATTAATAAGTCTCAGAGGATCTGCGGCTTGAACACTGGTTTGGAGTAGAAAAAAAGATAATAAAAAGTATGTGACGAGCACAATAACATCCCCATAAGCTGTTTTCAGCTTTTTGGTAAAAAAAACTCTTATCATAAGCAAAATACTCTACATTACCTTTGTAATAATTTATCTTGGTTATATAAAATGATACACCAATTTATTCTCTATTTTTCAATAAAAGCTAAATAAACACCCAAAAACGAAATTAAGGTCATAAAGATATTATAATTATACATGATTTACATTGTTACTTGCCAAACGCATGATATCAACATAAAAGAATATTTATGCTTCCTAGCTGATAATAGTCATCTAAATTATCTGTAACTCATATTAAGTTGTCTTTAGAGGTTTTTTGCCTATTATGCGTTGAGACTTTTTTATGGATGAAAAATTTCTATGTTATAATATTAGGATTGCATTACTTAAGATTCGTTGGTTCGGATATCCGAACTGTTTTAAAGATTATTTTACCGGAGACTTTTAAGAAATATGAGTCATAAAAAACAGATGGAAATAATGATGAGAAATGGTGTAAATGCAGTCATGCCTCTGCACGTGGTGTTCCGTCCTGTTTTTCTGGTACCTCCCTTTTATGGCAGACAGCCTTTTATGTTTACGAATAGTTATAGCGTTCGTTTGAATAAAATTGTGCATGTCGCCTTCAGGATATTAACTTATGTCAAACAAAATGCTTATAGATGCCTCCCATCCGGAGGAAACTCGTGTTGTTGTTGTTCACGGCAACAAAATTGAAGAACTTGATTTTGAATCAGAACATAGAAAACAGCTCAAGGGGAATATTTATCTCGCACGGATTACGCGTGTAGAACCGTCTCTCCAAGCAGCTTTTGTTGAATATGGTGGAAACCGACATGGTTTTTTAACATTTTCTGAAATTCATCCTGATTATTATCAAATTCCTATTGCTGATCGACTTGCTCTTCTTGAAGAAGAGGAAAAAGCAGCTATAGGAGAAAATTCTGTAGATACCTTTACGGAAGAAGCAACTAAAAATAAAAAACGCTCCAGAAGAACAAAAAAAAATGGAAAAAACAATGTCATAGCAGCCGATATTGAAAGTGACATCACATCTGAAGCGACAATAATTGATAATACAGAAGAAGCATTAAATGCCGATATCTCTGATGATGAGATCGAAATGGTCGGTGCTGAGGACATCCGTGAAGAGCTCCCAATTTATCAAAGAAAACAAGGGCGCCAGTATAAAATTCAAGAAGTCATTAAACGACGTCAAATTTTGTTGGTACAAGTTATCAAAGAAGAGCGTGGTAATAAAGGTGCTGCCCTTACAACATATTTATCTCTAGCAGGTCGTTACTCTGTTCTAATGCCCAACACAGCACGTGGTGGTGGTATTTCACGAAAAATTACGAACGTACAAGACCGTAAGCGTCTTAAAGAAATCGTAAAAGAATTAGCTGTTCCAAAAGGTATGGGCGTTATCTTACGAACTGCTGGTGCCAATAGAACAAAAGCTGAAATTAAACGTGATTATGAATATCTTATGCGGTTATGGGATACTATTCGCACTTTGACACTCGAGTCAACGGCGCCATGCCTTGTCCATGAAGAAAGCAATCTCATCAAGCGTTCTATACGAGATCTTTACAATAAGAACATTAGTGAAATTCTTGTTTCTGGAGACCAAGGATATCGTGAAGCGAAAGACTTTATGCGTATGCTCATGCCAAGTCATGCAAAAGTTGTGCAACCTTACCGTGATCCTACACCCATTTTCGCAAGAAATAATATTGAAATTCAACTTGATAAAATGTTGCAACCACAAGTTTCTTTAAAATCTGGTGGTTATCTTGTTATTAATCAAACAGAAGCACTTGTTGCTATTGACGTAAATTCTGGCCGCTCCACGAAAGAATTCTCTGTCGAAAAGACAGCCTTACAAACTAACCTTGAAGCTGCTGAAGAAGTAGCGCGGCAATTACGCTTGCGTGACCTTGCTGGTTTAATTGTGATTGATTTTATTGATATGCTTGAAGAACGCAATGTGAAGCTGGTCGAAAAAAAATTAAAAGATTGTTTAAAAAACGATCGTGCTCGTATTCAAGTAGGTCATATTTCACACTTCGGCCTTTTAGAAATGAGTCGTCAACGTATTCGCATATCGGTTTTAGAAAGTACAACACAGCCCTGCCCGCATTGCGCAGGAACAGGAAATATACGTTCTGAATCATCCATTGCGTTACATGTCATGCGCTCAATTGAAGAATATCTTCTTCATAATTCGCAATATAATATTATCGTGCGCACACCCGTAGCAACAGCGCTTTATGTATTAAATCATAAACGCAACATTCTTGTTAATTTAGAAGCTCGTTTTAAGCTTAATATTAGTATTGAAGCAGATGATAGTATTGGAACGCAACATCTTGTTATTTCTAAAGGCTCAATAGCAGAGAGCATTTCTCGATCTTCATTGGAAGATGCCAATGAGCAAGAAATTGAAGATTCTGTTTTCATAAAGAGTGAATCTATTGAAAATCCTTCTCCCATTGAAACAAACCAAAAGCGTAGGCGCAAAAATCGTCACGGTGAAATTACTGATCATTCTCTCTCCAACGTTCATAAAAAAGAAGATACTTTGAATGATGATTCTTATCGTCGAGGACGTCGTCGAGGACGTCGTGGTGGTCGACGCAATCAAGATAATAGTTTTCATCAGATTCGCGTTCCTTACGCAGAACCAGTGGGAGATTTTGCTAAGAAAGCTTTGGCAGAAATTAAAGCAGCGCATCGCAAACGTCGTATTTCGCCTACTAAATCTTTTGAACTTGAAGAAACAACAAATAATACACAAGCTCTAGATATACAACAACAGGGTGAATCTGAAAAAATTGATACAAGTATTAAACCTAAAAAACGTAAAACACGTTCTTCAAAAGTAGTAGAAAATCAGCTTTCTTTAGAGAATGATCAAAATGTTGCAGAACAAAAATCTCTTGAAGAAAAACCTACAACCAGTTCGATGCGTAAAGCTAAAACAAAAAAAGCAGACAAATCTATTCATGAGGTAGAAGATAAAGCTCTTGAAAAGAGTAAAAAATCAACACGTGGAACACGTAAAAAATCATCTTCTAAAGAGACGCAAATACAAAAAATATTAGAGCAAGAAACTGTAATCGAGATGGAGGAAGTTGTAGAAACCTCTCCTTCCCAAATTGAAGAAACAATTAATCAATCCGTTGTTATTTCATCAACGCCTAATGATTCTTCCAAAACTGAACGTATTGGTTGGTGGAAACGCAGAATTCTTTCGAAAAATTAAGGATTAAAAAAACCGCCACAGAAAACTGTGGCGGTTCAAATAAACAATTATAGAAAACGTTTCAACCAATTCTATAGTGTGGGTTTATTACTTTTGTTTTGCTTTTTCTTGCTCAGCCCGCATACGCTCTTCAATTTCTTTTTGCTTTGATTGAATGGCTTGCTGCAGCTTTATTTGTTCTTGTTGGAAATCTTTTTCCTCCATACCAGGACCGGTATAGGCTGCTGTAAACCCATTAAGAGAAAATTCAATAGGATTAGCTGAACCACGAAAATTAACTGTGGTTACAACCATTTTTGTTCCACTTTTCATAGCTGCTATAAGCTTATCATCTAAGACATCATTAGCAATACAACTTGGTCCATTACAAATAATATAAGGAATTTTTTTAGAGAACTCGTCACCGATTTTAATGTGAACACCTTCTGGCAAAAAACGCCCAGTAGGTACTTGAATACCTATACGTTTTTCATTTTGCTTCCCTTTTATTTCAACAAGATTAAAAGCCGTTAAAGGTTGTCCCGTATTCGATAATACAGTATTCATTGTATTACAAATATCAACATCATGCTGCTTACTGCAAACTTTGTACCAACCTTGTGATAAAGTTTGCGCATTTGCAGAAATACCAGCTATAAGAAAAAGGGCAGCGGCTCCAACTAATACTGAAACAGCAGAATAAACATTTTTATGCGACATGATTAAGTTAATCCTTTCAACGCGCTCTTAAGTAACTTTAAAAAAAATATTAAATGTAATTCCAACTTAAATTTATTAAATTATAATGAAATAACAATTAATTTTACTATTTTTACTTCAATATAAAAAAAAAAGTCAAATTTAGAGAAAAAATACGATGAGCCATTCTATTTTTATACACCCATATAATTCCCCTCTTCATCACATTGGTATTTGATATAATCTATCTATAAAATACCTCTGTGCATTTAAACTAAGATTACACAAACGAATCAATATTGCAATATTAATTAAAATAAAGTCTAATACTACTCTAAAAAACTTACTAATTAAACTTTTTACATTTATTACTCTTCATGTTAAGCTTATAGAGCCTTAGCAACAGGTTGTTGCAATGCATGAAGCTCCAAAATATCAGATAAATTTTACTATTTTCCTTATGTGCCTCGTGTGATACACAAAAACAAAATCATCTACGATATTATTGAAACATTTAATGAATTAAAACCACTGATTGTCTAAAATTTCTGCATAATTGTAAGAGAACTTTTTGCTAATGAACAATCTTCTGCCCTTGTTTACAAAACAATGGTGATACGCTTTTGTAATAAAAATTTTATATTCTATAGCGTTTAACTAAAAAGTTTAGTTTAAAAATACGTTACTAAAGAAGTGCTTTTTTCTTAATTAAACAACACATTTTCTTAGAGAGAAAATCTATAACTGCTGAAAATATTTTATTTATAATAAACTTTCTTAAAATATAATAACATATTAATTTATAATAATAATTTATCTTTTTTCTATTTCTATATTGTATGAAAGATCTGAATAGCGCAAACCTCTCTTATATTGAATCAATAAAATTTATCCACTTGTACATCACAAGCAGAGTTAGTTTTATAGATAAAACTACTGAACAAAGGAATACCCCCCTATGAATCATCTCACGTGCCCAAAGCCATAATAAATTTATGCTTATATATTATACATCTATTATTGCACCTCTGTACAAATATCATCTCTCAGCTTTATAACGTGAATAAAAAATGTAGCTTTTATCAATTTATTTTAAGTTATTTCTCAAATAAAAGAAGCTTCTAAAATGATAAATTATTTTCAGCTTTCACAACATCAAAGATATAAATCGTTAATGATTTAAGTTTTAAGAAAAAATGAATTCAAAGTATCATTTTGTTTCCCTATATAACACAATTTAGAGCTATAAAATATTTCTCTTATCGTATTAATGAAACAATATTTATGATATGAGATGTATCGTCATTAAAATAATTAATCAGATAAAAATAAAAAACTACAAGCACAAAAAATTATGCATAAAAAGAAAACATAAAAAGATATATGAGTTTATTATTTAATATATATATATATAATCTTATATGATAAGAACAATAGATAATATATTACGTGTATAAGATTACTTTATTATAAATAATAAGTAATAACTCAAAAAATAAAATATATTATTACTAATATGTTTTAACTATTGTTTAGTATATCAGCTTAATTTTTCTGTATTTATATGAGTAAATTTTTAATTGAATAATTCTTCAACATGAGAACGCATACGATTCATAATACTCTTTCTCTTTTCTGGCAGCATTATATTATATATTTCTCTCGTGCTTCTACATAATAAAGGAGCAGATTTTACATTCGAAGGATTGCGCATCACCATATCCTTTATACCACTAATTATCTCTTCTTCAAAATCTGAGACACTAATCACCATTCGTTCTTCAAAGTGCTTTATTAATTCAGGATCTATTGAATTGATTGCATCTTTTGCCCATCTAAAATCTTTTTTCCTCCAACCAAAATCTTTCCGTAATAAATCCCCTATATCACTGTCCAACAGACTCTCTTGAATTTTACAAGAAAGAACCATAAAGGGATAGAGTCGTATCGTTTCATCAATCGCTCTATCGTTAA
The DNA here is from genome assembly GCF_042195145.1 of Bartonella sp. CL434QHHD. NCBI lineage: Bacteria > Pseudomonadati > Pseudomonadota > Alphaproteobacteria > Hyphomicrobiales > Bartonellaceae > Bartonella > Bartonella sp. CL434QHHD. Next base: position 45,035 of record NZ_JBHINT010000060.1, on the reverse strand, counting down.
GAGTTTCTACATTTGCTGTATCATCACTCATTCCTAATTCAGAAGCGCTTCGAGACCTTAGATATTCTGTTGCTTTACTTAATTTTCTTTCATACTCTCCTACTCTATACTCTCTTGCCCTATGCGCTCTATATGCTAAATTCTCCATTTCTTGCGCTAAATCACTTAGTTTTGAAGAAAGCTTATAACGCTCTTCATTAAGGTCTCCGTGTTCTTGTAGCAGCTTATCATGTTCTATATTATGAGAACGTATTTGCGAAAGTGTTAAATCAGCAAATGTCTTTTCAATGAATTTCATCCTCTTTTCAATAACTTGTAGTCTTTCTTTAATACGCTTATATTTCTCATCAAGCGTTAAACCAGAAAGAGATAATTCGGTTAAGCTAAACTCAGCGTGAGCGTTTTTTACGCCATATATCAAAGTGAGTAATAAAAAGACGATAGTTAGACACTTTTGTAATGAAGAAAGCATGCTATCTTTACCTAAATTTTTTCTTTCTAAAAAATTTACAGGAGCTTATTAGCTTATTATATGCAAGTGCTATTTAATGCGGTCCAACCGTCTAATCTATTTTCTTCATTATATCAATACGTATATAATAAAAACCAAATAAATATATAAAGGGTTCTTTATTATAAACTTAAATTTTATTCTTATACAAAATCAATAACTGTTTGTTTTTATAGAATGATTTTATAAAAATGAGTAACAGCTCTGAAACAATAAAGAAATTTTTTAAACAGAATGTTGTTCTGCCATTTCGACAAGCTTTGTCATAATATTCGCTGCTCCAACAAGCCTTTCATCCGCTGAGGACCAATCACGAATAAGAGCAATACTTTGATCTGGTCGAATTTTTGCCATTGAACCTTGTTTTCCCACCCACTGAACAAGAGCAACACTATTTGCGAAATAGTTATTACGAAACTGTATGACAATCCCCTTTGGTCCAACATCTAGTTTTTCTACATGTGCTTTTCGACACAATGTTTTAATATGAAAGACTTTAAGAAGATGTTGAACCTCAAGGGGCAAAGGACCAAAGCGATCAATTAACTCCGCTGCAAATTCATCAATTTGTTCTAAACCATCAAGCTCTGTTAAACGACGATAAAGTCCCATACGTAATGATAAGTCAGGCACGAAACTTTCTGGTATCATCACTGTTGTACCAAGGGAAATTTGAGGTGACCATTGCTTATCTTCATTTAGCTCTCCATCTTTTAATTCAGCAACAGCTTCTTCAAGCATTTTTTGATAGAGTTCAAATCCAACTTCTTTGATATGCCCCGATTGCTCTTCACCTAAAAAATTTCCTGAACCGCGGATATCCATGTCATGGCTTGCCAATTGAAAACCGGCCCCTAAGGTGTCAAGAGATTGTAACACTTTAAGACGACGATCAGCAGCAGTTGTTAAAACTTTACCAGCAGGAAATGTAAAGAGAGCATACGCACGTTGTTTTGAACGTCCTACCCTACCACGTAACTGATAAAGGGCAGAAAGACCAAACATCTCAGCACGATGCACAATTAGGGTATTGGCTGTTGGAATATCAAGACCTGATTCAATAATGGTTGTTGATAGCAGCACATCATATTGTCCATCATAAAATGCATTCATGATATCATCAAGTTGTCCAGCCGGCATTTGTCCATGAGCCACAACGAATTTCAGTTCTGGCACATGTGTTTTGAGATATTCTTCTACAAAAGCCAGATCAGAAATACGAGGACAAACATAGAAACTTTGTCCACCACGATAATATTCTCGAAGCAGGGTCTCTCGTATAACAAGTGCATCAAAGGGTGAAATAAAAGTACGAACCGCCATTCTATCAATGGGAGGGGTTGTTATCAATGAAAGTTCACGTACACCCGATAAAGCTAACCCTAAAGTGCGTGGTATGGGAGTTGCTGAAAGTGTGAGAACATGAATATCACTTTTAAGCTCTTTTAAACGCTCTTTGTGTTTGACACCAAAATGCTGTTCCTCATCAATGATAAGAAGGCCTAACCGTAAAAAATTAACTGCACCACTTAATAATGCATGGGTTCCAATGACAATATCGATTGTACCATCTGAAACACCTTTTTTTACTCGTGCAAGTTCTTTCGCTTTTACAAGCCTCGAAGCATGTCCAATTTTAACCGGTAATCCTTGAAAACGCGAAATAAATGTTTTGTAATGTTGACGTGAAAGCAAAGTTGTCGGTACAACAACAGCAACCTGATATCCATTTAATGCTGCAACAAAAGCACTTCGAATAGCTACTTCAGTTTTTCCAAAACCAACATCACCGCATATCAAGCGATCCATCGGCTTACCTGAGGCTAGATCGTCCAAAACAGCATCAATTGCATTCATTTGATCTTCCGTTTCTTCATAGGGAAAGCAAGCAACAAACTCATCAAATGGTCCAATTGGTGGAAGTAAAGCAGGCGCAGCACGAGTCATACGCTCTGCAGCTATACGGATTAATTGCCCTGCCATTTCCAATAAATGTTTTTTAAGCCGAGCTTTACGTGCTTGCCAAGCAACACCTCCTAATTTATCTAAAGTTACCTCTGTTCCTTCTGAGCCATAACGTGAGAGAAGCTCAATATTTTCAACAGGTAAAAAGAGTAAATCACCTCCAGCATATCTAATTTCAAGGCAATCTCGTAAAATTCCAGTGGTTCTGATGGTTTTAAGACCAACAAATTGGCCAATACCGTGGTCGATATGCACAATAATATCACCAGAATTTAAAGCAGAAATTTCAGAAATAAAATTTGTATTATTCTTACGCCGCTTTGGTGATCTTATAAAACGATCGCCAAGGATATCTTGCTCTGCTATAATAGCCAAATCTTCAGCCTCAAAACCATGTTCTATCATGATAACAGCTGCTAATATGCGATCTCGTGGGGTTGCTTTGACAGTTTGCAAGGATTTTACAACATCTATTTTTTTCAATCCATGCTCGTCGAGAACTTGTAGCAAACGATTGAGAGATCCTTCACTCCAACACGCTAAAAGCACTTTTTTACCAGCAGTGCGTAAAGATGCGATATGATCAATAACACTTGAAAAAACATTTTTTTCCTGCGCATTACGCTCTTTTACAAAATCATATCCTTGTTTAACATTGGTGTGAATAACAGTTTGTTCCAAACTTTGTGGAACATTAAAAGGCGAAAAATCAATACGCTGCGAAGATTGTTGCGCACCTTCCAAAACACGCTCTGGCGTTAAATAAAAAAGACTAGGATCTATTGGATGATAAGAAGTAGAATTTTTTTCATCATTTTCGCGCTCTTTGCGCGCGTTATAATAGTCTTCAATAAGACGATAGCGCTCAATGAAGACTTCTTCTATGAGATGCTCAAAAACTATCGGTAAGTTGCCACAATGGTCAAAAAAGCTATCAAGGTTTTCATAAAAAAATGGAAGCCAATGTTCCATACCGGCAAAACGCCGACCTTGAGAAATTGCTTCATAAAGCATGTTATTTTTTTGTGATACACCAAATGTACGGGTATAATTGCTTTTAAAACGACTGATGCGTTCTGGTGTAAGAACAACCTCACTCATTGCCTGTAATAAAAGTTCAGTTTTTTGGCCTGTTGTCCTTTGACTTTCTGGATCAAATACGCGGATACTTTCTAGGGTATCTCCAAAAAAATCAAGACGTAAAGGTTCAACATCCATCGGAGAAAAGATATCAAGTATTCCTCCTCTTACAGCAAACTCACCAACATCACGGACAACCGTAACGCGTTCAAAACCATTGGTTTCTAGAAATTGAATAAGATTTCCCATGTTATTGCGCTGGCCAACACGTGCGTGAATAAGCTGAGCTTCTATCATTTCACGAGGAGGTAGCTTTTGCATAATCGCATTTGCTGTTGTTAATATAATTGCAGGATGTGGATCTTTACGTAAATTTGCTATGTGTGCCAATGCTGATAGTCGACGTGCCATAACAGCAATTCCTGGTGACACACGATCATAAGGCAAACAATCCCATGCAGGAAATTGAAGTACGGGTAAATTGGGCTCAATAAAATTTAAAACTTGTTGTAAATGCACAATTTTTGTTCCGTCACGGACAACATAGAGGAGCGGTTTACCTTGTGCAATTTCTGAACTTAATTTAGCAAGCGCAAAGGCTTCAAATCCATCAGTAACGCCATCTAAAATCATACGAACAGAATTATTTTTGGGAATAACAATTTTTTTAAATATAGGCATCTGGATTAATAACTTAAGCAAGTACGATAATTGGCAATATCACGAAAAAGTGGACTATCAACCTCAGAGGGGGGCAAAATTTCTCCAGTAATCCATGTCAGCAAATCACGATCATCAAAAGACATAATATACTCAAGCTCAGAGAGCGTTCTATCATTCATCCCAGTAATATGAGCATCGACATAATGTCCAAAAATGAGATCCATTTCACGAATACCGCGATGCCATGCACGAAAAATCAATCGACGACGACGAGCATCTAATTGATTTTTGTCAACGACAAAAACTGTCATAAAAAATCTCCTTGAATAAAGTAATATAAACTATTCAATTAGTCGTATAAAATTTGTACCTTGCTTTAAGGAAGTTCTATAATCTTTTGTTCTTTAAGTGTAATTCGACGATGCATTTGCTTAGCCAAAGCGTAATTATGTGTTGCAATAAGAGCAGAAAGACCCGACTGACGAACAAGGATAGATAAAGCTTGAAAGACATAAGCTGAAGTTACTGGATCAAGATTTCCTGTAGGTTCATCAGCCAAAAGAACCGAAGGGCCATTTGCTACTGCACGTGCAATAGCAACACGTTGTTGTTCTCCTCCCGATAACTCTGAGGGACGATGGTTCGCACGATGAGAAACACGCAGATACGTCAATAATTTGCGCGCACGATCTTCTGCTATAGATTTTTTTAATCCTGCTATCATTTGCGGTATCATGACATTTTCTAACGCCGTAAACTCTGGAAGTAAATGATGAAATTGATAAACAAAACCAATATCATTCCGTCTTATAGCTGTTCGCTCACTATCAGAGCGCTTTGCACAAGAAACACCCCGTAACATCACATCACCAGCTGTTGGTTTTTCTAATAATCCAGCAATATGAAGAAGTGTTGATTTTCCAGCACCAGATGGTGCAACAAGTGCGACAAGCTCTCCACGATTAAGAATAAAATTCGCTTTATCTAAAACAATGAGCGGCTTATGGCTCTCGAAAAAGTGTCTTTCAATCTCTACAAGCTCTAAAATAGCTGTCATTATTCATACCTCAAAGCTTGTACGGGGTCTAGCTTAGCAGCACGCCATGCCGGAATGAGAGCAGCAAGAAACGACAAGAATAAAGCCATCATAGCAACCAAGATGGTCTGTTTCCACTCAATTTGTGCAGGCAATTTTGTTAAAAAATAAAGTTGAGGATTAAAAACATCGACATTAAATAACCAAGATATAAAATCTTGGATATGATTAATATTCGCGGTCGCGATAACACCTAAAACTAAACCCAATATAGTTCCAATAAAACCAATCATCATTCCTGTAATGATAAATATACGCAAAATCGCACTCTGTTGAGCCCCCATCGTGCGTAAAATTGCAATATCATGACTTTTATCTTTTACAAGCATAATCAGCCCTGAAATAATATTTAAAGCAGCAACAAGAACGATCAGAGAAAGAATGAAAAACATAACATTTCGTTCAATCTGTAAGGCTGAAAAAAAAGCCTGATTGCGTGTACGCCAATCAATTAAATAGACCTGTTGTTCAACTGCTTTTTCTACAACAGGTTTTATTTGATCAACAGCATCAGGATCATTTAGAAATAATTCCAAAGACTGAACCTTATCTCCCAAATTAAAAAACATTTGTGCTTCATGGAGAGGCATAAAGATAAATATTGAATCATATTCAGACATACCAACTTCAAAAATAGCAACGACTTTATAAGCTTTCACACGTGGGGTAACGCCAAAAGGAGTCTCATCACCATCTGGAGTAATAATACGAATATCTCTTCCAACTGTCAGTCCTAATTTTTCTGCTAAGCCACTTCCAATTGCAACACCTTCTTCTTGATCAAACCGAGAAATCGATCCTAATTTAATGTTTTGAGAGACTGTTTTAAGCTTTTCTAGATCTTGTTTGCGCATACCACGAACTAACGCGCCAGAGCCACCTTGAACTTCACCTTGAACAAGCGCTTGACCTTCAATAACAGGTAAAGCAAACTTCACACCATTTGTAGTTTCTAAAGAAGAAATAAGAGTCTTATAATCAGAAAAACCAGAATCAACTGTTTGAATAATAAGATGCCCATTCATACCAAGAATACGATTGAGAAGTTCTGTACGAAAGCCATTCATCACCGCCATAACAACAACCAGAGCAAATACGCCCAACATAATCCCAATAAGAGAAATAATTGAAATAACAGATGCAACGACATGTTTTTTATTGGGAATCATATAACGAAAAGCGATCATCCACTCATAAGATGAAAAGCATTTGTTTTTCAGCCTCTTCATAACATTTCCTATTAAATTATAGAAAGTTGGCTGAGCACATCTTCAACCTTTAGAGATTTTTTTATTCCTGTTTTTCGATCTTTAATTTCAACTTCATTTTGTGCAATGCTGTTAGGGCCAACAATGATTTGCGTTGGCAAACCAATCAAATCCATTGTTGCAAATTTTGATCCAGGACGTTCATTTCTATCATCTAATAACGGATCAAAACCAACCTCCTTTAATCCCTGATAGAGAAACTCACATGCCTGTGTGCATTTTTCATCATCGGGTTTCATATTGATAATCCCAAAATCAAACGGTGCCATCGACTTTGGCCAAATAATACCATTTTCATCATGAGAAGCTTCAATAGCGGCCGCAACAAGACGCGAAGGCCCAATACCATAAGATCCCATAGAGACCACATGCTCTTTTCCATCTTGTCCCATAACTTTTGCTCCCATTGGAGCAGAATATTTAGTACCAAAGTGGAAAATATGACCTACTTCAATACCACGCGCTGAAAGACGATTATGATCAGAAACTTTAGCCCACTCCTCTTCATTATGCATTTCTTCCGTTGCTGCATAACAAGATGTCCATTGCTTAACAATATCATCTAAAACAGCTTTATCACTAAAATCGATTGAACTATCTGGAACGGTAAGTTCAAGAAACTGTTTATCACAGAAGATAGCACTCTCTCCTGTTTCAGCCAAAATGATAAATTCATGACTGAGTTCCCCCCCTATTGGACCTGTATCTGCACGCATAGGAATTGCTTTTAATCCCAGGCGAGAAAAAGTGCGTAAATAAGCAACAAACATACGATTATAAGATGTTTTAGAGCCTTCATAATCAAGATCAAAAGAATAAGCATCTTTCATTAAAAATTCTCGTGCTCGCATCACACCAAAACGTGGACGAATTTCATCACGAAATTTCCATTGAATATGATATAAATTCAGCGGAAGATCTTTATAAGAACGAACATAAGAGCGAAAAATATCTGTTACCATCTCTTCATTGGTTGGACCATAAAGTAAATCACGCTTTTGACGATCTTTAATGCGGAGCATTTCCAAACCATAATCATCATAACGACCGCTTTCACGCCAAAGATCAGCAGACTGAATTGTAGGCATCAATATTTCTATTGCACCCGCACGTTCTTGCTCTTCACGAATAATTTTACAAACTTTATCAAGCACTTTTTTTCCCAAAGGAAGCCAAGAATAAATCCCTGATGTTTGTTGTCGAATCATTCCAGCGCGCAACATGAAGCGATGAGAAACAATTTCTGCTTCTTTAGGATTCTCTTTTAAAAGTGGAAGGAAATATTGAGAAAGACGCATTGAAATAATTAACTCCTAATCAGATCTATCATATCGGAACAATTTATCACACTCTCTATTCATCTATAGCCGCATTCTGAATACTTGCAAATATAACGATCTTATCATTTAAAAATTTATTGTGCTTTATTCTCTATTTTTCTTATTTAGCAATAAAATAAAAATGCTCTTCTCTTTTTAAATAACGTAATATGAAAGTTCTTTATTTTGACCGATGTAAAAAAACTGTACAGATAGGTTTTTTTTGCCAAATTTCATGAACAGCCGCTCTCACTGCACGTCGTGTTGCCTCTCGAATAAGTTCATTATTTTTCTGTTTCATGCGTGGGATATTATAAACTGTATTTTCTACGATATCTAAAAGAATATCTTTTAAACTTTTCCCCTTTCCATTACTTTCAGGTAACCCTAATATTGTTAGACCTATATCCCCTAATAATTCATGCTTACTATTTATATGGAGAGAAATAGTAACATGACCAGCATAACTTAGTTTGCGGCGCTCACGAATCCCTAATTCATCTTCATCTCCAATTAAGCAACCATCCTTATAGATGCGGCCAACAGGAACTTGATCAATAACTTCTACAGGCTTTGGTGCAAGGCGTAAAATATGTCCATTTCTGATATCCGTAACAGTTTTAATACCTGCTTGACGTGCTAAAGTTGCCTGAGCCTTAAGATGCATTGCTTCCCCATGTACAGGGACAAGTATTTGTGGCTTTATCCAATCATACATCTGTAAAAGTTCTGAACGACGTGGATGGCCTGAAACATGAACAAGCGCATCTTCATTCGTAATAATTTCAATACCCAAATCAATGAAACGATTTTGTACCTCAATAATCGCTTTTTCGTTTCCTGGAATACTTCGTGATGAATAAATAACGGTATCACCAGCGGAAAGTGCAATATTTTTCATTCCATCACGTGACAGTTTAGCCAAAGCTGCACATGGCTCACCTTGGCTCCCAGTGACAATTAAAACAAGATCTTTTCGCGAGATATAGCCATAATCATCTTCCGTTACAAATGGCGCTAAACCATTCATATAACCAAGCTCTTGTGCAACCATAATACTTCGCTTAAGGGAACGCCCAATGACAAGCACCTTACGTCCAGCAGCTTCAGCTGCAAGAGCAATAGAACGTATCCGACCAATATTAGAAGAAAAAGTTGCTATCGCAACGCGCCCTTCAGCTTTGGAAATAATCTCAGAAAGACTGGCTTGAACTTGCTGCTCTGATGGAGATATACCATCCCGACATGCATTTGTGGAATCACAAAGTAATGCTAAAACACCTTTTTTGCCTAAAGCACGAAATCTTTTTTCATCGGTTACAGCCCCGAGTGAAGGGGTATGATCAATTTTCCAATCACCAGTATGAATCACAGTCCCCAAAGAGGTTGTAATTGCTAAAGATACAGATTCTGGTATTGAATGGTTAACGGCTATAGCCTCTACAGCAAAGGAACCTACCTGAAAACAATCACCAGCTTGAAAAATATTGAGTAAAATTTTTTGAGATTCAAAATCTAATTGTTTTTTAGTTTCCAATAACCCTGCCGTAAAAGGCGTACAGTAAATTGGCACTTGTAACTTTGGACATAAATCAAGAACGGCCCCATAATGATCTTCATGTGCATGTGTTAAAACAAGACCCCGTATATTATGTTTTTCACTTTCTAGGAAACGAATATCAGGCAAAACAAGATCGACACCTGGTAATTCAGAACCAGCAAAACTAACCCCCATATCAACCAGCAGCCATTCACGAAGACTTTGGGGACCAAATCCGTAAGCAGCTAAATTCATCCCTATCTCACCTACACCTCCCAGAGGTAAAAAAACAAATTCATTCTTATTGGCTGCAACCATAAACATCTCCCAAATCATTAAGGTATCTGATGGTAAAATAATTTTTCAATAACGACCTGCATTAATAGAATCAGCGGAACCAAAATGAACATCTCCAGCTGTTATAATGGCTGTCTGACCGTCTTTTCGCTTTATGATGCAGTTAAAATCACTATCAAGACCATCAAAAATACCCTCAATGACTTTTTCATCATTCACCACTTTGACATGTTTTCCAAGGTGAGCGGAATATAAAAGCCATTTTTTTCGGATTATTTCACATCCTTTTGGTTGTTTCCAAAGAAGGTAATTTTTAGAAAAACACTCCGTCAAAACCGTAAATAATTGTTCTGCATCAATATGCAAACCGATATTCTTTAAGCTTGAAGTGGAATAAGGTGCATCTTCATAATTATATTTCACATTTATTCCAATACCAATAACCAAGGCATATTGTTGTGATGACAATTTTAAAATCTCAAGCAAAACTCCAGAGCTTTTTTCTCCTTTGAGAAAAATATCGTTTGGCCATTTTAAGCTCACAATATTGTTTGTCTGCTTTTCCTCTTTTATCAATTGTTTTATTGCCTCTGCCACACTTACTCCAGCAACAAAGCCAAGTTGAGCCGCAGTTTGATGAACAATATCATCAATTAATAAAAGACTAGAATAAAGGTTCCCTTTTGGACTAGACCAAGTCCTCCCTCTTCTTGCTCTTCCCTGTGATTGTTCTTGTGCAACAATCCAAAGATTACCTTGATGACCAGTTTTCGCTTTTCGTTGCGCAATGAGATTTGTTGAATCAACACTATCGTACGCTTCAACAGTGTATCCCTGTTTTTGTGCAAAATCTGATAAAGTATAAACCATATTCATTAAAACAATGCTGTTGCTGCTTTTTCTGCTAGCTCAGCGAACCAAACTCCAAAAAGCGCGTAAAATAAAATAAAGAATACAGAAAGACCAAGACAAAACTGAAGCTCATTCGATAAAGCAACAAAATGCGCTTTTGCATCATCAAACCACATAATTTTAATGACTCTCAAATAGTAAAAAGCCCCAACGACAGACGCTATCATCCCCACGACAGCAAGTGGAGTAAGTCCAGCGTGGACAGCCGCAGAAAATGTATACCACTTTCCAAAAAAACCAGCCATAGGAGGTATGCTTGCTAAAGAAAAAAGCTGTATTGTCATCACAACAGCCATAAAAGGATTCGTCTTTGCTAACCCTGAAAGATCATAAATATTTTCAACATTGCCATTCTGAGAGCGCATTCCAAGAATAAAGGCAAATGAACCAATCGTCATTCCAAGATAAATCGTCATATAAAGAATAACACTTTTTACTCCTAGCATATCTCCAGCAGATAAACCAACAAGTGCATAGCCCATATGACTGATCGACGAATAAGCCATTAAGCGCTTAATATTATTTTGACCAATTGCAGCAAAAGCACCCAGTATCATTGATGCAATCGCCATGAACACCAAAATTTGTTGCCATGCAGGCATCACGTTATCAACACGCCCTAGGGGAATAAAGGTCATCACAATAATACGGATGATTAAAGCCATTGCAGCAACTTTAGGGGCACCAGCAAAAAATGCTGTAATCGGTGTGGGCGCTCCTTCATAAACATCAGGTGTCCACATATGAAATGGAACAGCAGAAATTTTGAAAGCCAAACCAGCTAAAATAAAGACAATTCCAAAAATGACCCCCAATTGTACATTCTTACCTTTTAAAGCAAGAGCAATTTCGTGAAAACCAATTTGACCGGTAAAACCATAAAGTAAAGAAATACCATAAAGAAGCAACCCTGAAGATAATGCTCCTAAAACAAAGTATTTTATACCGGCTTCAGAAGATTTCACATTATTACGATTAATCGCTGCTAAAACATATAAAGCTAAAGATTGCAATTCTAACCCCATATAAAGCGACAGCATATTACCCGCTGAAATCATAAACATCATTCCAAGGGTTGCTAAAAGAACAAGCACTGGAAACTCAAATATATTAAACTTTTGTGCATTGGCAAAACCAACAGACATGATAAGAGAAAAGAGTGCACCAATAAGCATTAAAATTTTCATATAACGACTAAAGGAATCGATAACGAGCGCATTGGTTTGAAATGAACCATTTTTCGGAAAAACTATAAGAATAATAATGGTTGCCACAAGAAGTGCCATGGCTAAACCTGTCACTGTTAAAGAAGCACGTGTATTGGAATAAACACCAATCATAAGTAGCACGACAGCTCCTAATGCAATTAAAAGCTCTGGAAGAATTAAGACTAATTGCGCTATTATTTCAGTTTGCATGTGCATTCTTCCCTTATCTAGTGCAGTTTATTGATGAGGGTTTCTACGGAAAACGCCGTTGCCTTAAGAATAGGCGTTGGATAGATACCAAAGAATATTGTAAGAATAACCATTGGATAAAGGAGGAATTTTTCTCTTAAAGAAAGATCTATTAATACTTTTAAATTCTCTTTATCCAAGGAACCAAAAACCACACGCCGATAAAGATAAAGGGCATAGGCTGCCGATAAGATAACACCTGTTGTTGCTAAAACAACAACCAATTTATTTACTTGAAAAACACCTATTAAGGTTAAAAACTCACCCAAAAATCCTGAGCTTCCAGGCAAACCAACATTTGCCATAGTGAAAATTAAGAAAACAACAGCATATTTAGGCATATTATTCACTAAACCACCAAACGCTGAAATTTCACGTGTATGCAAGCGATCATAGATAACCCCAACACAAAGAAACAATGCTGCTGAAACAATTCCATGGGATAGCATCTGATAAATAGCCCCTTGTATCCCCTGTTCATTTGCAGCAAAAATACCCATTGTCACATACCCCATATGCGCTATTGAAGAATAAGCAATAAGTTTTTTGATGTCACTTTGAACAAGTGCAACCAGTGATGTATAAATAATAGCGATAAGCGATAATGTGAAAACAAAAGGCGCAAAATCTGCTGAAGCGATAGGAAACATAGGCAAAGAAAAACGAAGAAAACCATACCCACCTAATTTGAGTAAGACACCAGCTAAAATAACGGAACCCGCTGTCGGTGCTTCTACGTGAGCATCAGGGAGCCATGTATGAACTGGCCACATTGGCATTTTAACTGCGAAAGAAGCAAAAAATGCAAGCCATAGCCATATTTGCATATGAGCAGGAAACTGATAATTGAGTAAAGTTGGTATATCAAGTGTCCCAGCCTCCCAATACATAACCATAAGAGCAACCAGCATAAGCACTGAACCAAGTAAAGTATATAAGAAAAACTTTATACTTGCATAAACACGACGTGCTCCTCCCCATACACCTATAATGATAAACATTGGAATAAGGCTGCCTTCAAAAAAAACATAGAATAGCATTGCATCAAGAGCACAAAAAACGCCAATAATCGCAACTTCTAGAAGAAGAAACGCAATCATATAAGCCTTTAATCTCTCTTTAACATTCTCCCAACTTGCTAAAATACAGAAAGGCAAAAGAAAAGCCGAGAGAACAACAAAAAGAATAGAAATACCATCAACCCCCATATGATAGCTAATACCCCCCCCTAACCAACTGGATTTTTCAACCATTTGAAAATTTTGGTTGCTAGAATCAAATCCTATCCAAATAATTAAAGAAATAATAAAAACAAATAGAGTCGTAAAAAATGCGACATTACGTATATTATGGCGTGCTACTTCACTATCATCTTTGATAAACAAAATCAGAAGCACACCAACAAGCGGCAAAAATGTAACCGTAGAAAGAATAGGCCAATCGGTCATTAGTTTACGCCCCCGATCATCATCCATGTAATGAGCAATGCAACGCCGATAAGCATTGCAAATGCATAGTGGTAAAGATAGCCTGTTTGCATTCGAACAACTCTATTTGTAATATCAACAACACGCGCTGCAATACCATTAGGACCTAGACCATCAATAATCTTACCGTCTCCCACTTTCCAAAGAAAAGAACCAATTCTAAAGGTAGGACGAACAAACAAAAAGTTATATAATTGATCGAAATACCATTTTTGGTAAAGAAAGTTATATGTTCTTGGCATAATACGAACCATTTTCTTAGGAAGAGATGGGATAGAAACATAAAATAAATAAGCTAAGATAAACCCAAGAAGCATCGCTATAAATGGCGACCATTTTACCCAATTAAAGACATGGTGGGCATCATGAAGAATGTGATTATGGCTGCTTGTAAATAATGCTCCCTTCCAAAAAGCATTATACAACTCACCAAAAAAGTAAGGTTGGAAAACGACACCAGAAAATATTGCTCCAATAGATAAAAGAAAGAGTGGAATCAACATAACTGGAGGCGATTCATGAACATGATGCATCACATCAACTGTTGCCCGTGGTTTACCATGGAATGTCATAAAGATAAGCCGCCATGAATAGAAACTTGTTAAAAAGGCAGCAAAAACAAGAAGATAAAAAGCATATCCTGAAGCAATATTATGAGATGCAAAAGCAGACTCTATAATCGCATCTTTTGAGAAAAAACCTGCAGTCCCGAAAAGTGTTCCTGGAATTCCAACACCGGTCAAGGCAATAGTCCCGACCATCATCATCCAATAGGTGACCTTTATATGTTTGCGTAACCCACCCATTTTTCGCATATCTTGTTCATCAGATACAGCATGAATCACAGAACCTGCACCAAGAAACAATAAGGCTTTAAAAAAAGCATGCGTAAAAAGATGAAAGACAGCAGCGCCATAAGCTCCAACACCTAATGCCACAAACATATAACCAAGTTGAGAGCATGTAGAATAAGCAATAACACGCTTAATATCATTCTGCACCAACCCCACAGTTGCTGCAAAAAACGCTGTTGTTGCACCAATAATAATAATCACGGTCAAAGCAGTCGAAGAAAGTTCAAAAATTGGTGACATACGCGCAACCATAAAAACACCAGCCGTTACCATCGTAGCAGCATGAATAAGCGCTGATACAGGGGTTGGTCCTTCCATTGCATCAGGCAGCCAAGTATGTAAAAGAAATTGTGCGGATTTTCCCATCGCACCAATAAATAATAAAAGACATGTAATGGTAATTGCCGTCTGCCCATCAAATTGCCAATCTAAAAATGTCACATTTTGTATAAAGCTCTTGTCGGCAGCTTTTGCAAAAATAGAGGCAAAATCAACCGATTGGAACAAAACAAAAATACTAAAGATTCCTAAGAGAAAACCAAAGTCTCCAACACGGTTAACTACAAAAGCTTTCATTGCGGCCTTATTAGCAGAATCGCGCTGAAACCAAAAACCGATGAGTAAATAAGAAGCAAGTCCGACACCTTCCCATCCAAAAAACATCTGAATCAAATTATTGGATGTGACCAACATAAGCATCATAAATGTAAATAAAGAAAGATAAGAAAAAAAACGAGACCTTGAAGGATCATGATGCATATAACCAATTGAATAAATATGCACCAATGCCGAAACACTGTTTACAACAATAAGCATGACAGCTGTTAATGCATCAACATGTAAAGCCCAATTAAAGCTTAAGTCACCAACAGTCATCCAATGTAATACCGATACATCAATCGCTGGAATATGACCAAGTGCAGTACTGAAAAATGCTATCCACGATAATATGGCAACAACAACCATAAAGCTACATGTTATCAATTCACTCGCACGATCTCCTATCGTTTTTCCACCTAGTGCAGCAATTAAAAAACCCAAAAGCGGAAGAAAGACAATCGTATAATACATCACTGGTTAGCCTTTCATTACATTAACATCTTCAACCGCAATGGAACCACGATTACGGAAAAAAACGACCAGAATTGCTAAACCAATGGCAGCTTCAGCAGCTGCTACGGTTAAGACAAATAAAGCAAATACCTGACCAACGAGATCATGAAGAAATGCTGAAAATGCAACAAAATTGAGATTAACTGAAAGCAATATAAGCTCAATGGACATCAAGATAATAATCACGTTTTTTCTGTTGAGAAAAATTCCAGCAATACCAATTGTAAACATCAAAGCAGAAACAGTGAGATAATGTGTAATATCAATATACATCTACATAGCCCCCTTATATACCTTTGCCTGATTCAACTTGTTTGATTTCAATAGCACTTTCTACCGTTCTAGAAACTTGCTCCGCAATAGATTGCCGCTTTACTCCTAATTTATGACGAAGTGTTAGAACAATAGCTCCAATCATTGCAACCAATAAAATCATTCCAGCAATTTGAAAATAGAAAACATAATCCGTATAGAGAATATCACCTAATGCTTGTGTATTTGTTCGCTGGGCTAAATCTGGCATTGGTTGCGTAACATGCGTTCTCAAGATTGGAGAAAAATAGCTACTCATAAAAACAACAATCAATTCTACAGCGATAATAACACCAATAAGAGCTCCAATAGGAGCATACCGAAGAGTTCCACTCTTTAACTCAGCAAAATCAACGTCAAGCATCATAACGACAAATAAAAATAAAACAGCGACAGCTCCAACATACACAACAAGCAGAATAAGCCCTAAAAACTCTGCCCCTGCAAGTAAAAACAAAGCTGCTGCATTAAAAAATGCGAGGATTAAAAACAAAACAGAATGCACTGGATTGCGTGCTGTAATAACAATAACTGCACTTGTTAGCATAATAAAAGCAAACAAATAGAAAAATGCCGCCGCTAGATCTGTTAGCATAGGCTTCTCCTTAATTATTCAAACAATTGGTATAAACTTCATACCAGATTACAATTTATCGGAAAAATATCCGACACCTCATTTAACGATACACTTAACGATAAGGCGCATCCATCAATATATTTCGAGCAATTTCTCGCTCCCAGCGATCTCCATTCAATAAAAGCTTTTCTTTATCATAATAAAGTTCTTCACGTGTTTCCGTCGCAAACTCAAAATTTGGACCTTCGACAATAGCCTCAACCGGACAAGCTTCTTGACAAAAACCACAGTAAATACATTTAACCATATCGATATCATAACGGACAGTTCTACGTGTACCATCATTGCGCCGTGGCCCAGCTTCAATTGTAATCGCTTGAGCAGGACAAATCGCTTCACATAATTTACAAGCAATACACCGTTCTTCACCATTTGGATAGCGACGCAATGCATGCTCACCGCGAAAACGCTGAGATACAAAACCTTTTTCATAAGGATAATTAATCGTGGGCTTTGGTGAAAAAAATTGGCGCATAGCTAAGAAAAAAGCACTCACAAATTCCAATAGAAGAAGTGACTTTGCCGCCTGAATGAAACCTGACATCGTAAAATCTCCTCTTAAACGAAATCCGTAAACTTTAAAAAAGCAGCAGTTATCACAACCATTGCTAGTGAGAGAGGAAGAAAAACCTTCCAACCAAGCCGCATGAGCTGATCATAGCGATAACGTGGAACAAATGCTTTAACCATAGCAAACCAAAAAAATACAAAACAGACTTTTAAAACAAACCAAATGATACCAGGAACCCAATTAAGCCACCAAACATCTAAAGGAGGCAGCCAACCGCCTAAAAATAGAATGGTTGTTAATGCGCACATTAAAACAATCGCAACATATTCACCTAAAAAGAAGAGCATGTAAGGCGTTGAAGAATATTCTACCATATGACCAGCAACAAGTTCAGATTCTGCTTCCACCAAATCGAATGGAGGACGGTTTGTCTCTGCAAGCGCAGAAATAAAAAATATAATAAACATTGGAAAAAGGACCAACCAATTCCAATCGAGAAAACTGTTAAAAGGAAGACCAAGAGTTGTACCAAAACCATGACTTTGTTTAAGAACAATTGTTGTAAGATCCAACGAACCACTCACTAAAATAACGGTCACAAGCACAAAACCAATGGAAACTTCATAAGAAACCATTTGTGCCGCCGAACGAAGAGCTCCTAAGAAAGGATATTTTGAATTTGATGCCCATCCCCCCATAATAACACCATAAACTTCAAGAGATGAAATAGCTAAAATATAAAGCAAGCCAACATTAATCTTCGCAACCTCCCAACCCTCATTGACAGGAATAACAGCCCAAGTTGATAAAGCAAGTGTCGCTGAAATAAAAGGAGCCAAAAGAAAAACCCCCTTATTTGCACCTGCTGGGATAATAGGTTCTTTCACAACAAATTTAATTAAATCTGCAAAAGACTGTAACAATCCCCATGGACCAACAACGTTTGGTCCACGACGCAATTGTACCGCAGCCCAAATTTTTCTATCTGCGTAAAGAAGGTAAGCAACTAAGATCAAAAGAACGACCAAAAGAAGAAGTGTTTTTCCGATTATAATGAGTAATGGCAACAGCCAAGTCATAAAGAAATCATACATCATTATTCTTTTTCCTTTGCCCTTACTTTACAGTACAGTTTGCGTAGAACGATTTTTTGCAAGAGATGAACATTTAGCCATAACAGCAGAAGCACGTGCTATCGGATTTGTTAAATAAAAGTCTTTAACCATAGAAGTAAATGTTTGACTCTCGAGAGAAACCATTTTTGAACCAAGCGCCTTAAGACCACTTATATCAGAAGGCACTATATCATCAACAGCACAAAGGTGTGGATAATCATTAAACAAGCATTGCCTTAATTGAGGAAGAGAATCAAAAGGGAGTTTTTGTCCTAAAATATCCGATAAAGCACGCAAAATAGCCCAATCTTCTTTTGCTTCACCTGGAGCAAAACCAGCCCGATTTGTCATTTGAACACGTCCTTCTGTATTCACATAAAGCCCTGATTTTTCAGTGTAAGCAGATGCAGGCAAAATAACATCAGCAGCATGTGCACCATTATCACCATGGCTCCCAATATAAACTGTAAAAGCTTTTGTATTGGCTAATTCTACTTCATCAGCACCAAGCAAAAATAGAACTTCACAGGTTTTAAGTATATTTGCAACCCCAAGCTTAGAAGTAAAGCCTATGTCTAACCCTCCAACAATCGATGCTGCATTATGAAGAACCCCAAACCCATTCCATGTCTCACTAAGAGCACCAATATTATCAGCTAATTTAGCAAGACTTTTTAAAACAGATAAACCTTCATTTCCTGAAACAGCCCCCTCTCCGATAAGAATAAGGGGCCTCTTCGCTTCTTTTAAGACATTAAAAAAAACATCCTCTCCACGAATAAGTGTCGTTAATGTATCACTCCCAGATCCAAGGTAAGAATAAGGATAACGTAAATCGACTTTCTCTCCAATTAATGCAATAGGAAAATTGCCCATCCGTTGGCGCTTTAAAATACGCGCATTTAAAACAGCTGCTTCATGACGTGGATTAGATCCCACAATAAGCAGTGCATCAGCCTGTTCAATACCTACAATTGTAGGATTAAAAATATAACTCGAGCGTCCAAACTCTGGCGATAAAGCCCCCCCTCTTTGACGACAATCAAAAAGCGTTGAGCCCAAAGAGCTCAATAATGCTTTAAGGGCATACATTTCTTCAACAGAAGCAAGATCTCCAGCAATGGCTCCAATTTTTTCTGGAAAAATTTTAGAGATCACCATTTTAATTTTTGCAAAAGCTTCTGTCCAACTGACAGGTTGAAGCTTTCCATCTTTGCGTATATATGGCTTATCAAGCCGCTGAGTCCGTAATCCATCCCAAATAAAACGCGTTTTATCAGAGATCCATTCCTCATTTACATCTTCATTCGTACGCGGCATAATCCGCATAACTTCACGGCCGCGGCTATCAATACGGATAGCACTACCAAGCGCATCCATCACATCAATCGATTCCGTTTTTACCAATTCCCACGGACGGGCATGAAACGCATAAGGTTTTGAAGTTAAAGCTCCCACTGGACAAAGATCAATAACATTTCCCTGTAATTCAGATGTCATAGCTTTTTCAAGATACGTCGTAATTTCAGCATCTTCACCACGACCGATCAAACCAAGCTCAGAAATACCTGCAACTTCCGTTGTAAAACGAACACACCGTGTACAATGAATACATCGTGTCATAACAGTTTTGACAAGAGGTCCAATATATTTATCTTCTACAGCACGTTTATTTTCTGTATAACGAGAACAATCTCGTCCATAAAGCATTGCTTGATCTTGAAGATCACACTCTCCCCCTTGATCACACACTGGACAATCCAAAGGATGATTAATGAGAAGAAATTCCATAACACCTTCACGTGCTTTTTTTACCATCGCCGTATTGGTAAAAATTTCAGGTGCTTCACCGTTAGGCCCTACTCGTAAATCACGAACCCCCATAGCACAAGAAGCCTGAGGTTTTGGAGGACCACCCTTAACCTCAACTAAACACATACGACAATTTCCAGCAATTGATAAAGATTCATGAAAACAAAAACGTGGCACTTCAACACCCGCCGCCTCAGCAGCCTGAAGCAACGTGTAGTAATCAGGAACTTCAATCTCTTTGCCATCAACTTTGATATTTATCATCACCCATCCAACCTGCGGATAACCCACTTAAAATTTGCATTCGGTTGCTCTTAGAACAAAATCCGTTATTAAACCGCTTCTAAAGCAATATTTTTGCTTTGGACTACATTTCGCGTGTATTCATCAATTCTACGCTCGATTTCCGGACGAAAATTACGTATCAACCCCTGTACAGGCCATGCGGCAGCATCACCAAGCGCACAAATAGTGTGTCCTTCAACCTGTTTAGACACTTCAAACAAAAGATCAATCTCGCGTTTTTGCGCTCTTCCTTCAACCATACGCCCTAAAAGACGCATCATCCACCCCGTCCCCTCACGACACGGTGTACACTGTCCACAACTCTCGTGCTTGAAAAAAGCAGCTATACGCCAAATTGCCTTGATAATATCGGTTGATTTATCCATAACAATCATTCCCCCTGTGCCAAAAGAAGACCCGACATCTCTCATCCCATCAAAATCCATGATCGCATCGATCATATCCTCACCACGAACGACTGGACAAGAAGCCCCCCCTGGAATAACCGCTAAAAGATTATTCCATCCACCACGAACACCACCCGTATGTTTTTCAATTAATTCACGGAATGAAACACCAAGAGCGTCTTCAAATGTACAAGGTGCATTAACATGCCCTGAAACCATAAATAATTTTGTTCCAACATTATTTGCTCGTCCAATTGATGAAAACCACGAAGCACCCCGCCGCAAAATCGTTGGAACAACGGCAATAGACTCTACATTATTTACTGTTGTTGGACAGCCATAAACCCCCATATTGGCAGGAAATGGTGGCTTAAGCCGAGGTTGCCCCTTTTTTCCTTCAAGACTTTCAAGAAGAGCCGTTTCTTCACCACAAATATAAGCACCAGCTCCATGATGAATAACAATATCACAAGCATGCCCATATTTCGTTTTTTTGCCAAGTAACCCCGCATCATAGCACTCATCAACGGCAGCTTGAAGCGCTTCACGTTCACGAATATATTCACCACGAATATAAATAAAAGCAACATTGGCTCCCATAGCAAAAGTAGCGATTACACATCCTTCAATCAAAGTATGGGGGTCATGACGTAAAATATCACGGTCTTTACAAGTTCCAGGTTCAGATTCATCGGCATTGACAACCAAATAATGAGGACGCCCATCATTCTGCTTTGGCATAAAGGACCACTTCATTCCAGTAGGAAAACCAGCACCACCACGACCGCGTAAACCCGATGCCTTCACTTCGTCAATGATCCAATCACGACCTTTGTCAATCATCTCTTTCAGACCATTCCAATGCCCACGCAACATCGCAGCCTTTAATGATTTGTCTTTTAAGCCATAAATATTGGTGAAGATACGATCTTTATCAGCTAACATACCTCACCTTTTTTCTATTACCCATAGCATTTTCCGCTTTTCCTCAAATGCAATTTTTAAATATCTTTTCAAGACTTCTTACTTTTCGTTAAATGTTGCCATCATGGGTAGAATAATAAAATATTTTTTCAAGAAAAATACTTAATTATGTTCCCATTCTTTCCTTATCCTTTTTTGGTGAAGACTTGAGAGATCTTTTTTTCTTTCTCATCATCAATAAGAGAAGTTAAACCACTAATCGGTTCCGACGATTTACGACTATTTTGTGGACCAACCGCTATCTCAGAACTTTCACCTGCTTCAAATGCATCAATAATTTCTTCAAGGCGTTCAGCTGTAAGATCTTCATAAGTATCTTTAAAAATCATAACCATCGGAGCATTAACACAAGCACCAAGACACTCTACCTCTTCCCATGATAAGGTTCCATCCTGATTGGTCGCAAAAGGTTCATGATGAATTTTTTTCTGACAAACTTTAATCAATTCATCAGAACCACGTAACATACAAGGCGTTGTACCACAAACTTGAATATGCGCTTTTGTTCCAACAGGCTTAAGCTGAAACTGAGTATAAAAAGTAGCAACTTCTAAGACACGGATATAAGCCATGGAAAGAATCTGAGCAATATGCTCAATCGCAGCACGTGTCACCCAACCATCTTGCTCTTGAGCGCGCATTAATAATGGAATTACAGCAGACTGCTGACGCCCTACAGGATATTTTTTTATGGTATTTTGTACCCATATCTGATTTTCTTTTGTAAAAGAAAACTCAGCCGGCTGATAAACATCATCTGCAAGACGGCGTACGGACATTAGCGATCAACCTCCCCAAAAACAATATCAATCGAACCCAAAATAGCTGTAGCATCTGCCAACATATGACCTCTGGTTAAAAAATCCATAGCTTGGAGATGAGCAAACCCAGGAGCACGCAACTTGACACGATAAGGCTTATTGGTCCCATCAGAAACAAGATAAACACCAAACTCACCCTTCGGAGCTTCCACAGCAACATATACTTCTCCAGGAGGTGTATGAAAACCTTCCGTATAGAGTTTAAAGTGATGAATCAGTGCTTCCATCGAGCTTTTCATTTCACTCCGCGTCGGTGGTACGATTTTGCGATCCAAGCTCGAAATCGGTCCATTTTTTTCAGTACTCAGTAAACGCTCCACACATTGGCGCATGATTTTCGCTGATTGACGCATTTCTTCCATACGAATAAGATAGCGATCATAACAATCGCTATTTTTACCTACAGGAATATCGAATTCCATTTCATCGTAACATTCATAAGGCTGACTTTTACGCAAATCCCATGGAACACCAGCTCCACGAATCATAACCCCAGAAAAACCGCGTGCCCAAGCTTCATCAATACTTACAACGCCAATATCCACATTACGCTGCTTAAAAATCCGATTTGGGGTCACAAGCGCATCAAGTTTTCCGAGAGAAACAAGAAATGGATCAATAAAATCACCAATATCTTCAACTAAAGATTCTGGTAAATCTTGATGCACGCCACCGGGACGAAAATAATTTGCATGAAGACGAGCACCACAGGCACGCTCATAAAAAATCATCAACCTTTCACGTTGCTCAAACCCCCAAAGCGGTGGTGTTAAAGCGCCAACATCCATTGCCTGTGTCGTTACATTAAGCAAATGATTAAGAATACGCCCAATTTCAGAAAACAAAACACGTATTAATTGCCCTCTTTTAGGAACTTTAATATCTAATAACTTTTCAATAGCAAGAACAAAGGCATGTTCCTGATTCATAGGAGCAACATAATCCAAACGATCCAGATAAGGACCCGCTTGAAGATAAGTCTTTGTTTCCATTAATTTTTCAGTACCGCGATGCAACAACCCAATATGTGGATCTACACGCTCAACAACTTCACCGTCCAACTCCAGAACCATGCGCAAAACCCCATGCGCGGCAGGATGCTGCGGACCAAAATTGATATTAAAGTTTCGAACATTGACCTCAGCCACAATCAACCCCTTGCTTTTTAAAAAACTTCATATCAAATATCAAAAAAATCTATCACGCTAAAAAATATTTAATTATTTAAGAAATACAGTACTCTAATATAATGCCTTATCAAAACCAATATTATTTTTTTTCATCTGCTTTTCCATCACGTGGCAAAGTATACTGTCCTCCTTCCCAAGGAGACAGAAAATCAAAATTACGCATCTCTTGGCGCAAAACAACAGGCTCATAAATCACCCTCTTTGCTTCATTATCATAACGGCATTCAACAAATCCTGTCACAGGAAAGTCTTTGCGTAAAGGATATCCTTCAAACCCATAATCTGTTAAAATCCGTCTCAAATCCGGATGTCCTGAAAATAAAATCCCATACATATCATACGTTTCTCGTTCATACCACTCTGCACCAGGATAAACCGTACAAGCTGAAGCAACAGGAGTATTTTCATCAGTACGAACCTTTACACGTAAGCGTAAATTCTCACGAGGAGATAACAATTGGTAAGAAACATCAAAGCGCTTATCGCGAGAAGGATAATCCACACCACTAATGTCTGTAAGATTAATAAATTGACAGCGAGAATCATCTCGAACAAACATTAAGACATCGATAATTGCATCAAGACGCGCCACAATGGTCAATTCACCAAAAGCAAGAACAGTCTCTTCAAGCTTATTTTTTAACTTGTTTTCCAAATAAGCAGCAAGTTCAACCAATGTTTCATCCACCATGACAAGAAAACTCTCTATCGCTCTATGGATCCGGTACGACGGATTTTTTTCTGTAACAACAATATGCCGTATAATAATGCCTCTGCTGTAGGTGGACACCCTGGAACATATATATCGACAGGCACGATACGATCACATCCCCGCACTACTGAATAGGAATAATGATAATATCCCCCACCGTTTGCACATGACCCCATAGAAATCACATAACGTGGCTCAGGCATCTGATCATAAACCTTCCTTAAAGCAGGCGCCATCTTATTTGTGAGCGTACCAGCAACCACCATCACATCGGACTGGCGGGGTGAAGCTCGTGGTGCATATCCAAAACGCTCATTATCATAATGAGGCATTGAGCATTGCATCATTTCGATAGCACAACAAGCCAAACCAAAACTCATCCACATTAAAGAACCGGTACGTGCCCAAGTAATCAAAGCATCTGCCGAGGTAACTAAAAAACCCTTATCTGATAATTCAGCATTGATATCACGAAAAAACTTATCATCAGATCCTATCAGCCCACCAGTATTTGGATCAATGATTCCTTTTGGTTTTGGAGCTGTAATCGTTGAATTATTAGATCTTAATTCCATTCAAGAGCTCCTTTTTTCCATTCATATATAAATCCAATAGTCAAAATCGCTAAAAATACAATCATCGACCAAAAGCCAAACATACCTATTGATTCGAATGAAACAGCCCAAGGAAAAAGAAAAGCAACTTCAAGATCAAAAATAATAAATAAAATTGATACCAAATAGAAACGAATATCAAACTTCATGCGTGCATCACTAAATGAATTAAACCCACATTCATAAGCCGATAACTTTTCAGGATCGGGGGAACGATATGCTACAATGTAAGGTGTAATCAACAAAACTCCAGCAATAACCGCTGACACAATAATGAAAATCAAGACTGGTAAGTAAGAGCTCAATAAATAAGCCATAACCCTCTTCCATCGTAACGAAATGCCTGAGTTAACACAATGATTCAATATTGCGAGACCAAACAGACAAATTTAACAATCGCTCTATTAACTCTATTCATACTGCTTCAAAGGCATACAGAGCGATACTTTTCTTATCGGCATAGGTAACGCAGAGCAAAGAAAGACGCAAGCCCTATTCTTATAAACCATATAAAAAGAAAGAAAAAACATATTTATCCCCCAATCAAATACTCCACCACCTCACTTATAGCATATGGATACTTAAAAAAAGGAAATTTCATAAGGAATCAAGAAATGGCGCGAGTGACGGGGCTCGAACCCGCGACCTCCGGCGTGACAGGCCAGCACTCTAACCAACTGAGCTACACCCGCGCATTTTTTTCGAACCAATTTAATTTGGTACAAGCGGTCGTGTAAGGGGTTCACGCGTTTATGTCAAGAAGGATTATGCATTTTTAAAAAAAATTATCAAATACCATCTTTATTCTTGCGTTTAGAAAAATTTTTCCTTAAAGAGTCTCCATTCAATTGCTGATCATTGCATTGGGCGATTAGCTCAGCTGGTAGAGCGCCTCGTTTACACCGAGGATGTCGGGAGTTCGAGTCTCTCATCGCCCACCATATAGCTTTATATTCCTATTAAGCTGTTGATTCTTCATATGTTTTTTTAAGTGAGGGACGCGTAAATAAAAGTTAGGGAATAGGATTTTCTAACATTTCTCTACAACAGTAGCATTTTCTTTTCTTTGCGCTTCGCTAATCATCTCTAATAATGTTTTGAATGCTTCTAAATCCTCTTGTGAAAAATCTTTTAAAGTTCTAAAAAACATGCCAACAGCTTCACCTCTCAACGGATCAGAAGTCTTGATTGTAAAACTTTTGCGACAAGCATCCGATTCTCTTCTCAAAATTTCTGCTACCTCTTGATCTAAAGCATAGAGTTCAATTATCTTTTCCTCCAGTCCTACAGGAACAGATTTTTTGCCAATCTCGACAGAAGATAAAAATGCTACAGATATGTCTAATTTTTTAGCCATATCTAAAAGGCGTTCGGAGTGATCAATGCGAAGTTTCCGTAAAATTTTACCAAAAGATGTAACCATATAAAAAGTCCTATTAGAGAAGAAATATTTCTTCTGATTCTAACAAATCTTTTTATGATTTTCTTCAATTATTACGAATCAAGAGTTCTTTTCGGGGTGGTTTTTTAGCAAAACCAGAGGTCCAAAGGGTCTCTAATTCTAAAAAGTCAAAATCCTTAAAGATCTCTCGAACCGCATCACAATCATTTAGACTCAAGACAAATTTGCCTTGTATGCTTTTGAGAACTTTTGCCATACTCACAAAATCATCTTCAACAAAATTCCCAGAGCTGTAACACTTCTTCTTCACTAGATAAGGCGGGTCTAGGTAAAATAAACTGTCGGGTGCATCAAATAGCTCGATAACCCGTTCCCACGACAAATTTAAGATTGTCGTATCAAGAAGCTTCTGTCTAACACGCCTCATCCTTGATAACAGCTTTTCGGGATTAAACTCTGCCGTTCTTTTCCTTCCAAAACTAAAAGAGACATAATCTTTTTTCCCATACATCACACAACGTTGGAGAAACAAAAAACGTGCGGCTCTTTCAACTTTGGAAAGGCTTTCTGGATCAATCGCCGCAAGTTCAAAAAACAACTGTCTTGAACAAACAAACCATTCTAGTCGTTTGGCTAAATCATCAAAGTCATTTTGAACACATTGAAACAGGTTCGTGATCTCTCCATTCAAATCATTAATAACGGAATATTTTGCTGGTCTTTTATTTAGGAAAATAACACCAGAGCCTAAAAACGGTTCAACATAGGTTTCATGGTCAATATTATTTAAAATCGGTATAATTTTCTTACGCAGATAGTGTTTACCACCCATCCACGCAAACAATGTTTGTGTAAATTCTTGTTTCATCATATTTTTAAAGGAGAGATTTGATATTTAACTTTTGGTTAACCATCTTTTAAGATGTGAGAAGCTATTCTCTATGGCGTCCACAAAACGGGAAAAATCTATTACAAACATAAAGACAATGAAGGCTATCAATTTCATGATGCGTGACATCATCTTTAAACCTTGATAGGTCTCTATCATCTCGTGAAGGAGCTGTTGTTCTTTTTCTGTAAGATCTTTATCTTTGCTGCTTCGTTTCTTGACCATCTTTCCAACCACATAAATGGGCTCCCTGCTTGTTATGCTTCAAAATATCTCTTGCAAGGTTGGAACTGATGACCGCAACATCCTTATTATCCAAATAAATGGGCAACCAGCCACCACAAGAAACAGACCTATTTGCCGCGCACCCAACGAGAAAGTTCAGAGCGCACACCAGCATCACTTTTTTGATTAACTTCATTTTCCACCTCAAGCCGCGTTGTTGCTGTCTTTAAAGCATTCTCTGTTTGCTTTTGCCTTTCGCTTTGCTTGCCAAGGTGAAACGCCTTGGCTAAAGCCATAAAAAAAACGGCTAAAGCCGCTGTAAACATCAGAGAATATTTCTTTAGCCAAAAAATCATAAGCGTTGCTCCCGAAACCGCTTGGCGACAATCACTATGCCCGTTACAGCCGCTAAAACCATGATGCCTGCTAATGCCCATTGCACAGGTCCATTGCCTGCTAACAAGCCACCAAAACCAGAACAAGACCCTATAATCGGGGCAAGTGCTTCTATTTTAAGAAGTCCGGTTGCCGTTTTCGTTTCTACCCTTTGATAATTTGAAGAAACATAAGACCCTTTTACCCATAATCCTGCTTCTGCTGCTCGACGGTTGGCTAAACCCGCAAGAGGCTTCCCACCCACCTTATTCCATTTCTGTAATTCAACAGGTACGGCTTCATAATCCCCTTGATTAAGCTTCTTCAACAATGTTGACTTGCGAAAAGCAGCTGTTCCTACATTATAGCAAAATGAGACCAATGCCGCGAATTGGCAATCCGTTAACGAAACCGTGACCGATTCCTCTACCGTCTTCTCAAATTGCTTTAAGTCTTCACAAAGGATTTCTTCTGCTTGCTCTTGGCTAATACACATGCCTTTTTTGACAAGGGGGTTCCCCGCATTGCTGGTGTGGCCATAACCAATCGTCCAGACACATGCCGTATCTCGATATGCCTCTAAACGCAAACCTTCCCATTGTTTGATAAGCTCTAATCCTTCTTTCGATATCTTTCTCATCTGACGCTCCATAAAAAAAGCCCCACAAAAGTGAGGCGGCATAAAAATGTTTTCTTATGATCTCTATTGGCTATGTTCTTTGATCAGCTGCTCGACTTCTTCAACACGAAAGCCAAGTTGAAAGAGCGGCGCATATTCGCTTTCCTGTAATTCATACTGACAACGCTTTTCTACAAAATCACCATTTGAATCAAACGGTATGGTTGTTGTTAGACAAACCTTATGCGTGTCATCTTCAATCCCCTCTTCTCCTTCACTTAACTCCTTGACTAAAACCCAATAAAAACGCGTCTCTAAAAGAACCTCTAACCTCCTTACGGTTTCAGCCTTATCAAAGGAAAGCATATTCATATAATCTTCTTTGCTATTTAAATGCTCTGGATAATCTATCATCTACCCCTCCTAAATAAAATGCCGTGGATAACTACAGCCACGGGCGCCAGCCGATTCATAAATGGCATTCCGTATAATGATTGCACGCAGATGTGGATTGATATTCGTAGTATCTGACCAGTCTCCACCAGCCAACAATGCATACATATCTTTTTTAAACTGTACATTTGGTGAGGTTCCAGTTACCGTTTGCATGAAACAAACATCTTTCACAAATTGCCAAACATAACCGCAACCATCTTCACAACCGATATGCGAAACCATCCGTATATTTGCCGTATTCTTATAACCTCCAGAATGTTTTGGTGAAGGTGCTTTTTTGCCTTGAATCCCACCACCTTCATTGCTTCCATACATCGCGGAGGCAAATTCTGTATTATTGAGCAAAGCCTTCCTAACACGCAGCATATCGGATATGTGATCTGTTTGTAGACGGTTCGTCGTAATAGGAACATTATACGCCGAGCGGGTATTGTGACCCGTCCCTGACTGAAGATAAATATCAACCCAAAGATCTGTAGAGGGGTCATAAACCATTCCTTCTGGTGAACTATGCGGGCGGTGATTGAGACACCAAACTGAATTGGGTAAAATATCCCCTGCTCTATAACCAGACAATGGGTGACCGGAAATCGTACCAACATCCGCACAGAGCGTATGAAACCCTCCTATCTTTCGTGAATTACTCACTGTGTAATCCCTTGGATACGTAGAGTTTTCTGATAAAACAAGTTTATGAGACTGTCCTCCATCAGAAACCAAATAAACATAATAATCTTTGCCCACCGAAAGAGGAGGAACGCTTATTCTTGTATCTGCCGTATAACTTGCAACTAAAATATCATTGCCTAATGCCAAGGTTATGCGTGTTCCTTTTTTCAAGGTTAATTCCGCTTTGCCTTTCGCAACAAGAAACGGTGTGGAAATTGAAAGAACCGTTAAATTGGACTGTTTCAGTAAATTGTTTACCTCTTCCGCTAGCACTTTTGTCTGTGAAGCTACTGTATGGGCTGTTGTTGCCGTTGCTAGGGAACTCTTGATACCTCCAAGCTCTTGTTTCGTCGTATCGGCTGTTGTTTTAGCTTCTTCTGCTGTCCTTTTCGCTCTATCAGCTACTTCCTTGGCTTTTTCGGCTTCGCTCTTGGCTTGATAGGCTTGTGAATCTGCCGACTCGGCTTTTTTCTTGGCTTCATCTGAGTACATCCGTGCTAAACTTGCTATAGTCTTAGCATTATCTGCTGTTTCATTCGCGTCGTAAGCTTTACTCCACGCTTCATTTGCTGTTTTTTCTGCCTTTTCTGCCTGACTACGCGCTTGCTCCGCGTCATGTCTTGCATAACCAGCAGACTCCTTGGCTTCCTTGGCTATTTTTTGTGCCTCTTCCGCTTCTTCCTCTAAAGACGCGGCTTTCTTACCCGCTGTTTCGGCTGCCCTCTGCGCCTCTCCTGCTATATATTTTGCATTACTAGCTATTTCCTTGGCTTTTTCTACTTCATTCTTGGCTTCATACGCTCGGTCATCGGCTTTCTCCGCTATTTTCTTGGCTTCTTCGCCTGCCATTTCTGCTAATCTTGCTATAGTCTTAGCGTTATTGGCTGCTTCATTCGCGTCGTAAGCTTTACTCCACGCTTCATTCGCTGTGCTTTTTACCTTTTCCACCTCACTACGCGCTTGCTCCGCATCATGCTTGGCATAACCAGCTGTCTGTTTAGCTTCTTTAGCTATTTTTTCGGCTTCTTCTGCGGCTGCTTCTAAAGACGCGGCTTTTTTACCCGCTGTTTCAGCTGCCTTTTGCGCCTCTCCTGCTGCATATTTTGCACTATTGGCTATTTCCTTGGCTTTTTCGGCTTCATCTTTTGCTTCATACGCGTAGTTATTGGCTTTCTCCGCTATTTTCTTGGCTTCTTCGCCTGCCGTTTCTGCTAAACTTGCTGTAAGCTTAGCACTATCTGCTGTTTCATTCGCTTTGTGGGCTTTATTCCACGCTGCATTCGCTGTGCTTTTTGCATTTTCCACCTCACTACGCGCTTGCTCCGCATCATGCTTGGCATAACCTGCTGTCTGTTTGGCTTCTTGTGCTATTTTCTCGGCTTCTTCCGCTTTACGCTTCGCCTCTTGTGCTATGCCCTTCAACGCTTCTGCATCAACCTGCCCTGCCGTCTCTCCTGAACGCGCCGCAGACTCTGCTACCGCTTTCGCTTCCAAAGCTACTTTTGTAGCCTCCTCTGCACTCTGTTGGGCTTGATGAGCCGTTGCTGTTGCTGTATCCGCTGCACTCTTGGCTTCTTCTGCTGTGGTCCTCGCTGTATTCGCCACTGTAACAGCGCTTTCTGATGCTACTTTAGCTTCCTTAGCTACGCTTTCTGCTGTTGCTGTCGCTGTCGCTACCGATTGTTTTACTTCCTCCACTAAACCTTTTGCCTCAACAGCTGTCGTTTTACTTTCATTGGCTAACGTTGCTGCCTGATCTGCTACTTTCTTCGCTTCAGCGGCTTGAGACAGTGCTTCTGAAGCATCTTGTTGCGCTGTTGATGTCTCTAACGCCTGTTTTGCTTCTTGCACCATAGTCTTGGCTTCAGAAGCTGTAACTGTCGCATCATCTGCCTTCTTTTCGGCTCTTGCGGCTTTCTCTTCTGCCGTCTCTGCTGTGCTCTTAGCTTCTTGCGATAGGACATGAGCATCCTCTGCTTTATTCTTCGCTTCCACCGCTGTGTCTTTTGCACTATCCGCTAACTGCTTTGCATTATTCGCTAACGTTTCTGCTAAATGCGCTGTCGTCTTAACTTCTTCAACCAATTGTTTGGCTTCACCAGCTTTAGTCTTGGCTTGTGTAGCAACGTCTTCTATTGTTAAAGCCCTCTGCTCTACTCCTTCTGCTGTCCTTTTGGCTCCCTCAGCTGTATTCTTGACATGATCAACCGATTGCTTAAGACCATGAGCGACCGACAGGGCTTTAGACGCCGTTTCTTTTGCATCACCGGCTACCGAAGAGGCTCTATCCGCTGTCATCTTGGCTTCAGAAGCTGTCGTGAGAGCTTGCCCACTGTTCGTTGCTGCTGTTTCTGCAACATTCTTCACCTCGCCCATCACCTGCTTGGCATCATCAAAAGCGCTCTTGGTTTGTTCGGAAAGTGTTTTTGCATCTCCTGCCGTTGCCTTGGCTTCTCTTGCCTCTGTCAAAGCTGTCTCTACTGTGCTTTGAACTTGTGTCACTCTTTGAGAGCTTTCCGTGACCGTTGTCGCCACTCTATCGGCTGCACCTTTAGTATCATCCGCAATACGCTTGGCTTCTTGCGCTAACCTCTCAGCCGCTTCTGACTTCATCTTGGCATCTTCTGAAGAGGTTTTCGATACCTCTGCTGTTGTCTTGGCGGCATTGGATACTGTTAATGCCGTATTTGCCTGCTCTAAAGCTGTCTCTGCTGTCGTCTTGGCTTCAGAAGCTACAGTAACTGAACTCGCTGCTGTGTCTGCTATAGTTTTCGCTTGATCTGCTGTTTGTTGCGCCCCATTCGCACGCGCCATGGCTTTTTCTGCTTCTTGCCTTGCATTAACAACCTGCTCTAACGGCGCAAAGGTTTCATACGAATACAAAGATGCCGTCCCTAAAAGCTTCGGAACAACAACACTGTCTTGAGAAGTTCCTGCTATCATTTCTTCTCTCGTCGCGACAGGTATCAAATATTCATGTTCATGATCGGGTATCTTCATCTGCTTTATTCCTTCATTCAGAGGGCTTCATCCAATGAACACTCTTTCAAATCTTCAAACTCTTCTCTTAAGGTTTCTAAGCGCTTCTCTAAATCTTTCAGTGAACCATTAAGCTCCGTTTTCAAAGCTGCTTTCAGTAAATCAAAAACGCCATTAAGCGGCGCATGTACAAATACTTCCCCCGAATACAAAACGACCCGTACTTGAGACGGGTCGCTAATCTCTGATATCGCAAACGGTTTTAATGACATTTCAACTCCTCATGTCTTGATCCCATAAACTACACTCACATTAACGGGGCGCGTTTCAACCCCACCAACCCTCTCTGCCATAAGGTGATGTTCATGATGCGCTCTGTCATAGATGCCCTCTTTAATCGGCATCGAAAAACTTAAAAAGCTTTCAAAGGGGCTCCTGATAAACCAAGGTAAACGCGGCGGCTTATCTTTTTCTGTAAACCAAAATGGAAGCTCTACCTGTGGACTTCCTGCTATTTGGTCAAATTCTTGATTACACCTTTCCAAGGCATCCCCACTCAAACCTACACACTCTTCGTCTATAGCTCTCTTGCGCCTTTGCAAGTGAGCTTCAGAAGAAGAAACATCTCGTTTTTTTCGAGAAGAAAGACCTTCTGATGACTCCGGACCTATAAAATGTTCGTGCGCTTTTAAAGAACAGGGTTGTATACTTGCAAAAGAACGCCAAGGGTCTAAATTGCGTTCATTATCAAGTCCCCGTAAAAATAGCCCCCGAAAATCGGGAACATTAAACGTCGTAACGCCATCTCCTTCTCCCCACGTCGTTCCTATGACACAAAATAAGTCCCAATAGACAAGCCGCGGATAAGCCTTCCCATCACATGGCAACCAACCATCCGGCAAGCGTTCCATTGCAAACGGCCCTATCAGACCAGTGGGTAAGCGTTTTAAGGAAGAAACTTTGCCCCTTGTCGGGTTGAGAACTTGCCAACCCGTAAGCTCTTCATCATACACAACTGTATAAAGACAGCCATCTTGTATCTCTCCTCCCGATAAGGCTAATAAACCGGTTTCTGTCGCCTTATAAACGGGCTTACCGGCTAAATTATTTAAAGCAATTGTTGTCGCCCCAACATTCTTACCCTTCGCTTTAAAACAAACCGATATGCCATTCTTATACTCTAAAAATGCCGATTGGCTTAGAAGCCTTATCACGCTCGTCTTTTGGTTATTATCAACCGTCACAATCCCTTCAAGTACGCCGCCCGTATCCGATAAATATTCACGCACCCGTTGCATCATAAAACGAGCGCTATTATTAACCGTGTTAGGGTGCTGTCCCTCTGACCAATTAATTAAAGCATCAGCCCCACCATTCTCAGATGCCGTTAAAGACCAATCATAAATCGTGGACATCTGAACCTCACGTCTTGATTCCAAATACAACACTTATATTAATCGGACGCGTCTCACTTATACCTGAACTTGCCAATGCAACATCACGCATGTGAAGGTGGGAATGGGGAAAGGCGAGCTTATGGTGCACACGTATATCCTCTGCTCTCACGCCCAAACGTTCAGCAAGCTTCAACCTTTGCTGGTCATTCAACACATATCCCCAGATGATCGTCATATCACCATGCCAACTCTCTTCCTGATTTTCATCATTCAAAATCGTAAAGGATTGACCACTATGATCATGCTTTCTCATAGCGTCATTTTGTAAAGTGCCAAGATAACGAAAGCGGTCTATCTCGCGGTCATCATCAACACCTCGTAAAAAAACACCACGCAAATCGGGAACGTTAAACTTGTTCCAAGTATCAGCGCCTCCCCACCTGATCCCTATCGCTTCATAAAGAGCAGGATAATCACTGCGCAAATAAGCCTTCCCATCACAGGGTAACCAGCCCTCTGGCAAAACTTGCATTCCAAAAATTCCTATCGTCCCTGTCGGATAAATGGGAATAACCGGTGCTTGTGATAAAGAGAGAGGCGTAGGATTTAAAACTTGCCAAGCATGATCCCTATAAATCAAGCTATAAATGCACCCCCTTTGAAGTTCACCTCCAGATAATGCACGAATGCCTAATTCCGTCGCCTTATAAACAGGTTTAGCAGCTAAATCATTCAAGGCAATTGCGGTTTCCCCAACATTCTTACCCTTCGCTTTAAAACAAATTGATATCCCATTCTTATACTCTAAAAATTGCGATTGGCTTTGAAGTCTTATCAACGTCGTCTGCTGTTCAGCATCAACCGTAAAAGTGCTTTCAATCACACCACTCGTATCGGATAAATATTCACGCACACGCTGCATCATCACACGAGCACTATTATTCAGACTACTAGGTCGTTGTCCTTTTGACCAATCTATTAAATCATCACAATAGGCATTCAAGGAGGCATTTAAAGACCAATCATAGATCGTCGACATCTTACACCTCATGTCTTAATCGCAAACAGAACACTCACATTAACTGGACGCGTCTCGCCTTCACCAGTGCTCTCCAAAACAACCTCTTGGCTCTCATCAAAAGTATAAGGACTTGCAACGTGACTCCTTAAATTCTCACGCTCTATGCCCATAAAATTCGCTAGAGAGCTCCCCCCAAACAAGCCTAGACGATAGCCCAATACATCTGTCGTATTCCCATCCCAAAAGTTTTCGTTGCTGGTAAAATGAGACATCGAAAGGCTCTGTCCTTGATGTTGATGCGACTCGATTAAATCTGTTTGCACACTTGCAAAAGAACGCCCTTCATCAATATTGCGCCCTCCATCAAGCCCCCGTAAAAACATTCCTCGAAAATCGGGAACATTAAACGTCGTAACGCCATCCCCCTCTCCCCAAACCGTTCCTATCGTCTCAAATAAATCACGATAATCACGACGTAAATAAGCCTTCCCATCGCAAATTAACCAATCCTTTGGAATCCCACGCATTCCAAACGTTCCTATAAAACCCGTGGGATAAAGACTGCTTTCTTCTTCTAAAGGGATAGAGGTAGGATTAACAAGATGCCAATGATCTCCATTATAAAACAATGTATAAATGCACCCCTGTTGGATTTCGCCCCCTGATAAAAGCGATAAACCCGTTTCCGTTGCCTTATAAACCGGCTTGCCATCTAAAGCATTTAAGACAATCGTGGTCGCTCCAACATTCATGCCCGTCGCCATAAAGCGCAAAACGATACCATTCTTATACTCTAAAAACTGTGAAGTGCTTGCAAGTCTTATCACACTCGTTTGTTGGACATGATCATTTGTCACAATGCCTTCAAGCTCTCCACCCGTGTCTGACAAGTATTCCTTTACGCGCTGCATCATCACACGGGCGCTCGTATTCACACTGCTAGGATACTGTCCTTCGGACCAATCAATCAAATTATCAGAACGCGTATTATCCGCCGCTCTAAGCGACCAATCATAAATCGTTGACATTTCTCGTGAATCCTAATTCCGGTAAAATGGTCCGTAAAACGCCCGCATGAATTGCGTCATCAAAGGATTATCATCTTCATCACTCTCTTCTTCTTCCGAAGCCTCTTCTTGTGATGCTAATAATGCCCTTAAAACCTCTAACAAGTTGTCTCTATTTCTAATGCCACCATGCGCTGTAGGACTTGCTCTATGAGGCTGCCCACCATACATCTGTAATACACGGTTGACAAAATCACTTGCACGCATAGCATTGTTTCCACCATTCAAGCCAACCGCATTGCTGCCAACAATTTGCGCCGCATTGGCATGGGGATTTTGCAAAAGACGCGCGGCTCCTCCTGCACCTTGTTGATGGGCTAAATACAACTCCGCTTCACTAGGCGCTCTTCCCAAAAGGCGGCTTAAATGATTGCGATTATCAAGCGTCAACCGCCCCATGGCATCTGCCGCTTGCATGGGGTCAAAACGATCCTGCAAACCATATTGTTTGGCGGTGCTGTCTATAAATTGATACAACCCACCCGCCGAAGAACGGGGATTCCTTGCATTCGGATTGCCTCCACTTTCCACTTGCGCAACACGGTACAAATAGCTTTCTGGCAAACCATAACGCGCTGCTGCTTGACGGATCGCTTGATCTACTGAAGGACTATAACGGGTCATCGATTAAACATCCTCACAACCTCGTTTCCACTTAATCTAAACAAATCAGAAAAACGCTTTTTCACCCACTCTTTCGTGACATATCCATTATGATGCGCTTTCACCATGCGTTGAATGAGAGCTACAATTTGATCATTCTTAATCTGTGTCCCCCCTGTTAACAATTTGACAACATCCTTTTCAATCCGTTGACGCTCTCTAAACGCCGCCTCTTTGAAAGGAATCCAAGCAGACTTCCCAGCAGCTTTTGCTAATTGTACAGCTGCATCATGTTTACCCGTTGGCATATTGACGTTATGCATAAAAGATATCTTTTCATCCGCTACACGACCTGGTATTCTGTTATAAAAATCTGCATAATTAGCTTCTTTTTCGACAACCTTCTTGACCGCAGAAGCTTTATCGGCTCCATAAATCTTTGCAAATCGTTTATACAGATCATTCGTACCAAAAATCTCCTTTGCCTTGGATACTTCATCTTTTGTTTGACCCATACCTTGTAAAAGTTCTGCCCTTGAACCCTTTTTAAAGTATTCTTGTTGTGCCTTTGGTAATTCATCAAAGATTTTACTGAACTCATCCTTATTAACCGACTTGCTAAGGATTTTGGAACCTTCATCCATGGCATCTAAACGTGAACTATATTGGTGATACAATGATCGTGCCTTCTTATATTTAGGCGATATATCATCCATAAGCTCTAATAACTTTTTCTGAATGCCAACTAAGGTATGAACTTTACTATTATCTCCTATCTTCTCGGCTTCATCTCTCATAAGACCAAGTTTAACCTTCGTTTCATGGAGAACTCCCATGTTGGGTTTTTCTTTAAGGAGATTAAATTTTTCAGAAGAAAACGAACTGACTTCTTTGCCACCACTCGTGAATTCCTGTAGCCCTCCTTTATAAGCCTGTTTGAAGTATGGACGCTTCATTAATTCATTAAGAGCACCATAATGCTGTTCTCCTATTGGTGTTTTTTGAGCTATTTCGTAAAGAGTATGTGGTTCTGCTTTCCTAATCGCGATAAGATCATCTTTTAAACCTGTAACATTTTGACGAGGAACAAAGTATTTATCAGCCGCCTGATGAATACGCTCCCCTCCTCCCAGCGCTCTCTGTTCAGCTCTCTTGGTTAAATCAAGATAAGCCCCTTGGTTTCTTTTCGCGATATCAAAAACAAGATCCTGTAAAAAAGGACTATGATCAGCTACGTAATCGGT
Organism: Bartonella sp. CL434QHHD; assembly: GCF_042195145.1. Lineage (NCBI taxonomy): Bacteria > Pseudomonadati > Pseudomonadota > Alphaproteobacteria > Hyphomicrobiales > Bartonellaceae > Bartonella > Bartonella sp. CL434QHHD. The sequence goes on along the minus strand of NZ_JBHINT010000060.1, from coordinate 7,127 downwards.
AGGAACTGCTTTTTTAAAAGATTCTCCTAGCTCTTCAGAAGCTTCATTGCCTAAATGTTTACTGATTGCTCTTAACGTATCTTTTGAAACACCTTCTTTCGTATGAGAAGGAGAAAAAAGTCTTCGTATTCCACCAAAAGTAGAACCAAGCATACTGCCTACAAGATTTCCAGCCAATGCCCCGCCCATTCCTAAAGTTCCACCAGATGCCGTGGTTTGAAGTGTATTTAAAAGTCCTTCGCCTTCTCCTGCGCCATGTAATGCACCAGATGCTGCACCTACTTTAAGCAAATGAGGTAATGTTGTTTTGTTCGTGATGCCTAAAAATGGACTTGCAAATCGACTTGGGGGTAACTGACCTGCTTTCAAAAAGGCTTGACCTAACGTTGATCCTCCAAGATTCCTTGCAAGTGTAGGCGCTACAAGGCGTGCTCCTGAGGCTAACAATCCTCCTCCTAAAGTCGCAAGGGAAGGAATTGCCGCCCCTAAAGCATTTCCAGCAAAAGAAGTCCAATAATGTTGATCACTCATCCTACGATAATAATCACGTATTCTATTGGCTTCTTTCTCATATTTTTCTATGGTTTTCTTATCTCCAGTCCAATAGTTGTAAAGCCCATTCAAAAAAGCACTTATTGCCCACTGATCATCAGAATCACGTCCTGCCGCTGTAATCCCCGCAATCTCATCATCTAAATTAAAACTCAATCCATGCTTTAAAGAGTTCCAAAAAGCTTCACTTTGCGTGATTTCGGGATGTTGGAATGATGTTTCGTATTCATCTTTAGGGATACGACGTATAACCCTTATTCCAGGACCAAAATCTGGAAATGGTTCCTCTACCGATGTTTCGTATTCCTCTTTAGGGATACGGCGTATAATTCTTATTCCAGGACCAAAATCTGGAAAATCTTGATGAGTATTATTATGATGAACCATTTATCTATCCCTAATAATGTCATATATATAGTTACCGTCTGGTATGGATACTCTTTCTCCAATAGCAAGTTTTTTAATATCTTCTCTGCTACTTATAGTTGGCAAATTTGCACTTCCTCCTTGTGATGACTGATTAGCAGAGGAGCGACTAGCATCTTCACCTAGTAAATAGGCTTTTGCTTCAGGCGATAGTCTTGAAATAACATCTCTTATTTGATTCAGATTCCGCGTAAATAATTCTACATTCATATCAATGCTTAGTTCACCTAAAGAATGCTTTAGCATGTCAAGATCTTTATCACTGACATTTCCAAGTCCTACCGCTCCTGTCCTTGATAATTGCTTCAGTTCGTCTATACGATCACTTGCTATACGTTCCTTAATTGATTTCACGACTTTATCTGCACCATTTTCTTTCAATCCAGGAACAATGCTTTTAATCCAAGCAATCAGACCTGTTGCATACCCACCTTTTTCCTTAAGGTACTCATCAAGATATGTGAGATCTTTCAATAAAATACTTTTCCGTACTATATTATTTGCATATAGAGCTTTTGCACGTTCAGCTTCCTCATACGATTTACCACCTTCAACCATAATATATCTATATCCACCTGGTGCATTCGGATCTTCCACAAGCATCCTACCGTCATTGGTAAATTGGGAATTCCTATTTCCACCGTTCACTTTTTGTAATAGAAAAGCATTCAACGCATCTCTATTTCCAGCTATGAACCGCGCCTCTTCCTCACTGTACCCTTTAGATTTCAGATACTCGACAGTCTGGTTAACCTGTCCTCTTTGTTTATCTCCTTCATGCAAGTTCTTCAGCCCCTTGGCAAAAAGTTGCCATCCAGATGAATTTGGACTTGCTGTTATCGCCCCCATAAGAAAATCATCAATATTTTTACTAACATCAGACTGTGAAAAACGAGAAAGTTTATCCCAAAAACTAGGTTCTGGTTTAGAATTCTGTTCTTGTGGTGTCACTGGTTCTGTTACAACAGATGCATGATTTCCTACACTAGGTGGAATTTTTTCTCTTGGAATTGGAAACGAAGGTTTATTTTCCTCATTAGGATAAATAGAGCCTATCGGAACTAGAGAACCGTGATACACATCATATGGATTATTCATAGAAATCATACTAGGGAGAACTGGTACTTGAGGAATAAATGGTAATTTTCTATCTTTATCCAGTCTTTGACTTTCATCTATTCCTTCCTGCAATCGCTCTGTTGTCGTTTTTTTTCGTTTGAGTTCGAAATGTTTATATCTCGGGTCAAAATCTATAAAAACCATTACTTTCCCTTTAACTATTTATTTTTTCTAAGATTATTCAAACTAAACGGCAGCATTTGCTGCCTTTTCCGCAGCCTTCTTTAATCCAAAAAGCACCATCATAGCATTCTGCCAAGGGTCGTTACCATGCATCTTAGATTCTGACACATTATTCGTCGTCGTGCCGTAATTCCTTGCAAAGCCATGACCGGCGTTCATAAGCATATTCAACCTATTCCAGCCGCTATTGTCTTGTTCCAGCCAACGTTCTCTATTGGCATCAACAAGGCGTTGATTGTAGTCATTAAGAACAGATGACCCCTGCAACATATTCGAATATGCGTTATTATAAGAGGGGAATAAGTTGCCTATCATGCCTAAGCGGTTCTCATTCAGTTGATCAATCATCGAATTGGCTTGCATCATATGCTGTAAATCTCTATCACGCTGGCGATACTTGATACGAGCTAATTCATCATTAAGCCCCCTCTGTAACTCATTGTTATGCGCACTAGAGCCATAAAGACCACTCCCTAAAAACTGTCGATTAATACTATTTCTTATTTCACTTAAGCCCTCTTTAAGTTCCTCATCAAATTGAGAATTCGGTCCCATCAAACCACCAGATGCAATCCAGTTAAGGTTTCTCGCAGACGATGTTGGAGTATTCATCAAATGATTCATATAATTCTGATACTGATGAGGAATAGCTCCAAGACCTCCAATTGCTTGATAAGTTGGAGCACTTAAAGGTGCAACACGAGGTCCCCCATAAACATTACCACCCATCCCTGTGTCATACATGTTATACGCATCTGCACCCCCACGCTTAAAGACATTCTGCATCCAAGCAGGAGGGGCGCTTGTCTGCACCTGCTTCTGTTCTGTCGTTGCTGGTCTACTGCTCCCCATGTCACAATTCCTTCCTATAATAAAGCATACCTATGCTATAGCCTTGCTTGGTTAGTGCACGCTTCCAACCTAAACGACCCAAGATCTCCATTTCAGAAGCACCATTCTCACGCGCCCAATCCTCTACAAATTTCAAATTATCAACTTGATCAAGAACGCCCTTCCCACTACATTCACAAATCAGTGCGCGCTTCTTTCCTAAAACTGTCTGCTGTATCTGGGTCGTGAATGCCGCTAAAAAGCGTTCGTCATCATCCAAAACAAGCCATAACTGTTTCTTGCCACTGCAAATCGCTTCAATCAGTTCCTGCAACGTGATTTCATGTTTGAAACGCTCTACATACTCTCTAAAGGATGCAATGATGTCTTCCAGATAAGGCGCTATACGCTCCATATCCCAAGACGTGGTCAAAAAGACTTTTGCCATTACCCTCTGCCTAAAGGACGTAAATCCACATTAAATCCTGTGATTTGGTTCCAATGAATGCCTTCAGGAATACGCAATTTAAAGCGGTGATAACGATTGCGCGAACGACCGTGATAAGCACCCGTGACATACGAACACACCCTCTCCTTGTGCCATATGATCGGCGTCTGATTATTGCGAAGCCGACGCTCTCCAATGCTTAAAAGACCTTCCGTCGTATCAACTTCGGCAAACATCTTCGTAATAAAGTTAAAACTTCCATCCGGTGCCCCCATCTCTTGTGAAACAACCGTTGCCTCCATCGGGGCTCCCGTAAACATAACAAGCCGATTGTTATCATCAAAAGCACCAAGCATTGGCGCGCCACTTTGCCAACGAGGGCTGTCTAAAGAAGCCGGCAATGCCTCAAGATTGATCGAAATCTCATCTAACTGTTCTAAAGTATAACCTGTCGTAAACACTGGAAAGAACGTGAAAGGCTTCCCTTGTAGCGTCGACCATTTCTGCAATCCCCAATCATAGACAAAGGTCGTTTGCTCGTTATTGCCTCTCTTTAAGGACCAGTAAATCCGGTTATCAATGGGGTCTATAACCCCTTGCATCTCATCAAGAGCAAACTTATCAAATGTTTTAAAAACCGTTCTATCAACCTTTTCAAAACCTATCGGTAAAAGTTGACCATCCAAACTCATCTGATAAAAACCACCATCACCTGCAAAAAAAGCATCACTCCCTCGACACGCTATAGAGGCTGCACTGCGCGCTCCACGCTTGTCTTGGATCTTTTGAAAAGCAAACGGGCTCTTGGAACCTAACGTCAAAGAACCAGCATAAATAGCAGAACGAAGAAAAATAAGGGGATTGGTTGTTTCTGTTGCCCCCTGAACGTATTCTCCATCTTGGAAATCCATATAACCACTAACATTATATTGAGTCTCCCATAGAGTTTCATCGCCTTCTCCAGACCAATGAATGCGATTGGGATTATCTGTCAATTGCATCAAACAAACAAAAGGTCCCCAAACCTTCACCAATCCCGCTTTCGGTGGATTTCCTTCTAAATCTTCAAACCGTTCAGAACTAAGGACCTTGAAAACTTGCGGTTTATCATTTTTATTCACCGCAATAACCATGTTTTTAAAAAGAGCAAACGACCATTTATTCTCTTCATTTGCTTGATAAGTCACACCACTTTGGCTTATGTCCTTCCAACCCTTGGTTTGACTATCATAACTGTAAAGCTTTTGCTTGCCTCCTACGATTATCTTAACACCATTGCCACTTCTAAACGCTATGCACCCCAAAGGCTTTTCTTCCAAAGCATGAGACACAACCATTGCACTAGGCATCGGAATGTAACAGCCATCAGCCGGTAAAACATTCACAAGGCTATCCGTAAAGCTACCGTTGACGACCGAAACATCTGGTCTGTAATCGGCTACTGGAAAATAAACCATCTTAAAAATCCGTTGGTATTATTCTGGTCACGTTATGACGTTGAGACGTCTCTGCACGCAATTCATGCAACTGTTCGTTAAAGTCATTGTAAGCTGCCGTTGCACAATCGGGGTCTTTCAAGATATTCTTGTAAAGTTCGTATTTTGCACGCGCCTTAATCAAATCAAACGCGTGCACAAACCATGGGTGCTCCTCATCGACACTATCTATCTCTGATAAACGCAATGGAGAGAGAATGAGTTGAATCTGATAGACTTTATCCGGCGTGGGATAAAGATGTAATTTCCTATCAAAATAACTGTAACAAACCGGCGTTCCTTGCTGCTCTGATGATAACAAAGGCTCTAAAGAAACATGGTCCTTACATTCCAAGGCAAACTTATGATGTTGATCAGAACTCAGATAACACATTGATTTATAATGATAATATAGCGTTATTCATATTGAATTAGAATCCCGAATAACGTAAGATTCTCTCATTTCAAATCTGTTTATCTTGAATCAACTAAAACCACTCATTTGTACATAACAAGTGGGATGAGTGTATGGATAAAATTTGTATAAGAAAGGACTAAAAATGGCTCTTATGAACCGTCTTAATGCAAGGGCTGTCGCAACATTGGGAGCTGGCAAATATAATGATGGTGCCGGCTTGTTACTTCATAAGCGTAAAGATGGAGGTGCTCAATGGATTTACCGTTTTACCATTCATGGGCGGCGCCGTGAAATGGGCTTGGGTGCCTTGAGAGATGTCTCTTTAAAACAAGCCCGTGAATTGGCAACTGGGTGGCGCTCTGTTCTTCGTGAAGGTCGTGACCCCATTAAAGAACGCAATAAACAAAAGCGTGAGGAAATAAGTAATCTCCATTATTTAAAAGATATCGCGTTGGATGCTTTTGAAAGCCGTAAAGCTGAACTAAAAGGAGATGGTAAAGATGGGCGTTGGTTTTTACCCTTAAAACTCCATATTCTCCCCAAATTAGGTTGCCTCCCCGTTTCAGAGATTACACAAACAGAGATACGCAATACACTTGCTCCCATTTGGCATACAAAAGCAGCAACAGCTGATAAAGCTCTTACCCGCCTTAATATTTGTCTCAAACATGCGGCTGCTTTGGGTTTGGATGTTGATTTACAAGCAACAGAAAAAGCACGCGCTCTCTTAGGTAAACAACGCCATAAAACGCAAAATTTTCCAGCTATGGATTGGAGAGATGTCCCTGCCTTTTATAAAACACTTTGCGAAGCATCAACCTTAACACAACTGGCTTTGCGTTTGCTTATTTTGACAGGCGTTCGTACCAACCCTTTGTGTCATATTCATAAAGACCAAGTTGATGGCGATATCTGGACAATCCCTGCTGAAAATATGAAAGGTCGACGTGATACTACAGAAGAGTTTCGCGTGCCTCTATCATCAGAAGCATTAGAAATCTTAAAACAAGCGCGCTTGCTTTCTCGCAATGATTTCTTCTTTTCTGCAACCGGTCGGGGTCCCCTCGCTGCAAATTGTATGGCTCAATATATGAGAGACAATAAAATTGAGGCATGCCCCCATGGATTTCGTTCTAGTTTACGTGATTGGCTCGCTGAAACAACCGATGCCCCTTATGAAGTCGCAGAAACTATTCTAAGTCATACAGTAGGCGGTAAAGTAGAGCGTGCCTATCGTCGGACTGACTATTTAGAACAGCGCAGCGTTTATATGGATAAATGGGCGGCTTATGTCACGGGTCAATCTTAAGATATGGGGTGAATAACCCCATGATCTGTGGATAACTTTAGCTCTCTTTTCTCTCATTCTTTCTCAATAAGAGTCATAAATTATCACATCAGAAAAACTATGATAAAATATTGTTTTCTATAAATAAAATACCTTCAAAAATGAACCAAAATGTGGTTAATAAATAGTTATGATTTGTTCTCATTTTTTTACTTTTGAAAGGATTTTAGTATGACAGAAAATGATATTCTTTTAACAGACCGTGAAAGTGCAAAACTGCTTCATATGAGTGTCTCAACATTCCGCCGTCATGTTACCAATGGCTCTCTCCCAAAACCTTTAAAATTTGGTTTTTTATCGCGTTGGTTACAATCGGATCTTTTGAAT